>DATHOA010000256.1:0-29421 GCA_035485475.1 Steroidobacteraceae bacterium | reverse complement strand
CTGGGACAGGCCTGACCAGTACGATATGGGCCGCGACCTCAAAAAACAGGTCGGCTGGGGATATGGCATCCATGCCTGCGTCGGCCGGGTGCTGGCACAGCTGGAGGCCCATGTGCTGCTGACCGAAATGGCGCGGCGCGTCGCACGCTTCGAGACCGCCGGGGAGCCAACGCCGTGGATGACGACGATTGGCCACGGACCGGCGAAGCTGCCGGTGCGTCTCTACGCCAGTTGACCGCGATGTGGCCTTCAGGTCGCGCCGAACAGTCGCACGATGTAGTAGCTGTCGAGGTATTCGCGCAACACCGCGATCCTGTCACCGCGCAGCTCGAATGCCCAGGCATAGCGATTGTCATAGGTGCGGCCGTCCTGCAGGTGCCCGGTGCCATGGGTTTCGGCCAGTACCAGCGAACCATTTGACGCCATGGACAGAATGCGATTCGATGGACTGCCCTTCGCGAACATGCCGCGGATCGGTTTCAGGAAGTCATCCACAATGACGTTGCGCCCACGGTATTCACCCGCTCCCGGCATGTCACGCGCCTGCGGCAGCCAGGCGGCATCTTCGGTCAGCAGCGCCCGGATGCCCTCGAGATCTTCCGCATTCAGCAGCTCAAAGAATTTCTTAACGATCGCTTCGCCCTGCGCATTGGACTGACTCATGAACCGTGCCCCCGTGAACCGTTGTACGTCGATCCTATGATCAGCCAAAAAGACTTCGATGTCATTGCCGTCGGCAGTGGCCATAACGGCCTGGTGGCGGCTGCGTACCTGGCCAAGGCCGGCAAACGCGTGCTGGTGCTGGAGCGCAACGCCTGGTTCGGTGGAGGGGTGGTGTCGCGCGAGCTGACCCGACCGGGCTTCCGCCACGATCAGCATTCGATGACTCATATATTCATCCAGGCCAATCCGCTGCTACAGCGCGATGAACTGGGGTTGAAGAGCCGCTATGGGTTGCGCTACCTGTTTCCAGACTCACCGATGATGTCCGTGTTCGAAGATGGTTCGACCCTGGCGCTGTACCGGGATCCGGCCAAATCCGCCGCCCAGATCGCGAAGTTCTCCAAACGTGATGCGCAGGCCTTCCTGCGCCTGTCGGCGCAGGCGGCCACCTGGCTGCCGATGCTGGTCGCGACGCTCTATACGCCGCCCGCGCCGCAGGGCGCGAGCTTCGCCTTCCTCGACCAGAGCCGCGAGGGCCGGGAGTTCTGGCGCGCCATGCAGATGAGCAGCCACGATGTGCTGGCGGACTATTTTGAACACGACCAGGTACGCGCGCATTTCGCCCGCGTCGCCGGTGAGAACCTGGTGTCGCCGGATGAGAAGGCGACCGGCTTGGGTGTATTCGTATTCCTCGGCTTCCTTGAAGCCTACGGTTTTGGTGTTCCGGTGGGCGGCAGTGGCAAGCTCACGGAAGCGCTCACCCGTTGCATCGAGGATCGCGGCGGCACCGTGCTCGCCAGCCAGGACGTGCGCGAGGTCGTCATCGCCAATGGCCGCGCGTCGGGTGTCATCACCACCGATGGCAACCGCTATACGGCGCGCGAGGCGGTCATCGGCGCGATCCATCCGCACAAGCTGTCATCCATGGTGGCCGGCCTTGATGCCGAAGTGCGCAAGGCCGCCGAGGCCACGCACATTACCGAGGCGGCCTGCGTCACGGTGCATGCCGCACTGGACGGGCCGCTGCGCTTCCGCAGCGCGGATCCGGTGCAGTCCGTGATGATCGAGCTGATGCCGCCAACGTATCGGGAACTGCGCGAATGTTTTGACGATCTGCGCTATGGCGGCTTCATGCGTACCCATCTGCTGGGCCTGGGATCGCTGTCGATGTTTGATGACACCCGCACGCCCCCCGGCAAAGGCATCGCGCATCTGTGGGACTATGCACCCTATGTGCGCCCCGATGGCAAGTCCTGGGATGAATCCAAGGACGCGTTCGCGCGCAGCATGCTTGACCGCCTGCGGCTCTACGTGTCCAACCTGGACGAGGTGCTGCTGGATTTCCACTGCGACAGCCCCGTCGACATGGAGCGCACTTCACCGAGTTTCATGCGCGGCGACCTGCATGGCATCGCCACCACCAGCTATCAAAGCGGGGCGCATCGCCCGACGCCGGACCTGGGACAGTACCGCGTGCCCGGGATCGATCGGCTGTACCTGGTGGGCCCATTCCAATATCCGGGCGGTGGTGTGTTCGGCGCCGGGCGGGCGACGGCGCAGGTCATGTGCGAGGACCTGAAGATTGATTTTGAAAAACTGGAAAACCCGGCATGAAGGTCTATGGGCCGGATCGCCGCGAACTCATGACCGTCAGCCGCATTGAGCGCGACGGTAATCAGCTGCTCATCAAGGCGAAGGTATTCGGCACGATGCCCATGACGGCGAGCCTGACCCCGGAAGATATTCGCGAGGGTCTGAAGATGCTTGGCCTGCGCGGCGTGCTGTTCGTCATGACCATGCCATTTCGCGGCTCACGATTGTCAAAGGAAGCGCGCAAATGACCCCATCCATGCAAGGCAAGGTCGTGGTGATAACCGGGGGCGCCGGCATGATCGGCCACGCGGCGGCGATGAGCCTGGCCGCAGCCGGCGCCGATGTGATGCTGGTGGATATCAACGGCGCCGCGCTGGCCGCGCGTCGCGATGCCGTGGCGGCGCGCGGTGGGCGCGTCGAGACCGTGGTGGCCGATGTCAGCAGGTCAGCCGATGTCCAGGCCTATGTGGCGCGGGCGCTCGAGGTGTTCGGCCGCATTGATGGGTTTTTCAACAACGCCGGCATGGAAGGCAAACTTGGGCCCATCTATGAGTACGAGGAGGCGGAGTTCGACCGCATTGTCGCGGTGAACCAGAAGGGCATTTTCCTGGGTCTGCGATATGTACTGCCGGTGATGCTGAAGCAGGGCCGCGGCGCCGTGGTCAATACCGGTTCGATCGCCAGTGAGCGCGGCCTCGCGGGGGCCTGCGCCTACAACTCCACCAAGCACGCCGTCATCGGCCTCACGCGTACCGCTGCCAGCGAAGTAGGCGCCAAGGGGGTACGGGTCAATGCCGTGATGCCGGGCGTGATCGACACCCCGTTGCTGGAGGCCATGCTGCGCATGATGTTCAACGGTGATGTCGCGGCCGGCAAGAAGGTGCTGGGCAAGGTCGCCACCATGGATCGCATCGGCACGCCGGAGGAGGTGGGTGAGGTCGTGACCTTCCTGCTATCCGATGCGGCGAGCTTCGTGAACGGCGCGGCCTGGGCCGTCGATGGCGGAGCGCTGGCGACTATCCGGCATTGACGCTGCGTGGACGCTTCGGCACAAACGCGAGGAAGCGCAGCGGATTCTCCACGGTGATGCGATGCAGGGTTGCCTCGTCGGCCCCGGCGGCTTTCAGCTTTGGCACGAACACCGTGATGGGTCGCGCGTAGCCGCGCGACGCATCTCCTGAAATCAGGATGTGATCGGTAAATCCAGCCTCGATCAGTCCCATGACCAGCGGCACCACCGTGGCATCGCGCGGGCTGCCTTGACGGTCGAAGCCGACATAGGCGCCACGGCGACAAACGGCCTTGTGCACGTAGAGGCCCGGATCGTTGAGATTGCCCAGGTGGCCGATGGCAACCCGGCGCGGATCCACGCCCGCATCCTCCAGGATGTCCAGCTGTTCCAGGGCGGATTTCCCCGGAATGCCGGTGTGCGTGAAGATGGACAGATTGGTGGCCAGGTGTGCCTTGCCGACGGCACGGAACACGCGACGCTCCTGCGCCGTGATGTCATCCCAGGAGCCGATTTCGCCGAAGGCGCCCGCCGGGTACTCATCGGCCTGCCGGATCAGTGCCTGGGTGATCTGCGACTCGCTCATGCCCGCGAGCGACTGCGGATAAAAGGGCTGCGTGTAAAAGCCGGCGCCTTTGACGATCGGCAACCCGGACATCTTCGCTGCGTCACGAATGAACTTCAGGTCCATTCCGGCACCTTCGAGGCTGGCATCCACGATGCATGCCACACCCTCGTGCTGCGCGTCGCGCAATTCCTGTGCCATGAGCTCGACATTGCGCATGGGATCAGGACCCTGGGGCGCCGGCGGCGGCGCAGTGCCCGCGGGGGGCAGGGTTATGCCCTGGGCGGCGAGCACGGCCTGCGATGCCGCACGGAACCGCGCGCTGAAATCCTCACCCAGCGACAGATGTTCGTGGAACAGCGTCGCGCCGCCGGTGAGTTCGCCCGGTGCGTAATCCTTGAACAGGGTGCGGATGACGGCGCCCTTGGGAAAACTCAAGTCCTGGGCCCGGGCGGCCAGGGGATCCAGCCCGAAGGCGACGGCTCCCATGCCCACAATCTGTAACGCGTTGCGACGGGTCAAGTTGGCCATTTGAACCTCACGGGCCGGAGGATCCGGCGGCTCCGCATGATGCCACTTCGGCTGCTCGCCTTGCACTCTCGGCGGCGCGTACAATTCAGCAATCGTGAGGAGTTCGAATCGGAGGGGAAGCGAAATGTCGGATGTTCTGAGCACCATCGAGCGCGTGGAAATAGAGCGGGCCTGCGAGCGCCTTACCTACGCTTATGGCCGGGCATTGGATCTGGGCGATATGAACGCGGCCGCGGACTGCTTCGCCGCAAACGGCTCCTTCGCGCGTCCGATGAATCCGGGTCAGCTGATCCAGGGGCGTGAGGCAATCCGCGCATCACTCCTGACACGTCCGAAAACGCTGCTGACCAAGCATCTGACCACGGGCGTCATGATCGATGTCGAGAGCCGGGATGCAGCGCGCGGGCTGTCCTACCTCACCATGATTGCGACAACCCCGGCCGAAGGTGCAGTGCCGCCGTTTATCTCCAGTGGGCCGATGTACTTCGGTGAAATGCAGGATCGTTTTGTACGCGAGCAGGGCGTGTGGAAGTTCCTGGAGCGCCGCGGGTCGATCCAGATGAAGTTCTCAGGAGCCGGCCCGCAGACCTGACTGACTCTCCAGCGCCAGCAGCCGCGCCTTGACCGCAAGCCCGCCCGCGAATCCCGTCAGTTTGCCATCGGCCCCGATCACGCGGTGGCAGGGCACGATGATGGAGAGCGGGTTTGCGCCATTGGCTGCACCCACCGCCCGCACGGCCTTGCAGCTGCCGATCTGGTCGGCGATCTGCCCGTAGCTGCGGGTTTCGCCAAACGGAATCGTCCGCAGTGCATTCCACACCCGGGTCTGAAAATCCGTGCCGGCGGGGTCAAGCTTTACCGTGAACTTGCGGCGTTTGCCGGCAAAGTATTGCTCAAGTTGCTGTTGGGCCTGCACCAGCACCGGGTGGCTTGCCTGCTCTTTGCGCTCTCCCAGTCGCACCCGTGACGGATCGTCGTCCTCCCACAGCACGGCTGCGAGACCCCGATCGCTTCCCACCAGGGTGAGCTGCCCTACCGGTGATTGCATGGTCTTGTACAGATAACTCACGGCGCACTCCTTAAGTGATGGGCGGCGCATGCCGGGCCAGTGCGCGGAATTCTGGCCTGCCGGTGCGCGGTCCGCTGGCGGATTTCGGACATGGATATTGCCCCCGGCGGCCTGTTGCATTGATGTCCGAAAACCGCGAGTCGCAGGTGCCGATTGGTGCGAACATTGCGCCATGGACCTCGACCACGACGCCTGTTACCGGGCGGTAAAGTTACGCGATAGCCGCTTCGACGGACGCTTTTTCACGGCCGTGAAGACCACCGGCATCTATTGCCGCCCGATCTGTCCGGCGCGCACGCCGCAATCCCGCAACGTCACATTTTTCCCGACTGCGGCCGCCGCGCAGGAGGCGGGGTTTCGTCCCTGTCTGCGCTGCCGACCCGAGACGGCGCCCGATATGCCGGCATGGCGCGGCACCTCCAATACCGTGGCGCGCGGTCTGGCGCTGATCGAGCTCGGAGCCCTGGACAGCGGTAACGTTGATGCGCTCGCCGAGCGGCTCGGTGTCGGTGAGCGGCAAATGCGGCGGCTGTTTCGGCAGCACCTCGGAGCATCGCCGATCGGGGTCGCGCAAACCCGGCGCATTCTGCTGGCGAAACAGCTCATCCACGAGACCCACTTGCCGATGACCGAGATTGCCTTTGCGGCGGGATTCGGCAGCATCCGCCGATTCAATGAGACCTTTCTCGCGCTGTTTGGCCGACCCCCCGGTGCGTTGCGCCGTCTGGGCGGTCCGGATGTTGCCGTCACGGATCAAGGCGAATTCAGCCTGCTGCTGCGCTACAAACCCCCGTATGACTGGCCGGCCATGCTCGGATTTCTCAAGCAGCGCGCCATTCCCGGTATTGAATGGGTGGCCGCGGGAAGCTATTCGCGAACCATCGCACTGGGCGGCGTTGCGGGGCGGATCAGCGTGCAGCCTGCCGCAGGCAATGCCCTGCGGGCCAGTATTCGCATATCCAAGCTCGCGCTGCTGCCCAATATCATTGCCCGGCTGCGGCGGCAGTTTGATCTGGCCGCAGATCCGCTGAGCATTGCGACACATCTGGCAACGGACCCGGTGCTGGCGCCGCTGCTGAAACGGCGCCCGGGCCTGCGGGTGCCGGGCGCCTGGGATGGTTTTGAGCTGGCCATCCGCGCGGTGCTGGGCCAGCAGATCACGGTGGCGGCCGCGATCCGCCTGGCGGGGAGGCTGGTCGCCGCCTACGGAGCGCCGCTATCGGACCCGGATGAACATTTGACACACGTGTTTCCGACAGCTGCGGCACTGGCCGGGGCGGATCTGACCGCGCTCGGCATGCCACGCAGCCGCGCGGCCACCCTGAACGGTGTCGCGGCCGCCGCGCTCGCCAATCCGGAGCTGTTCGGCGCGCACTGCGAACTCGACCAGGCAATTGCGCGCCTGCGCGCCATTCGTGGGGTCGGCGAGTGGACCGCGCAGTACATTGCGCTGCGCCAACTGCGCGAACCGGACGCCTTTCCGGCGGCCGATGTGGGGCTGATGCGCGCCCTGGCCGATGAGACCGGACGGCGCCCATCCGCGCCGGAACTGCTGCTGCGTGCGCAGGCGTGGCGCCCCTGGCGCGCGTACGCAGCCCAGCACCTGTGGTCCAGCGCCTAGGCGGAAGCGGGGACTTCCGGCTCCTTTACGCGCAGCAGCAACACCATGCCAAGCAGCAGGAACGCGATCCCGCTGGCAATACCGATGCGCTGACTTTGGGAGATCGACGTGACGAGGCCGATCACCAGCGGTCCGACGAAGGAGGTGGCCGTTCCGGACATGGCATAGACGCCAAAGAACTCATTCAGCATGGCCGGCGGCGCAAGCTTGCCCATCAGTGCGCGACTGGAGGACAGACCTCCGGTGACAAAGGTCGCGGCCAGGACCTGCGCGACGCAGAACACGATGTCGGGGATGGTCGGGAACACACCGCCGAAATGCTGCAATGGCTGCGGCAACCGGATGAACAGCGCCGTATCGGGGCTCGTCGAACACACGATCACAATGGCGAGCAGCGAGCCGGCGACGAAAATCATCGCGCTGCGGCGCGAACCGATTTTCAGGTCCATCCACCCGGCCAGGGCGCCGGCCAATGCGGCCGCGACGCTGTTCAGCAATCCCTGCACGATCAGTGCATCGGCACTCCAGCGCAGCACCCCGGCCGCGTAGATACCGCTGAAACTCATCAGGACGACAAAGCCTTCGTTATAGGTCATGCGCGCGATCAGGAAGATGCCGACATTGCGGAACTGCCGCACGCGGGTCAGGGTTTCGAGCAGGCTTTTGAGACCGTGGCGAACCGCCTTACCGGCGCTCAATCGGGTTGCGGGGGAGTCCGGGGTGAACACAAACAGCGGCAGCCCGAAAATCAGCATCCACACGGCCGCCAGGATACCGACGGCGCGCTCGGGCTGGTGCATGGCCTTGTCGAGTCCGAACAGCGGGTTCGCGTTCCAACTCCAGGCAAACAGGAAAAACAGGAAGAGGATGACGCCAAAGGCATTGCCCAGCGCAAAGCCCATGCCACTCCAGAACCCGATGCCCTTTGGCGCGATGTTCGGCAGCATGGCATTGCAGAAGACGGCTGAGTATTCATAGAACAGCATGCTGCCGACAATGGCGACCAGGATCCAAACCAGTCCGACGTTCATGCCCGGAGTGGCGTACCACAACGCCATCATCGACGGAACGCCAACCGCGATGCAGCCCACCAGCCAGGGTTTGCGCCGCCCGCCGGCATCGGCGATGGCACCGAGAATGGGCGCCCCGATGGCGACCAGTATGGCGCCGACCGCGCTGGTGTAGCTCCACACCACCTGACCGTGCACCGGATCGGAAATCACCACGGTGCTGAAATAGGCGGAAAACACGAAGATATTGACCAGCACATTGTCGGGAATGCGTGCGCCGTCAAACAGCGCCCAGGACCAGCGGCCGAGCAGGGTCCTTCGATCCGCCGGCGTCACGGCGCCAGCCACCATATTCAATTCCATGCCATCCCCCTAAAAGCGTCCGTTGTTGTTCTTGGTGCTGCCGGTCACGGGCTGCATCACGTCCCAGTGCTCGACAATCTTGCCATGGGCGATGCGGAAGATATCCACCACCGCGAATCCTTCATCGCCCGGATGAAAAATGACATGGACATGCGCGGCCACGAGATCCCCATCGACCAGCATGCGCTTGACCCGGTGTTCGGCCTTCGGGTACTTGACCTTTGCGCGGTCCAGCATTTCCTTCAGACCCTGGGAGCCGGTGGCGGCATTGGGATTGTGCTGAATGTAGCCCGGATCAAACAGTGCATCGACCGCCCCGGAGTCGATCGGCCCCAGCACTTCCTCGTATATCCGTTTCACGAGGCGCAGATTCGCCTTGTCCTGTTTACTGCGGGTGGTCACTTTGCCTCCATGGCCAGTGTTGCCGTGCCGGGCTTGCCATGCTGGGCGAATACTGCCATTTTCTGCCTCCTCGCGCCGGTCCACAGGGGGAACCATGAAATCAATGAAACGCATCGCCTTTGCAGGCCTCTACCTTGCGCTTTGCGGCGCAGCGCTGATTCCCGCGCTCAGCCGGGCCGAGGTGTCCTGCACGCGCGGCGGCCTGCAGCAGGCAGTCGATCTGTATATCGCAGCTCAGACCAAGGGCGATCCATCCGGCTTACCGCTGGCGAAGGGTGTCGGCTATTGGGAGAATACGGCCGCAGCTGACATGCAAAAAGGCCTGATCACCAAGCCGATGAAGATCGATCATCAGCGCAGCTTCCTCGATACCGATACCTGCCAGACGATTACCGAGGTGATTGTCACGGACAAGGCCGCCCCCTATGTGCTCAGCACCCGCCTGCGCGTCAACCACGACAAGATCGCGGATGTTGAGATCCTGTGGACCACCACGGGCTACTGGCTCTTCAACGCCGACTCGTATCTGAAGTACTCGGCCGCAGAGGATTGGGGCCCGATCCCGGCGGAGAAACGCAATTCGCGCGGCACATTGGTCGCGGCGGCCAACGCCTACCTTGATGCCTTCCTGGAGAAGAGGATCGACCTGGTACCCTGGGGATTCCCCTGCGTACGCGTCGAGGGGGGTGGGGGATATACCGGCAAAGGGTCCCCTTCGGACAGCTGCGAGGTCGGCGTACCGGGCGGGGTCAATATTGCCAATCGGCGTTTCGTCGTCGATGAGGTGCTTGGAACGGTATCGGTGTACTGCACGTTCGGTGCCGGGGGCCCAAACGGCGGTAGTGGCGCGCCGGACAGCCACCTGTTCCGCGTCGAGAACGGCAAGTTGCGCTATGTGCATACCTTGACGCACCTGCTGCAGGCTAATTTCCGCGGTACCCCGCCGAAGTCATGAAAACTGCGCTGGGTCTGATGGCCTTGGCCCTGCTCGCTGTGAGCGGGACGTGCAACGCCCAGCTCGCCGGTGTCACTCCGGAGATGATCGCCTCGGCGCTTCCCGAAGAGGGTGCGCCGAAAGCGCAGCCTGGCCGGTACGAGGTCAGCGCTGAACCTGCCTTCGCTGCGCCCGCACTGAGGACCTTCCGACCTGCGAACCTCGATCGCTTTCCGAAGCGCGACACGCTGCCGGTGGTGGTGTGGGGCAATGGCGGTTGTGCGGTAGACAGTCCGCGGTACGCCGGGTTTCTTTCGACCATCGCCTCGCATGGCTTCCTGGTCATCACCACCGCTGGTGCGCCTCAGGAGGGCGCGCCGCGCCGTCAGGCCAGTGCCGATGATCTCAAGGCGGCCATTGATTGGGCTGAGCAGGAAAATGTGCGGGTCGGCGCGGCGCTGAACGGCAAGGTCGACACCCAACACATTGCCGTCATGGGCCAGTCCTGCGGCGGCGTGCTGGCGATCACGCTCGGCGCCGATCCACGGGTCGGAACCATCGGCGTATTCAACTCAGGCGTGCAGGGGAGTGACCCGCTGATGAAACTGCACGGGCCCGTACTGATGATCAACGGGGGCGAGCGCGACTTTATGATGGGGCGCTCCAAGGCCACCTACGACGCCATCGAAACCCTGCCCGCCTTCTACGGTTCGCGGCACGGTGCCGGCCATACGGCGACGATGTATCACCCCGGTGGCGGGGAATTCGCCAATGTCGCCTCGAACTGGGTGCTATGGCAGTTCAAGGGCGACAGCCACGCGCGCGCGATGTTCGTCGGCGCCAAGTGCGCGCTGTGCACGAATAGCAACTGGGACACGCAGTCGAAGCGCCTGGTGAAATGAGCCTGCCGACTCATTGCTGATGGCCGGGGCCCTCCAGAACGCCCGGCGCTTTCAGTGCGATTGCATAGATGTACTCGCAGGCCGTGATGTACAGGGTCCTCGCATCAGGCCCGCCAAAGGCAATGCTCGAGGCGCAGGTTGTCTTACGCGGTTCCGCATCACCCAGTGTTGGCAGATGCAACAGACCCAGGAGCCGACCGGTCGGCGCGGTGATACGTACGGTGCCGGGCAGGGCGTCCGTTGACCACAGATTGCCGGCGCGATCTGTCTTCATGCCATCGCCGATGCCGCTGCCGTGGGTAAAGAGCTCACCAGCACCCACACTGCCGTCCGCATTGACGGCATAGCGCATCACCTTCGGATCCGGCGAAATCGTTCCGGCGGACAGGTACAGGTACTTGTTGTCCGGGGACAGGGCGATGCCGTTGGGCTCGGCGCCGAGCTGTTCGCGGCTGACCACCAGCGTAACCTTCCCGTCCTGCCAGCGCCACACCGAGTCGGGCATCTGGGCAAGAGGACCGCGAATACCGCCACGCAGTCCAACGTCCGAATCGGTGAAGTAGATGGCGCCATCCGCAGCAATCGCGACATCGTTTGGCCCATTGAAGTGTTTGCCCTCGAAACCACTCGCGAGCACCGTCCGGGTACCGTCTTTTTCCAGGCGCTTGATGGCCAGATCCTGGCCCGCACACCAGATCAGGCGTCCTTGTCGATCGACACCCGTGCACCCGGGTCCCATCAACAGCACATGGGCCCGTCCGATCTGTGCAAACTTGCCAACATTGGCGAAATCCTCGCCGCTGTATCCGGCGCGGTCCAGGTATACGGATACCTTCCCGGCCGCGGTCACTTTGTAAATGACGTTATCGATGATGCTGCTGGCCAGGAGATAACCCTCGGTGCCGTGCTCCCCGGTGACCCAGACAGGTCCATCGATAAAGCCAAATCCGGCAGCAACCGTACGGAGCCTGGCATCGGGCGCAATGAGGCCATCAAGGGCCGGATCAGACCGGGTGATGCTGAACGGAAGTGGCGCAGCATTCGCAGGCGCAGGTTGGGCACCCGCGACCGACCCGCCGCGGCACACCATCAGCATGAAACAAACGACCAGCCGCTGAGCTGCTGCCACGGTGTTCAGATCGATTCGGCTGTATCCACAACCGGCCGCAACGATTGCAGCAAGGATTCCAAGGCATCGGTCGAAATGGGCTTGGTCAGGTGATGATCGAAGCCGCAATGGAATGCGCGCTCCCGATCCGCCTCCTGGCCCCAGCCGGTAACCGCTACCAGAATCATCTCGCGACCCCAAGGTGCCGCACGTATTGTGGTCGCGAGCTCATAGCCGCTCATGTCCGGCAGTCCGATATCCAGCAGCATGACCTCGGGTGGGAGAACTGCCGCGAGTTCGAGCCCGCGGCGGGCGGCATAGGCCGTGCGGACGCGATGTCCGGACAGTTCCAACAGCGTTGCGCAGCTGTCGGCGACATCCCGATTGTCATCGATGATCATGACGTCCAGCCCGCCGTCGGCCGGGCGTGCCTTTGCGGTAATCGCGACTTTGACGGGTTCCGGTACCGTCGTCCCCAATGGCAAATGCACGATGAACTCACTGCCGTGATTGAGTCCGGCGCTGCGCGCCTCGACGGTTCCACCGTGGAGTGTGACGATGCCGCGCACCAGGGAGAGCCCGACGCCGAGGCCGCCTTCCGAACGATCAAGGGTCGAGCGCGCCTGGCTAAACAGCGTAAAGAGCCGTGGCAGCATTTCCGGCGCAATGCCAATGCCGTTGTCGCGGATCGATATGGTGAGACCATCGTCCGCGCGTACTGCGTGCAGACGGATGGTGCCCTGCGGGTCGGTGTATTTGGCCGCGTTGATGAGCAGGTTGGAGAAAACCTGTGTCAGGCGCACGGCGTCGACATCCAGATAGACAGGCTCCGAGGGGAGGTCCACTGACAGTTCGTGTTCCTTGCCATCAATCGTGGGCCGCGCCGCGTCGATGGCGGAGGCGATGATCGGTGCCAGTTCGGTACTGCTCTTCTTGAGCTCGATCGAGCCGCGCGTGATGCGCGAAACGTCCAGCAGATCATCGAGCAGGCGGGCCATGTGAACCACCTGTCGTTCGATCACTTCGTTGGTATGTGCCCGCTGCTCGGTCGTGAAACCCGGCTTGCGCATGGCGGCCAACGCGTACCGCACCGGCGCGAGCGGATTGCGCAGTTCGTGAGCCAGCAATGCCAGGAATTCGTCCTTGCGCCGATCACCCTCGCGCAGTGATTCTTCACGCAGGCGCAGTGCCTGCTCCATCGTGCAGCGCCTGATGAAGTCACAGGCATGACGCGCGAACAGATCCACTATCCCCAACTCCTGCTCGGTTGGTCGATGCGCGGATTTGAAGTAAGTCGACAGCATACCCACGAGGATGCCATCAGGGCCGATCAGCGGCGTTGACACCACCGCCCGATAGTCGGCGGCGCGTGCGACCGGACGCAGGGACTCGTACGGCGAATCCGCTTCTATATCTTCAATGACTGTGCGTGCGCGGGATCGCAACGCCCGGCCGGGAGCCGAATCGTCCTCAGTCGTGACCTCACGGAAGGCCTGCAGGAAATCCAACCCAAATCCCAGTTGCGCCGCAATACGCAGTACGCCGCTGTCGTCCAGCAACTGTATGTGGCCTTTATCCGCGCCGAGCAGCTTCACGACCGAGTTCAGGATCTCTTCCAAACCGGCCTGCAGGGTGTGGCAGCTCCACAGCCGCGCCGTGCATTCGTTCAGCCGGGCGAGTGCGTTGGCATGGGCCTTCAGCTGCCCCTGTGTGAGTCGTAACTCGCGCTCGGATCGGTGGCGCTCGGAGACGTCGCGGGCAATTTTCGAGGCTCCCACAATGACGCCGTGCGGGTCGCGCACCGGTGACACGGTCAGCGAGACGGAGATGCGGCGCCCGTCCTTGGCCATACGCACGGTCTCGAAATGGTCGATGCGTTCGCCCCGTTTCAACCGGTCCAGGATCAGACGCTCTTCAGCCCGCAGCTCCGGAGGCACGATAATCATGATGGGCTTGCCGATGACTTCGGCTGCGGTGTAGCCGAACAGGCGTTCCGCCGCGCCATTCCAGCTTTGGATGCGACCCTCGAGCGTCTTGCTGATGATCGCATCGTCCGAGGAATCGACGACCGCAGCCAGTCGCGCCTGCACAATGAAGTTCGCATGCGAAACGGCATCCGCCGGCGGCCGTGCGGCAATCTCCACTCTGCTGTGCGTCGTGCCCATTCGATTCCTCAGGTCCGCGACTTGGCGTCGCGTCTGCGTGAGTATAGGGGAGCCCCTCGTCTACCCACGTGCGAAGAGTCACGGCAGTAAACGCGCAGAATTCCTGTTCATTTGTCGGTCCTGTCCTACAGGCTGACCGGATCGCGTGCTAGTGCGCCATGGAGGCCAGCGCGGCGGCATTCAGATGCGCGATCGAGCGGGTATCCTGGAAGGCGCGGACGCCTTCGATGCCCTGCTCACGGCCTATACCTGATGACTTCATACCGCCGAAGGGGGCACGCAGGTCGAGGCGGGTGGCGCCGTGGTCGTTGACCCAGACGTAACCACAGACCATCTGGCCGCCAACGCGGTTGGCCGTCTTGGGATCAGCCGTCCAGACCGAGCCGCTCAGGCCCGCCCAGCTGTCATTCGCCATGCGGATGGCGTCCTCTTCGGTCTCGAAGGGGATCACCGGAATGACCGGCCCGAACTGCTCTTCAGTGACGACCCGCAGCTTCAGGCTCGGATTGACGACAATGGCCGGACGCACGAAATTGCCGCCCTTCATGTCACCGCCGGGCAGCTCGCCGAATTCCAGCACCTTGGCTCCGGCCTCCTTGGCCTCCTTGATGAGGCTGTCGACGAAGGTTTTCTGCGCCGGCGAATGCAGCGGGCCCATGGTCGTGTCCTTGTCGAGTCCATAACCGAGCTTGACCTTCTCCAGGCGTGCGGACAGACCCTTGACCATTTCATCGACCCGCGACTTATGCACGAACAGCCGCTTGGCGTTCATGCAGATCTGGCCGGTGGTGTCGTAGATGGCCGCAAACAGCCGATCCAGGTGCGCGTCGTCGAGGATGGCGTCCTTCAATACGATCGCCGCATCGTTGCCGCCGAGTTCGAGCGTGACGCGGGTGAGGCTATGCGAGGCCATTTCCATCATCTTCTTGCCGCCGTTGACCGAGCCTGTGAAACACACCTTGGCCACGTCGGGATTGCGGATCAGTGCGCTCATGTTGGCGTCGGCGCCGGTGATGACATTGAGCACGCCGGGGGGGAGCTGTTCGGCAATCCGCTGCACGATGCGCGCCGTGGCCAAGGGAGCCGTCAACGGCGGCTTCACGATGACGGTATTGCCGGCCAGCAGCGCATGCGGCAGGGCGGCACCGAGAATGGCGACCGGCCAATTGAACGGTACGATGACCGTGACCACGCCCAGCGGCTGGTAGGCCACCGTCGTTTCCACCGCAATGGCGCCGTGAATGGGGGGTAGCACCTTAGTCGCGTTGACTTCGTCGGCGTGGCCCAGCGCCAGCTTCCAGCGCAGTTCGAGCACCAGCGAATCGATCCACGCTTCAAAGCGAATCTTGCCGTTCTCCTGCGACAGGATGGCCGCGTCGGCGTCACGGTTCTCGGCAATACCCTTGAGCGCTGCGAGCATCTTCTCCGCCCGCTGCTGCGGTGACAGGGCGGCCCAGGCCGGGTAGGCGGCCTTGGCGGCGGCGACGGCATCGCTGACATCCTGGGTGGTGGCCGCCGCGGCGTGTCCCACGATCACGCCCGGTTTGGCCGGGTCGGCAATTGCCATTTTGTCCGCGGTCTGCCGTTCCTTGCCCCCGATGTACAAAGGAGTGGCTACTGAATTTGACATTGATTGCTACCTCGTTATGTTTTCCGACTGCGGCGCGCGGAATTGTAACGCCGAACGGACCTTTTCGGCCGTGAAGGTGACGAAGTCCAGCACCGCCTGCGGAATCTGGTGGCGGCTCGCGTAGACGGCATAGAGGTCCGCACCGTCGCGGCGATAGTGGCGCAGCACCCGAACGAGGTGGCCGGCGGCGAGGTCGGGTGCCGTCACGGAATCCGGCAACAGCGCGATGCCAAGCCCGGCGACTGCCGCTTGCAGCACAACCCGCGAAGCGTTGGCGCGAAATCGTCCGCTGACCTCTACGCCGTGAGGGCCATCCGGGCCTTGCAGCTGCCAGGTCACCGCTCCCGGACGACTGGATTGCACCAGGCAGTCGTGCGCGGCGAGGGCCTGGGGCGTCGCGGGCGCACCGCGGCTGGATACATAGGCTGGGCTTGCCACGAGCGCAAAGTGGCTATCTATGAGTTTGTGGCCCACATGCCAGGCCTCCACCAGATGCTTCGCGCGGAATGCCACATCGATGCTGGCTGCGATGAGGTCCGCCTTGGCATCATCCAGCAGAAACTCCATGCGCAGCCGCGGATGCCTGCGCAGAAATTCCGTGATCCATTCGAGGCGGAATACGTCGAAGAAATCGGTGGGCGCGGCCACGCGGATCACGCTGCCGGCCGGCGTTTCGCCGTCACTCCATTCCTTTCCGGCCAGCACCAGGGTGGCAACGGAGGGCTCGCAGCGCTCGAAAAACTCGCGGCCTGCGGCGGTGAGGCTGAGCTTGCGCGTGGAGCGGTGGATGAGGCGGCTACCCAGTTGCAATTCAAGCTGACCGATCTTGCGGCTGACGGAGTTCGCGGGCATGCCCACTCTCTGTCCGGCCTGCGCGAAGCTGCCCGCACGCACGACTTCCACAAACAGCAGCGTGTGATTGAGGTCGATCACATTACGTGTGTTTTTGGATGACACCCGTCCGATTATGCCATCTAGTCGACTAATAGGCGCCAGCCTATTCTGCCGACTGTCCGCCCAGACCCCGAACTGCCCAAAGGAATCCCTAATGGCCAAAGTACTGGTGCTCTACTACTCCTCCTACGGTCACATCGAGACAATGGCCAACGCCGTCGCCGAGGGAGCCCGATCCAGCGGCGCCGCGGTGGATGTGAAACGCGTCCCGGAGACAGCGCCCCCGGAGGTCGCGAAGGCCGCTTATTTCAAGCTTGACCAGGCGGCTCCGGTCGCGGCGGTCGATGATCTGGGCAACTACGATGCCATCATCATCGGCTGTCCCACCCGTTTCGGCCGCATGGCATCGCAGATGACGACCTTTCTGGATCAGGCCGGCGGTCTGTGGGCGAGTGGGAAGCTCAACGGTAAGATCGGCGGTGCCTTTACCTCCTCCGCCGCGCAGCATGGCGGACAGGAGACAACCCTGTTCTCGATCATCACCAATCTGCTGCATTTCGGCCTGGCCGTCGTCGGTTTGCCGTACAGCTTCCAGGGGCAGATGACGCTCGATGAGATTGTCGGCGGCAGCCCCTACGGCGCGACCACCATCGCCGGCAGCCAGGGCCAGCGTCAACCGAGCAAGATCGAGCTCGATGGCGCGCGCTTCCAGGGCAATCACATTGCAACCATGGCTGCCAAGCTCGCACGCTGAAGCGCCGGTACTGATTGCAGGCGGTGGCCTGGTCGGACTGTGCGCGGCCGCCTTTCTCGCGCAGCGGGGCATTCGCTCGATCGCCATCGATCGGTTGAAGGAAAGCTCACCCCTCCCGCGTGCGGCTTTCTTCCACATGCGCACCGTGGAGATGTTTCGCTCCCTTGGTATCGAAGCGTCGGTTCGCGAAGGCTCCGCGCAGGACTTTGTGCCGGAGGGGGCAATCGTCGCGCTGGAGAGCGTGTCGGGCCGCAAACTTGCGGACATCATGCCGAGCCTTAACGAAGGCGTTGAAGAACTCAGCCCGTGCCGCCGGCTGTATCTGAATCAGCCGAATCTCGAGCCCATTCTGCGTGCGCGCGCCCGTGAAGCGGGCGCAACGGTCATTCAAGGAGCGCAGATCACGGATGTGCAGCAGGACGGCGCGGGCGTCACCGTGGTCGTGAAGGATGTGGACGGCGGTGCGCAGCGCAGCCTGCGCGGCCGTTATCTGATCGCGGCCGATGGCGGGCATTCGAAAGCGCGCGAAGCGCTGGGCATCGGCTACGAAGGGCGCGGGGCATTCTCCAATTCCCTCACCATCTATTTCACCGCGGATCTGTCGCGATGGCTGAGCGATAAGGCCTGGTCAATCATCTACGTGAGCAATCCCGCGGTGGGCGGCTTCTTCCGCATGAATCGCACGTCCCAGGCTGGTTTCTTCGCCGTGAATATCGTCGGCGATCCGCAGGTCGATCCGCAAGCGGCGGCCAACGCTTCAGCCGATGTCAGTGAAGCGCGCCTCGTGGAACTGGTTCGCGCCGGCGTGGGAGTGGCGGATCTTGCGGTGAAGATCGATGGCATGACCCGTTGGCGAGCGACCGCGTGTGTTGCGCAGAAGCTCCACGACCAGCGCATTTTCATTGTGGGGGATGCCGCGCACCTCATGCCGCCGAACGGCGGCTTCGGTGGCAACACCGGAATTCATGATGCGCACAACCTGGCGTGGAAACTGGCGCTGGTGCTGCAAGGTCACGCGCACGAGCGCCTGCTCGAAAGCTATGCGAGTGAACGCAAGCCCGTGGCGCATTTTACGGTAGAGCAGGCGTTTTCGCGTTACGTGACACGCACGGCGCCATGGCTGCGGTCCACGCAGAAGATTGACGCCGTAGTGCCCGACATCGAAATCGAGATTGGCTATCTCTACGGTGCGGATGATGGCGTGCACGCGGATCCGCGCCGGACGCACGGGCGGCCGGGCTCGCGCGCACCGCATCTGTGGATGATGCATGCGGGCAGACGGATTTCCACCTTGGATCTGATCGGCAACTTCGTGCTGTTCGTCGGCGCCGACGGCGATGATTGGATCCGGGCGGCAGCGACATTGTCGGGCAGTTTCGCCGGCATGCCGCTTGACGCATACAGAATTGAGTGCGAGCTCCTGGATCTCAGCGGCAAATTCTGCGAAAGCTATGGAATCGGGCGGGCCGGCGCGGTGTTGGTGCGACCGGATGGCTTCGTCGCATGGCGCAGCCCGGGCGGTGTCGCCGATTCACTCAGCGCCCTGCGCGATGCGCTGGAGCGAGCCCTACGAAGTTGACATAGGTCCCTGCGCGGGCCACTTCCGCGCGCTTGCGTACGGAAACGCACAGACCTGCCCTCCCCATTGGGCTGTAGTGCCCAAGGCATAGCTCGCATATTCGGGCACGGATGATTACGCCCGCGCGCTGCCAGCTGAACATAACGAAGGGACTCGATGGACAAACAAGACGTGCGGCGATCGGAAACGGGCATTCCCGGGCTGGATGCGGTCCTGTGTGGCGGCCTGATCGCCAGCCGCCTGTATCTGGTTGACGGCACACCCGGGGCGGGCAAGACCACATTTGCACTGCAATATCTGCTCGAAGGCGTGCGCGTCGGGGATCGTTGCCTGTACGTGACGTTATCGGAGACGCGCGAGGAGCTCGCCGCCGGCGCCGCCTCGCATGGCTGGTCCCTGCAGGGGATCGACGTCTTCGAGTTGATCGCCAAGGCCCATGAACTCGATGGTGAGAGCGATCTGACGATGCTCAATCCTTCGGAGGTCGAGCTGACGGAGACGACTCGTAAGGTGATCGAGGCGGTCGAGCGGTTCAAGCCCAATCGCATGGTCTTTGATTCATTGTCGGAAATGCGGCTGCTGGCGCAAAGTTCGTTGCGCTACCGGCGCCAGCTTCTATCACTGAAGCAATTCTTCGTCGGACGCCACTGTACGGTAATCATGTTGGACGATCGGACTGCAGACGGGCCGGATCTGCAGCTGCATAGCATTGCGCACGGCGTGATCGCCCTGGATTTCAAGCCTCCGCCATACGGACAAGTCAGGCGGGAACTGCAGGTCATGAAATTTCGGGGTAGCGATTTCGCCAGCGGCTTCCACGATATTGTCCTGCGCAACGGTGGAATCACGGTGTTCCCGCGACTCGTGGCTTCCGATCACGGAGCGTCGTTTGAGCGCGCCCTGATTGCAAGCGGCGTGACGGCGCTCGACACGCTTCTTGGGGGCGGCGTTGAACGCGGGACGAGCACCTTGCTGATCGGGCCACCAGGCTGCGGCAAGTCGACGATCGCGTTGCAGTATGCCGTGGCCGCAGCGCAGCGCGGCGACCACTCGGTGGCCTTTATCTTTGATGAAACCAAGGCCGCCCTGATGACACGCTCCACGGGATTGGGGCTGCAGCTGGAGGAGGGTATCGGTCCGGGCAAGGTCATGGTGCGGCAGATCGATCCGGTGGAAATCTCACCAGGAGAATTCGCCCACGTCGTGCGTGAGTCGGTCGAGCGTGACAAGGCGCGGGTGGTCATCATTGACAGCTTGAATGGCTATCTGAACGCGATGCCACAGAATAATTATCTGACGCCTCAGCTGCATGAATTGCTGTCCTATCTGAACAATCTGGGCGTCGCCACCTTCCTGGTCGTGGCCCAGAGCGGCATGATGGGGACCAACCTGGTTTCCCCCGTGGACGCGAGCTACCTCGCCGATTCGGTGGTGATGTTGCGTTATTTTGAACATGCCGGAAAGGTCAAGAAGGCAATCTCGGTCCTCAAGAAACGCACCGGCGCACATGAGGAATCGATCCGCGAGATGTGGTTTGACGCACACGGCATCCACCTGACGGAGCCTTTGCTGCGCTTGCGCGGTGTGTTCACTGGCGTTCCAGTCGAAGTCAACGGCGCGGGCGCTGGGGCAGGCGGCGCTGAATTGCGAACTCATGACTACCGCTGTTAGCCGGGCCAACGATTACCTGGTTCTGATTCTCCCGCCGACCAGGCGCGACGGGGAGGTAACCCGCACGGTTCTCGAGCGCGCCGGGCTCGAATGTACGGTGTATGCAGACACGGCGGCACTGGCTGAACAGATTGGTGCCGGCACCGGCGCGATAGTGCTCACGGACGCGCTGGCAGGGGATCCAGGTGCGAGCGCGGTCGTGGCCGCGCTGCGCCGTCAGCCGTCGTGGTCCGATATACCGACCATTCTTTTGAGCCGTGCCGACAGCCAGTCCGCTGCGGCCACGCGACTGCTTGCCCTGCTGTCAAACGTGACAGTGCTGGATCGTCCGACTTCGACACGGACGCTGGTGAGCTCCGTGAACGCCGCCATCCGCGGACGCGCCCGGCAGTACCAGATTCGCGACCAACTGGCTGCGCTGCGTGCAGCCGACGATGCGCTGCGCAACGCTGACCGGCGCAAGGATGAGTTTCTGGCCATGCTTGCCCACGAGCTGCGTAATCCCCTGGCTCCGATTCGCACCGCCAGCGAACTTCTCGCGCGGCTGCTGCCGTCGGA
The DNA here is from genome assembly GCA_035485475.1 of Steroidobacteraceae bacterium. Lineage (GTDB taxonomy): Bacteria > Pseudomonadota > Gammaproteobacteria > Steroidobacterales > Steroidobacteraceae > DAIDKA01. Next base: position 8,400 of record DATHOA010000256.1, on the reverse strand, counting down.
TCCGAAAACGCAGTCGATCGTCGGCATTCTCAAGCGCCAGGCGGTCCACCTCACGCGCCTGGTCGACGATCTGCTGGATGTCTCGCGTATCACCCAGGGCCGAATCCAGTTGCAGCGACGACCGCTCGACCTGGCGCCGATCCTGGCTCAGGCGATGGAGAGCGTCGAGCCGCTGCTGCGGAATAAACGCCACAAGGTGGTGGTCACCTCGTGCTTTGAGCCGTTGTTCGTCAATGGCGATAGTGCGCGACTGGTGCAATGTATCGCCAATCTGCTGACGAACGCGGCGAAGTACACCGATTTGGCGGGCGAGATCCGCGTGGAGCTGCGCAGCGAGGCATCGAGCGCGGTCATAGTCGTCACCGACAATGGAGTTGGAATCTCGCAGGAACTGCTGCCACGCATTTTCGAGCTCTTCGTGCAAAGCGAGCGTTCGCTTGATCGCTCCGAGGGCGGCCTGGGAATTGGATTGTCGGTGGTACAAAGACTTGTCGAAATGCACGACGGACAGGTTACCGCGACGAGTGCCGGCCCCGGGCATGGCTCAACCTTTGAAATTCGTCTGCCAACCGTCGCGGCGCCGAAGGAAGCGCGGAAGAAATCCAGCCCCCGTTCGGCGACACCCAAACGTGTGCTCGTGGTGGACGACAACGTCGATGCGGCCACTTCTCTGGCCGCATTCCTGCAGCTTGACGGGCATCAGGCCGAGGCGGTGTACAGCGCAAAGGGCGCGCTGGATGCCATCGCCACTTTCGGTCCGGACGTCGTGCTCCTGGATATTGGTCTTCCGGAAATGGATGGGTACGAGGTGGCCAAACGGATCCGCGCAGGCGGTGGCTGCGTGCGACTCGTCGCCCTGACGGGCTATGGTCAGGCCGAGGATATCGAGCGTACGCATGCAGCGGGATTCGATGCGCATCTGGTCAAGCCCGTCGATTTCGTCGCGTTGGAACGAAGCCTTTCAGGAAAGGATGTTGTGCCGGGGCCTCTCACACCCGCGCTGCACCGGGCGTAGCCTCTTGCGCAAGCGCTCGCGGCAGGCGACCCTGTAGCTTCGCCGGGGGGCGAATACAATAGACAATGGGCCGCTCGCCAAGGATGAAGGGGCGGCACAGGAGAAGTCACGATGAAGGCTCGATACTTTCCTGGCAAAGGGGCGGTGCTGGTCCTGGCCGCCTTTGCCGGCATGGCATTCGCTCAGGCACCGGTCCAGCAGCCAGGCGCACCAACGCCGGCAACTGCGACCAGTGGTAATCCGGTCCTGACCGGCCAGCCGGAGCCGCCGCCGACGATACTCACGCCGCAGCAGAGCGGCGACCCGGAAGTTTTCCCCAGAGGCGTCGCGGGCGTCGTTTTTGGTCCGCGGGAACCGCCCAAGCCGGTGTCGGAGCCGCCGCCGGAGGGCGTCAAGCCCCTGGCCGTGGATCTGTTCACGACCAAGAACTTCTACAAGGACATGGCGTCGTGGTCGGATCCACGCTATTTCCGCTGCAATACTCCCCGCGCCATGATCGAAGCGATGTGGGAGGGAGGACGGATGGGAGCCAATCCGCCGACCTCGGCCTCCTGGGGAAATTGCAACATCGACTATCCGCGAGAGCGGATGGTCAGTCCCTATCCCTACAAGACCGCCAAAGAACACTATGAGGCGCTTCTGGCCAAGGCCAAGGCGCACGGCGGCCCGACCGTCTACACCAAGGCGACGACGCCCGATTGGGATGGCTTCTACATTCGCGATCCGAATGGCACGGATTCGCCCGGTTTCACCGGCCCCGATCGCCGTGTCGCCGGCCCGGGCCGCGGCGAGCGTTGGCAGTGGGGCGGAATCGAACAGGCCTCGACGGTGCTGTCGGTGCTGACCCCCGAATACCAGAAGCGCTACGTCCAGATGCTCTATCACGAGACCGTGGACAATTCGAAACAATGGAATGCCTCGTTCTGCCTGCCGGAAGGCTTCATCCGCTGGTGGGCGGCCTCCTCGCGCGGCGGCAACTTCGAGCTGACCATCACCCCGACGCGGGTCGAGTTCCTCTCTGGAATCGCGGCCAATTTCCTGCGCGAGGTGCTGATCGGCCGCGAGCATGTGCAAAAGGTGCCCCAATGGTACGGCGAGACCGTGGGATTCTGGGACGGTCAAACCCTCATCAGCTGGACCGCCAACGTCCAGGGCTGGAATCAGCACACCATGTTCGAGTTCTCCAACAAAATGGAGACGGTGGAGACCTTCAAACCTCTCTACGACGCCAGCCACAAGCTGATCGGCATCGATCACGAGGCGGTGTGGTACGACCCGGAAGCCTATGTCCAGCCGTTGCGGGTCAAGGACCGGTTCGTGCGACGGGCGCCGGCGGGGGATCCGCGGGCCCGGTTCACCTATATTGAATGCCTCTCGAACATCAAGAATGTGAACGGCCGGCCGCAGCAGGTCTCCAAGGGCGATCCGAATTTCGAGGACTACTATGGCAGGCCCTGGGCACAGAACTGGGAGAAGTGGTTCGAACAGGGCTGGGACAAGCCAGCCGACGCGGGACCGCCCAAGGATGTGTTGGACCTGTTCAAATAAGCAATTGAGCATGTCGAACCGGTCTCGTTGGCTCGCCGTCGCGCTGGTGGCGCTTGCCACCGGCGCGCAGGTCGCGATCGCTGCCCCGCCGGCGACGCAGCCGGCTGACTGGCCCGCCTACAACCGCACGCTCGGGGGTGATCGGTACTCCCCGCTGGCACAGATCACCCCGGCGAATGTCGGACAGCTCACGCTGCGCTGCACGTTCACCCTGCCGGAGCTGGTCTCTTTCCAGACTGGCCCGCTGGTCGTCGATGGCACCATGTACTTCACGACCTTCGAAGGCTCCTACGCCATCGATGCCGCAAACTGCAAGGAGAAGTGGAGCCGGCACGATAAGAGTGCCGGGCCGCCGGGCCTCGCGGTCAATCGTGGCTTTGCCTACCTGAATGGGCGGCTGTACCGGGGCACGGCCGATGCGCATGTGGTCGCCCTCGATGCGACAAACGGTCAGGTGCTCTGGGACCACCCGCTGGCGGTGGAAGGGCCCGGCATCTCCATCGCGATGGCGCCGATCGCGGCAAACGGCCGGGTGTACATCGGCAACGCCGGGGGCGATACCGCCGGGGTGACGGGGCACGTCTATGCACTCGATGCCCGGGACGGGCACCTCATCTGGCGCTTCGACGTGGTGCCCGAGCAGGGCTACGCACGCACGACGTGGACCAATCCACGACTGCCGATTTCGGGCGGTGCGTTCTGGACCTCGTTCACGCTCGATGCGGCGAAGGGCGTCCTCTACGTTCCGGCCGGCAATCCGGCGCCCGACTTCGACTCGCTCGACCGCACGGGAGAGGACCTCTACGCGGACTCGGTGATTGCGCTCGATGCGGCCAGCGGACGACTGCTTGCCTACAATCAACTCGTCAAGCACGACAGCCACGACTGGGATGTCGACAGCGCACCGACTCTCGCGACCACCCGCGCCGGGCGCCAGATCATCGCCTCGGCGAACAAGGATGGCCTGCTTTCGATCCTCGACCGCTCGAAGATCGACCGCACGGCGGCCGCATCGGGCGCCGAGGTACCGATTATTCCGCTGCTGTCACAGACTCCGACGACCACCCGCGAGAACGTGGACGTGCCGCTGTCGCGCGAGCATCCGGTGCATTTCTGTCCCGGCATGGGCGGGGGGTCCGAATGGAATGGCGCTGCCTTCAGTCCACGGACCGACTCGCTGTTCGTCGGCGCGGTCGACCTGTGTGCTCATGTGCAGCTGGTGCGCGAACTCCCAGTGCCGGCTGCCGGCCAGGTCTGGTTCGGCACGTCTGGATCGATGGCGCAGATGGTCGACCCGCCGGGCACGGCGCGAGGTTGGATCACCGCGTTCGATGCCGAGAACGGGCGCGTGCGCTGGAAGTTCCAGGCGCCCCATCCGGTCGTCGCCGGCGTCACGCCGACTGGCGGCGATCTGGTGTTCGCCGCGGATCGTGGCGGAGATGTCTTTGCGTTCAACCAGAGCAACGGCCGCGTCGTGTGGCAAATCACCACCGGCCAGTCGATCGGCGGTGGACTTGTCGTGTACCGCGCGGGCGGCCATGAACTGCTCGGTGTTCCCTCCGGCATGAAGTCGTTAGGCGGCCCAGCATCGACCGACCAGAGCCGCATTCTCATCTACGGGCTGAAATAACGGCGTCGGAAACACTTCGGAATCAGCAATCGTACGCTGTGAACTGCTCGGCCACCGCTTTTCGCCCCGGCGCCGGAACCGCCTCGTATAATGCGGAATGATTCCGCAATTTTCGCCCCACGAAGCACGCGTCATCGGCAGTCTGATCGAAAAGCAGATCACGACGCCCGAACAATACCCGCTGTCCCTCAACGCGCTGGTGCTGGCCTGTAATCAGAAGAGCAACCGCGACCCGGTGCTCGAGTTGACGGTTCAGGCCGTGCAGGAGCTCATCGACGCACTGAGTCGCAAGCATCTGGTGATCGAGAAGTCCGGCTTTGGCAGTCGCGTGCCGAAGTACCAGCAGCGTTTCTGCAATACCGAGTTCAGCGCATTGCAGTTCACGTCGCAGGAGCGCGCGATCCTGTGCGAGCTGCTGCTGCGCGGACCGCAGACCCCGGGGGAACTGCGCTCTCGGGCCAGTCGCATGGCAACATTCTCCGATGTCACAGAGGTCGAGGCCGCTCTTGAGCACCTCGCACAAGATCCTGCCGGTCCGCGCGTCATGCAGCTGCCGCGCGAACCGGGGCGTCGCGACTCGCGCTACGCGCATCTGTTCAGCGGCGAAGTGCATGCTATGCCGGGGGAACCGGACGCGAGGGTGCACGCCGCCGAACCGAGCCTCGAGGCGGCGCCTGGTGCGCTCACCGAGCGCGTGAACGCACTCGAGCAGCAGGTGCGCGAGTTGCGCGCGGAACTCGCCGCCGTGCGCGCCTCGCTGCCATCGCGGTAGACAGGCTTCCGGTCACGTAATAGCGGTCGCGACGCTCCGAAGGCCACGGGTTCAGATTGCGCCAATTCCCATTTCTTACCATACTCAATTGAGCGACACGTCGTCACGCAAACTCAATCGCACTCAGTGGGGAGACAGCGCATGGAAGCACAGCGAGCACCCGGCATCGCGAGAATCGTAACGAAATACGGGCTCATTCAGGGTGTGTTTTCATTCGCCGTAAGTATCTTAAGCACGCTGGCGGGTATAAAGCCGAGTTGGGCCGGCGGATTGCTCAATACGGCGCTGCTCATCGTGCTCGTTGTCCTGGCGCATCGTGAATTCAAGAAGACCCATAATGGCGTAATGACTTATTCAGAGGGTCTTTGGTCCGGCACGCTGCTTGCGCTGATCGCGGCGGTGGTCGGGGCCGTGCTCGTTTATGTCTATGTCCAATATATAAACAGCGGCTTTCTTACGGCGGCCATCCGGGCTCAGCAGGCCACGCTCGAACAACGGGGAATTACGGGCGCGCAGGCGCAGCAGGCCATGGGCATCATCGGCGCGATGATGACGCCCGTGGGAGTCGCCGTGTCGTCGCTGATTACGCAAGTGATTATTGGTTTTATCGTTGCATTGTTTGCATCAATTTTCACGCAAAGCGCGACGGCACGGTCCTGAAAGGCCTCGCTACCGGGTGCGCGCGAATCGACTAGTCGACGGGTCCGGCGGGAATGCCGTCAGTGCGGTGAGCCATCCTTGCGAACAATCTGAAGCCGACCATCCGGCATTTTATCAATCTTGACGTCGTCATCAGGGTAGGTCACCACGTCACCGGCCGTTCGGTCGCCCACTTCCAAGTAAACGGCCACGCTATCGCTTCTATTGCGAAGCTGATGGGCATCATTAGTTCCCGCCTTGAAGCCCGCGCACATACCGGGACGCAGCGGCATTTCACCGGCACTCGTTACCAAGATGGGCGTGCCCTCGAGAATGTACACAAATTCATCCTGATGCGAATGGGAATGGCGCGGCGCGGAGACGCTTCCTGGCGGAAGGTATGTCAGGTTCACTCCGAAATGGGTAATCCCGAAATGAGTTCCGAGAGGATGCCTGATCCGATCCTTCATCAGTGATGCAAGCGGCTCCGGGAATGTCAGCAAAGGCGCCCTTGCTGGTGCGGATACGGCCTCGATGGCCGCAGTTGAGGAATCACCAATCATTGCGAATCACCCTCTGGCATACGAGTCCATAGAATAGGATATTGCCCATTTTCGGCCGCAAATGGGGAAGATTCGAGCGCTGCTGCGCACCAGCACAGAATCAACTTACAGAGGCCGCCGTTCTGACTTGACCATCAGCTTTCGGGCGTGTCGAAATGCAATTTGATAGCATCACGCCCGTGGCCATGCTGCTCATAGGTATGTTCGACTCCCCGTTCGTGCGGCGGGTCGCGGTATCGTTGAATCTTCTGGGGTTTGCGTTCGAGCACGCGAACTTTTCGGTGGGCAAAGACCACGCCCAAATCCGCCGTTACAGTCCGCTCGGGCGGGTCCCCGTCGTCGTGCTGGAAGACGGTGAAGTCCTCACTGAGTCGGCCGCGATCCTCGATCACCTCGACTCGGTGGTGGGCCCGGAGCGCGCCCTCGTGCCAGCAAACGGCGCCGCGCGGCGGCAGGTACTGCAGCTCATGGCACTCGCAATCGGGGCGGCCGAGAAGGGGCGCGAGCTGATCAACGAACGCATCGCCCGTCCGCCGGAGAAGCGCCATGAGCCCTGGCAGGAGCGCTGTCGCAGTCAGATGCACGGTGCGCTCAGCGAGATCGAACGGCGGTACCGCCAGCATCCCGGTAGATGGCTCGTGGGCGAACACCTTACGCAGGCGGACATCACGCTCGCCTGTGTATGGGCTTGCCTCCGGGAGGCGGTCGCGCTCGAGGATGAGCCGTACCCTTCTCTCACGGCGCTCGCAGCGCGTTGCGAAGCGCTACCACAGTTCGTAGCGACCCGCATGCCCTGGTTCGCGGCGGAACTTTAAAAGCTGTGCAGTCGAGGTGACACCTGGGCGTGGGGTATTCGGTTTCGCCGCTGCACCGGGTAAGGTACCTGGACCAGTCCGCGGCGCACGAGAAACCAATCGTGAGAGGCGAAAACCCGGCGCTAGACAGCAGCCTCGAATGGCGTCAACGCCTCCAATCCAAATATGCCGAGCAGCTCGGTGAAGGACTGAGTTGGGACGAGTGCAGCGCGTTCGAAGACTCGGAGGATGTGGCGACGGGCGGCGACATGCGCCTGCATTACGTTGCCGCCGTTCTCGATCAGAGTGGCCCGGCGGGACTCACACATCTGATTCGGCCGACGGTCACATCGCGTGAGGAGCACGCAACGCTATGGCTCCCTCCGCGGGGGTGGGCGATGCGTCCGAGCAGCTTCCGCTTTGGACGACGGGCTAACGTCTCAGTCTGATGTGGAGTCACGCCGCGTCAGCGCGCCGAATACAAGTGTCAGAGCGACGATGAGCCCCCCTAACACCCAGCGATGGTTGAACCAGAGCGTATCAATGCGAGCTCGTTGCGGGTCGAGCCGCGAGTAGGCCACGGCCACCGCATCGCCGGTCGCAAAGCGAACAAACGCCTGTTGTGACGAATTGACGACCTGATGCACGTGGCCGCTTTCGTCCGTGAATTCAAATATCGGATAGACCTGTCTGCGGTGTGGCCGCTCGAACCCGATTACCGTGCCTTGTACATGGACAGCCTCGGGAGTCGAGCGCTGGTAGCTGCTGTCGATTAAAATGCCGACCAGCACGAAAATGAAGGCGATCGCTAACAGTGGTTTCAGGTGCATGCACCACTCCGTGATGCTAGATGGAGACAAGCCGATCTTGTCTTCTTTCGACGCGCCCCGTTCAAGGCGAATGAGCGCCGAGCGACATCCCGCACAACCGGTTACGGCTGGCGCATGCCGGAGATGGGCGAAGGGCGGCCGTTGCGAAACACACTGCCCGACAGCGAACCGTCCGCTGCGAGCGTGACTTCGTAGTCCACGCGCGCGGGCTTGCCGTTGAACTCGAGGTCGTAGCCCCACTTCGCCATCGACCCCTTGAGCGTGCCAGTAAGCTTTGAGGCCGCCATACCGGGCACGTCGGGCGCACAGCTTCCCGAGAGCGCGTCTCCCTGTTGCACGAGTGTGCAGTGGATCACCGCGATCTTGCCGTTGAAGGTGTTGTCGAGCTTCCAGGTACCAGCGAAATCCGCCGCCGCGGCGAGGGCGGGCACGAGTGCCGCGGCCGCAAAGTATGCGAGCTTCATGTTCCGAACCCCCAATTTGTTGTGCCGCTACAGGTTACCGGCCACTAACCGCGAAGCGCAAATCCACGCCCTGCGCCGGGGCGCGCAGCACGGGACAGCCAGGGATTGCGCCGCTGCGACGGCTCGGACTGGACCACCGATCGCT
>DATHOA010000255.1:0-24060 GCA_035485475.1 Steroidobacteraceae bacterium | reverse complement strand
ACCCGACCCTCTCCAGCTGGCCTGCACCGCCCAATTCCACTGGCCATTCGCTCTGTACTCCATTTGCGTCAGCAACCATGACGCGCAGCCATCCATGCGGATTGATGAGCTCGAACTGCTTGACCGTTCCGGCAATCGTTTGCGTTCGGCTTCTATCAAACATGGCGAAGGAGTGGTGAGCGCCCGCCGTTGTAGCAAAGCACAGAATCGCGGCGGTCGAGCAGCCCATCAGTGGAAAGCGCTTCATGGTCGAAGTCCTCGTCTGCGCACAAGATCCCTATGACGGCAACGCGGAAGTTCCAGTTTCAGTCGCATGTGGACAACCAGAGGCGTTCCCCGCTGTGGAAAAAGTGTAGCGCAGATCCCAGATGTCTGGCGAATTCAACGGCTTCCGCCAAAACCGTCGGGGCTGCCATTCGCGCTCGACACCCGAACGATAATTAAGTAATAGCGCGACCGCGACACGGTTGTGGACAGCTTTGTCATATACGGTGTGATCCACAGTTCCCGCGCCACGCAAGTGTCCGCACCGCCTTCATGGATCGATGCAATTGGTAGGAAAAGATTCAATCGTCCGGACGCTTCACTTGCAGGCTCGCGCAGCTAGGCGCGGCGATAGCCGTTGCGCTCCTGAGCATTTCAGCCCATGCGCAGGGCGGGCCGCCTTATGTGACGGATGACCCGGACACGCCGGGTAGCGGCAACTGGGAAATCAACGCGGCGGTGGCCGGCGCGCAAAACCATGAGGGCTGGAATTTGGCCCTCCCGGATCTCGACATCAATTACGGCTGGGGCGAGCACCTGCAGCTTAAAGTCGATCTTAACTGGGCCTCCGCTCAGATGCCGGATGGGCGACGCATTTCCGGGCTAGGCGCCAGCGATTTCGGTGTGAAATGGCGCCTCGTCGATCAGGAACAATCCGGATTCTCCCTTTCGATTTATCCGCAGGTCTCGACGAATCTTGAGTCGTCTTCGGTCGCCAGGGGGCTGATTGCGGACGGTCGGACGTTCTTTGCGCCGGTCGAAATGGCTGCTGAGTACGACGCATTTCGACTCACTGCTGAAGTGGGCCCTGACTTCGTCGAGCGTGGACGGGATGCGTGGCTTGCGGGGCTGATCGTGGTGCATTCCTGCGGGCCAAGTCTTGAGTGCGGCTTTGAGCTTCACGGAACGCTGATCGACCGTCTGCTCGTGCCGCTGGTGAACTTTGGTCTGCGCTGGCAGATCGCCACGCACGCAATACTGCTGGTTGCGGCCGGACGGGAATTCGGTTCCGACGGCGAAGACGTCAACGGCTTCGTGTTCTATTTCGGAATTCAGTTGCTGCGGGAGCAATGAGGAGTCATGCAATGCACCTAACCATCCGCCAGAGGATCCTGGGCTGCTCTGCCCTGATCATGGCAATCATGCTCACCGTGGGCATCTTCGTTTACACGCACTTGAACGCCGTCACGCGCGAAACCGCCACTGTCGAGGAGGAATCGCTGCCGGCACTTTATTACGTTACGCAAATGCTCAACACGTTCAATGAAGAATTTGCCATTACCCAAGAGTTCGGTCTCGAGCAAAGCCCTGCCGTGATTGCGCCGCTGCTGCAGGAGGTGAAGGACAGCCGCACGAAACTGCTGAGTATCACCATAAAATACGTGGCAACAATTACCGACGCCGACGAGCAGGCGCAGTACCAGGTGTACGAAACGGAAAGAGTCCCCTACCTGCGTCTTCAGGATGAAATCCTGAAGCTGAGTTCAGATCCGAAGAACACGCGCCAGATCGGCGCAATGGTGCGTGACGATCTTGATCCAGAATACGACAAGATCCGCACGTTATTGAGCGCCCTGGTTGATAGAAACAAGGGCGAAGCGGACAGCTCGACGCGGCTGATCGTAAACTCGGCGGAATCGGCGCGCCGCGCAATCGTCCTAAGTTTCGCGGTCGGACTGGCGCTGTCGATCGCCTGCATCTACTACCTCTTGCGATCGATCAATCGACCCCTTGGCGGGCTCGTAAGTGCGATGGCCCGGATGCGTCAGGGTGATTTCACTCAACGCATCAATCGGCAGGATGAGTTTGGCGCGCTGGGGCAGTCATTAAACGGTATGGCGGACGACCTAGCGTCGCTGTTCGGCGAAGTGCAAAAGTCCGGAATTCGCGTCACGACGTCCGTCACCGAGATTGCCGCGACTGCCAAAGAGCAACAGGCCACTGCCAACGAAATTGCAGTGACAACTGCGGAAATCGGTGCCACGTCGCGTGAGATCTCCGCGACGTCCCGTGAATTGGTCCGGACCATGCGCGAGGTGTCTTCGGTTGGAGAGCAGACCGCAGCGCTCGCCGGCGACGGCCGAACCGGATTGGCGCGGATGGAGGAGACCATGCAGCGCGTCGTCGAAGCCGCGGGCTCCATCAATTCGAAGCTCGGCGTGCTCAACGAAAAGGCTGGCAATATCAATCAGATGGTTACCACCATCACCAAGGTCGCGGACCAAACGAATTTGCTGTCCTTGAATGCGGCGATAGAGGCCGAGAAGGCGGGCGAGTACGGCCGTGGCTTCGCAGTGGTCGCCTCGGAGATTCGCCGGTTGGCGGACCAGACGGCCGTCGCGACTTATGACATCGAACAGATGGTGAAGGAGATCCACTCGGCCGTCTCCGCCGGTGTCATGGGAATGGACAAGTTTTCGGATGAAGTGCGCCGCGGAATGTTCGAGATCCAGCAGGTCAGCGGGCAGCTGGCCCAAATCATTCATCAAGTGCAGGCCTTGGCGCCGCGATTCGAGGCCGTCAACGAAGGTATGCAGGCCCAGGCAACCGGTGCCGAACAGATCAGTGAAGCGCTGACCCAACTGGGGGCGGCAGCACGGCAGACGGTCGAGTCCCAGGCACAGTCCAGCCGCGCGATCGAAGATCTGAATCAGGTGTCGAGTGGGCTGCGCAGCGGCGTATCGCGCTTCAAACTCGTAGCCTAGGTGCGCGCGTGTTATTTCTGGTCTTCGAGCTCGACGGCGATCGCTACGCTTTGGATGCAAATCAGCTCGTCGAAGTACTGCCCTTGGTGAATCTCAAACCGCTAGCCAAGGCGCCGCCGGGCATTGCCGGGCTATTCGACTATCACGGCCTGCCGATTCCGGTGCTCGACTTGAGTGAATTGATTGTGGAGCGGGCCGCGCGGCGGCGCTTCAGCACGCGCATGGTGGTCGTGAAGTGTCCCGGGAAGGGTGATACGCAACACGCGCTGGGACTGATTGCCGAACGAGCTACGACCACCACGCGCCTGGACCCTCGCATATTCAACGAGGTGGGTATTGCCAATGGCAAAACTCCCTATCTGGGTCCGGTGGCCCGGGATGCGCAAGGACTGATTCAGTGGCTCGCTATCCCTAAAGTATTGCCGCCGGACGTGAGTAACATGCTGTTTCAGAACTGATGATGCACGCGATTGAAGAGTTGCTGAAGCGCGCGATGGGCCTCGACCTGGCATCCATCGGCGCAGCCGCGGTTGAGCGCGCTGTCCACCTGCGCATGGCAGCAAGCGGTCGTGTGACGCTGGATCGGTATGTCGAGTTCGTGCGCGGGTCGGAGCAGGAACTGCAAGAACTGATCGAAACCATCGTCGTGCCTGAGACTTGGTTCCTGCGCGATGCGCAGGCATTTGCCCTGCTGTCGCGCTGGGCGCTCGAGTCCTGGTTGCCGAAGCATGCGCTCGGTCCACTGCGATTGCTGAGCCTGCCATGCTCGACGGGCGAGGAGCCGTATTCCATGGCGATGACGCTGCTGACAGCGGGATTTCCTGCCGAGCGCCTGAGCATCGATGCGGTGGACATCAGTGCGCGCTCGCTGGGGCTGGCCCGATGCGCCGTATACGGCAAGAACTCGTTTCGCGGCAGGGAACTCGCCTTCCGAGAAACCTATTTCGAAGTCAGCGCGCGCGGCTGGCATCTGAGTAGGTCGGTGCAATCGCACGTGCGATTTCAGCAAGGCAATCTATTTGCCGACGATTTGCTGGCCGGTGCGCAGCGCTACGATGCGATCTTCTGTCGAAACGTACTGATCTACTTTGATCGGGAAACCCAGGATCGCACCGTTGCCGTGCTGCGGCGACTGCTGGCGCTCGATGGCCTCGTATTCGTGGGTCCGTCGGAAACCAGTTTGCTCATCAGTCACGACTTCGTGGCAGTAAAGGCGCCCCTCGCCTTTGCGTTTCAAAATCCCGATGCCGTACCGGTGCCGAAGCGATCCAGCATACGGGCGGCCGTCCTGCCGCCCGCGCGGCTACCGCCGCGCCCCCAGACCACGCTGAGCGACCAACCAAACGCACTGCAACGGGCGGTAGCGCTTGCCGATGCCGGGCGTTTCGCGGAAGCCGCGGCATCGTGCGCAGAGCATGTGGCGAGATATGGGCCCGCGGTGGAAGCATTCCGCCTCAGTGCCATGATCTTCGCCGAGGCGGGAAACCTGGACAGCGCCGCCGCAAGCTATCGCAGTGCCCTGTATCTGGACCCGAATGACTATGAGTCATTGATTCATCTGGGTTTGCTGGTGGAGAAGCGCGGTGATGCGGCCGGCGCAAAGGTTTTGCAGCGACGTGCGCGACGAGTTGAAGCCCGCGTCAAGGCCGGCACCGGGCCGTGAGTACGACGCCAATCGAGGGGTGCTGGAAGGCAATCGGCACCCATGGTGATGGCTCATGTGCCCGATTGGTGGAGCATGTCCATTGCCGCAATTGCCCGGTATATGCCGCGGCTGCGGCACGATTGCTGGACGTCGAAGCGCCGCCGGGCTACACCCGGGAATGGACGCAGCTCGTCGCGGCAGGAAAGCCGACCGCGCGGATCGAGACCTTCGCCGTGGTCATTTTTCGGGTGGGCGCGGAATGGCTGGCGCTGCCATCCGGGATCTTCAAGGAAGTGGCCGCCGATCGTCTGATTCATGCGCTTCCGCATCGCCGCCATGAGGCGCTGCTGGGCGTGGCGAACATACACGGTGAGCTTCTGGTGTGCGCCTCGCTTAGGCATATCCTCGGCGTCGATATTGGTAATGTGGCAGACGGCATGCGTCGCATGCTCGTCATCCAGCGCAACGGCGATCGGACGGTCTGCCCGGTCGATGAGGTTCACGGGATCGAGCGGTTTCAGGCGCACGCCCTTGGGCAGGTGCCCGCAACCCTCAGTGGCGCCGCACTGACTTTCATCAGGGGGGTACTGTCCTGGCGGCAGCGATCAGTGGGTGTCTTGGACGCTGACCTGATCTTCCATGCTTTGAACCGGAGCTTCCAATCAGCCACGTCGACCTAAGCGACAAGTCGATGCTGGATCTGTTCCGCCTCGAAGTCGAGGCGCAGGGGCAGGTGCTGACTCTCGGACTACTGGCGTTGGAACGCCGTCCGACCGCCGCCGACCAGCTCGAGGAGTGCATGCGCGCGGCGCATTCGCTCAAGGGTGCGGCGAGCATTGTCGGCCTGCAGGCGGGAGTGCGCGTGGCGCATGCCATGGAGGACTGCTTTGTCGCGGCTCAGGAGGGCGGGCTGCTGCTGCGTCAAGATCAGATCGATCGACTGCTGCGCGGCGTTGATCTGCTGGGCCGCATCGGAATGGCGTCAGAGCCTGCGGGCGAGGTGGACGGCTTCCTCGCCGATCTTCAACGGGCGATTGAATGCCGGGAGGACGCCGGGGTGGCCGCGCCGGAACCGGTCCTGCCGCCGGATGCCGCAGGGGCGCCCGAAACTGCCGAACGCGTGCTGCGCGTGACCGCTCAGAATCTCAATCGTCTGCTGGGATTGACAGGCGAATTCTTGGTCGAATCGCGCCGGATCAAACCCCTCGTGGACTCATTGTTGCGGCTCAAACGGCTTCAGGGTGCGGCGAACGCTGCCATCAGTGGCGCGCGCGAATCCCTGATGGGACAGTCGGCGGCCAAAGCCACTGACGCATCGCTGGCTGAGGCTCAGAAAACGCTTTTTGAGTGCGAGAACCTCCTGGCGCAGCGTCTGCTGCAGCTGGAAGTGTTTGATGGGCGTTGCACTGATCTTGCCAACCGTTTATACGAGGAAGCGCTGGCCTGCAGCATGCGGCCATTCGCGGACGCCGTGCCTCGCTTCCCGAGAATGATCCGCGATCTCGGCCGCGAATTGGGCAAGCCGACGCGCCTCGAGATCGCCGGTGAGGCGACCCGGGTGGACCGGGACGTGCTCGAGAAGCTGGATGCACCACTGGGGCATCTGTTGCGAAATGCCGTGGATCACGGCATCGAGTCTCCCGAGAGACGTCGCGCCGCCGGCAAAGCCGTCGAAGGCGTGATCCGCCTGGAGGCGCGTCACACGGCCGGCATGCTGCAGATTCTGATTACCGACGATGGAGCAGGCCTGGATCTCGGGGCACTGCGCGCGGCGATCGTGCAGCGAAAATTGGCGACGGCGGAGTTTGCCCGGACGCTCAGCGAATCGGAACTGGTGGAATTCCTGTTCCTGCCCGGGTTCACACTGAAAGATACGGTGACCGAGATCTCCGGCCGTGGCGTCGGACTCGACGCGGTGGCCAACGTGGTCAGACGGCTGCGGGGCAGCGTGCGTCTGACGGCACAGCCGGGAGTGGGCTCGCGCATCGTTTTGCAGCTGCCCCTGACGCTGTCGGTGGTGCGCACGCTGCTCGCGGAAGTGGGGGGTGAGCCTTATGCCTTCCCGTTGGCCCATATATCGCGCACCTTGTCGCTGCCGCGGGCGCAGATTGAATCGCTGGAAGGCCGCCAGTTGTTCGAGTTCGAGGGACGGCCGGTGGGCCTGGTGGATGCGACCCAGGTACTGGGTGGCACCGCGGTGACCGCCCGTGGCGAATGTGCCTCGATCATCATCATTGGCGAGTCTGCCAACAGCTATGGACTCGCGGTGGATCGCTTTCTCGGCGAGCGTGAACTCGTTGTGCGACCGCTCGATGTCCGACTCGGCAAGATCAAAGACATCGCTGCGGCCGCGCTCATGGAGGATGGATCTCCGGTGCTGATCCTCGATATCGAGGATTTGCGGCTGTCGATCGAGAGACTCATCTCGAGCGGACGTTTGCATAAACTGCCGAACGTCACGGGCACCCAGCTGGGAAAGTCGCGCAAGCGCGTGCTGGTGGTGGACGATTCGCTGACCGTGCGTGAGTTGGAGCGCAAATTATTGGAAAGCCACGGTTACGAGATTGAGGTGGCTGTCAACGGCATGGAGGGGTGGAATGCGGTGCGTACCGGCAACTTCGATCTGGTGGTCACCGATATCGATATGCCGCGCATGGACGGGATAGAACTTGTCAGCTTGATCAGGAAGGACCCGAACCTCAAGAGGCTGCCGATCCTGATCGTCTCCTACAAGGATCGCGAAGAGGATAGGCAACGAGGGCTTGAGGCCGGAGCGGACTACTATCTGACGAAGGGCAGCTTTCACGATGAAACGCTGGTGCGGGCCGTGATCGACCTGATCGGCGAGGCTGTCGCATGAGGATTGGACTCACCGATTCGTTGGTCGCCATCGGCGCCTCCGCGGGCGGACCCGGGGCCCTCGCCCGCCTACTGGCGGGCATCCCGAAGCACTTTCCCGCGGCGATCGTCATTGTGCAGCACGTGGATCGGCAATTCGCGGCCGGTATGGCCGCGTGGCTGAGCCGCGAGTCATTGCTCCCGGTGCGGGTCGCTGAGGAAGGCGATCGGATCCGGGCCGGCACGGTGCTGTTGGCGGCGACCAATGATCATTTGTCATTGACGGCCGGTGACCGCCTCGGCTATCTGGCCGAACCCATCGGCAGTGTCTACCGCCCCTCGATTGATGTGTTCTTTGACAGCATCCGTGCCTGCTGGAAAGGGCAGGCCGTTGGCGTGTTGCTGACCGGGATGGGGGATGATGGCGCGAAGGGACTCAAATCCCTGCGTGACAAGGGCCATCACACCATCGCCCAGGACCAGGCGACCAGTGCCGTGTATGGAATGCCGAAGGCGGCGATGGCGTTGGGCGCGGCCGTCGACATTTTGCCACTCGAGCGCATTGCTGCGCGGCTCATCGACATCTGCTGCTGCTAATGCCAATCATGGAGTACAGCCCGTGAGCGCGCGCGACCTGAACACTCCTCAGGATTTAACGGTCATTGTGTTGCTGGTCGACGATCAGCCGATAGTCGGTGAAGCCGTCCGCCGGGCGCTGTCGGGCCAACCGGATATCGTCTTTTATTATTGCGAAGATCCGGCCGCGGCGCTGTCCGTTGCCGCACGCGTAAAGCCCACCGTCATTCTCCAGGATCTGGTGATGCCCGGCATCGACGGAATCACGCTGGTGCGCCGCTATCGCGAAGGCCCGCTGACGGCCGATACGCCAATCATCGTTCTGTCAACCAAAGATGATCCGAAGGTGAAGAGTCGGGCATTTGCAGCCGGCGCCAACGACTATCTGGTCAAGCTCCCTGACTCGATCGAATTGCTTGCCCGATTGCGTCACCATTCGTCCACCTATCTATATCGGCAACAGCGCGATGAGGCGTATCGCGCCTTGCGCGAAAGTCAGCGGCAGCTCGTCGAAACGAACCTTGAGTTGCAGCGGCTCACGAGCGTCGATGGGCTCACCGGGCTGAGCAACCGACGCCACTTGAACGAGTGCCTGGAGCTACGCTGGAAGCTTGCGGTTCGCGAGCGCTCGAAGTTTTCCATCTTGATGATCGATGTCGACAATTTCAAACGATATAACGACACCTACGGACATCTGGCGGGCGACGATGTCTTGAAGCAGATCGCGACGGCGATCCGCAGTACCTTTCGCAGGCCCACCGATGTTTCCGCGCGCTTTGGCGGCGAGGAATTCATGGTCCTATTGTCGGATACCGATGCCGAAGCGGCCCGTCGCCTGGGCGAAGGATTGTGCAAACGCGTGGCAGATCTGCAGATCGTGCACCGCGAATCGCTGTCCATGAAACTCATAACGGTCAGCGTCGGCGCTGCATCAACGATCCCTCAGCCCGGCGATTCGCAACTCGCATTGATTGCTGTCGCGGACAAGGCGTTATACGAGGCAAAGCGACTGGGCAAGAACCGGGTTTTCATGGCAGAGATGCCGGCTGCGGCTGAATCTACTGCCTGAAGCCCGCGAACATGCTCGGCGGTTCTGTGCCGCCACTGGTAAGGGTGGCCGCCACCATCAGGTTGCCATCCGCACTCACAGCACCGGTGTACACGTCGCCAGTCGAGGCAGTGAGCGTCAGCACGCCGCTCGAAGTGACCGTGTAGGTACCAGAAAAAGTGCCGGAGTTCGCGGACACTCCGTTGTTATTTTCCGCATACGTACCGGCGAAGTTTCCAGCGCCGTCGAATAGCAGTGTGAACGTCTCGCCGTTGCCGGTGCTTGCGGTACTGAAGCCAAGCGAGCCAATTGAGTACACGCCATTCACTGTCGCCAGTGTAACGCCGGTGCCCTGCTTGATTGCCAGTGTGAGATCCGGGTAGTTCGCAGTGGGGCCGCCGGCTTGCTGCGTGACGAAGGTCAACATTACGAACTCGCCGTTCGCGCTGATGTAGCCACTGTTTCCCCCGGCGCTGACAATGTTGTTGGTGACGCCGAAGCTACCCGCCGGGCCGCTGATCGGCTGGGCCGCTACGGCCGCGCCAGTCACATCCAGTGTCGACTGGTTACCGCTGAAGCTGCCATCAGCGTTGACGGAAATCGATTCCTCCGAAACGAACGGCGCGGCCCCCTGGATCAGGCCAACGGTGGTCCAGTTACCCACCAGCGACGCGCTGGTCGCGCTCTGCAGCGGCTTGACCCCAAACACCAGTGC
Organism: Steroidobacteraceae bacterium; assembly: GCA_035485475.1. Lineage (GTDB taxonomy): Bacteria > Pseudomonadota > Gammaproteobacteria > Steroidobacterales > Steroidobacteraceae > DAIDKA01. The sequence goes on along the minus strand of DATHOA010000255.1, from coordinate 14,269 downwards.
CGGCCCGGCGCCGTTCGCATTGAGGGCATTCGCGAGCCAGTAGAATTCAGCGCCATCCGCGGCGATCGCGCCTTGATTGTTTGTGCCGCTGGTGAGCACTGGCAATGCCAGGACCGTTGCGACAGCGTAAGGACCGCCGTTATCCGTGGAGGTGGGGAATGTCGTCCCGGCCTGGTCGCCGGTCACGGTCGAAGCACCCTGAGTCCCGCTGCCGTTGAACGGAACTGCGGTGAAAAGCTGATCCGCATCGTTATTGATATTTAAAGATGCGAGATCGTAGCTGCCGTTCAGCGTCGCGGCCGTTACATTCTTGGTGCAGTACACGAAAACGCTCGTCACATTGCCTGCGACCGTGCCCGCGCCATTTTGCACGCCGCAGCTCTGCCCGGAGGGCGAGGTTCCGACCGCCACTGTGTAGCTCGTTCCAGCCTGGGGCGTGACTGGCAGTGTGAAGGGGCCATCGGCGCTGATGGAGAGAGGGGAAGTGCCGCCATAGGCAATTGTCACGGTCGAATTGCTATCGAGACCGATGACCGCGCCGCCGATGGTGTACGTAGTGGGAGCGGGATTACTGCCGGAATTGCCACCGCAGCCCGCCAGAACCAATGTAATCAGCACTGCGGCCGGGACAGTAATAAAGCTGCGCAACGAATTCATGATCTTGAGGTCCCCCGATAGTTCTGGTTTGCAGCAAGCGGCGTTTTTCATACGCGCAAATCGCGAACGCTATTTTTCTGCTAATGGAATATAGGATACACGCGGCGGTCGTGCGTCGGAAATTGTCTCGCCGCCTAATTCGAATTGTAAGAATCTCTAACGCGTCAGCCCCTCGGGCACCAGATGAGGCGGCATGGTCGCAAGCACCCGCTGCACCTGGAGATCCAGCGCCTCATCGCCTGGAATCCGGAGCGACAACTCATCGGCACTCGGTGGCTCGAGTGTCGCAAGCTGACTGTCCAGCAATGAGGCCGGCATGAAGTGCCCGGCACGAACTCGCAAGCGTGCCTCAAGCTGCGCACGCGTCAGCACGGGCAGTACGAAAAGTGCGTGCGGCTCTCCGGCGCGAATCCGGTCGCGGTAGCTGCGCTTGAGCGCGGAGCAGGAAACGACGATCCCGTGGGGTCGGGATTCGGCCAGCGCCTTTGCAACGTTGTCGAGAAACGGGACGCGGTCCTGGTCATCCAGTGGTATGCCTGCCGCCATCTTCTTGATGTTCGCGGCCGGATGCAGCGTATCACCCTCCACAAACTGCCAGCCGAGCGCCCGTGCCAACGTGCTACCCAGCGTCGATTTGCCGCTGCCGGTAACTCCCATGACGACGATGGCCCGGATCACTTAGGTCCGGGTCACGCGTTCAGCGCAAGATGCAGCTTCACGAAGCGGTTACGGTCACCGGCCAGTTCCAAGGCCGTGACGGCCTGCGACAGCGGGTAGGTGCCGGAGAGAATCGCAGCCACATCGATGATGCCTGCGGTGATGAGTCGCACGGCCAGTCGGAACTCATCGTGCGCCCGGAAGGCCCCGACCAGCTCGATCTCACGTGACTGCAACACATTGACCGGCACCGCGGCCGTGCTGGCGGGCAGCATGCCCACTTGCACGATGCGGCCGCCACGGCGGATGACCCTGAAGATCGACTCCAGTGCGGCCGCCGTTCCTGATGCTTCGAAGGCAACGTCAAAGTAGCCGCCATCCGCCGCGTAGTTTTCCAGGCCTTGAGTCTGCGTTGCCACATTGACCGTGGCGGAGGCACCCATGTAGCGGCGCGCCACTTGCAGCGGCCAGTCGGCAATATCCGTTGCGACCACCTCTTCGGCACCCGCGTGGCGGGCGCTGCGCGCGGTGAGCAGACCGATCGGGCCGGAGCCGGTCACCAGCACGCGCTTACCCACCAGCGCGCCGGCCCGCGCGACGGCATGCAGGCCCACCGAGAGGGGCTCGGCGACCGACAGTTTCAGCAAATCCGTGTCGTCCGGCACCGGGATGACCTGGTCCCGGCGCAGCACGAGGTGTTGCGCGAAGCCCCCCTGGACATGCGGAAAACGCCCCGCGCTGCCCAGGAAGAACATGTTCGTACACAGGTTGCTGCGTCCCGCACGGCAGTAGCTGCAGCTCAGGCAGGGCCGGCTCGGGTCGAGCGCGGCCTTCATTCCGGGCGCAACCCCTGCGACAGCCGCGCCCGTTTCGAGAACAACCCCTGAGATTTCATGGCCGAGCGTCATCGGTTCGCGGACCTGGAAGTCCCCGACCGCCCCACGATGGAAGTAGTGCAGGTCCGAACCGCAGATGCCGCCGAAGGCCACGGCGACCCGAACTTCGTCAGGCGCCAGTGCGCGGTCGGTGATCTGCTCGATCCGCAAATCCTTCTTGCCGTGACAAATCGCAGCGAGCATGAAGTGCATCTCTTGTGGGGATGTGCACGATATCATGCCGCCTATGAGTCTTTTCAGTCTGGCCGGAAAACGCGCGCTGGTGACCGGCGCCGCACGCGGTATCGGCTTTGCCATCGCCGAAGCGTTGTCCACGGCGGGCGCCAGCGTCATCCTCAACGGCCGCACGCCAGCCAGCCTGGAGGAGGCTGCCGCGCAGCTGCGCAGTCGTGGCGCGCAGGTCGGCGTGAGCTGTTTCGATGTGACCGAGGCTGCCGGCAGCGCCGCTGCGGCGGCGGCAATTGAAGAGCACATCGGCCCGATCGATATTCTGGTGAACAATGCCGGCATTCAGCGCCGCGCATCGCTGGAGGAATTTGCGGATACGGATTGGCGCGAACTCATGGCCACCAATCTGGATGGCGTTTACTTCGTCAGCAAGGCGGTCGCGCCCTACATGATTGCGCGCGGGCGTGGCAAGATCATCAACATCGGCAGCGTTCAATGCGAACTGGCGCGGCCCGGCATTGCGCCGTACACGGCAGCCAAGGGCGCCGTGAAAAACCTCACCAAGGGCATGTGTGCGGATTGGGCCCGCCACGGACTGCAGATCAATGCGATTGGCCCCGGGTATTTCGCCACGCCCTTGAACAAGGCGCTGTACGAGGATCCCGTTTTCGATGCGTGGTTGCGCAAGCGCACCCCGGCGGGCCGCTGGGGCGAGATGCAGGACCTGCACGGGGCCGCGGTATTCCTGGCCTCGGATGCCTCGAATTTCGTGAACGGTCAAACACTTTATGTGGATGGCGGCATTCTCGCCGTCATTTGAGATCAGCCATGACCCTACCCCGCGCGGCGGCGCTGCAGCTTTGTCCCCTTTCGCCCTATCTTGAGGCCGCATTGGATGCGCGCTTCGAGGTCATCCGCTGGTTTCGTCTCAACGATGCCGAACGCTCGGCCTGGCTGAACGAGCGGGCGGCAACGGTGCGGGCCGTCGTCACCGGCGGCCATGTCGGCTGCAGCAATGCCTTGATGATGGCGCTGCCGGCGCTGGGTGTCATTGCCATCAATGGAGTGGGTGTCGACAAAGTTGATCTGCCGCTGGCCCGTAGCCGCGGCGTGCGGGTGGGCACCACGCCCGGGGCGCTCACCGATGACGTCGCGGATCTGGCAGTGGGGCTGATCATCGCCCTGTTGCGCGCAATCCCGGCTGCAGACGCCTATGTACGGCAGGGCGAGTGGGTCAACGGCGATCGGCCATTGGGGCGCAAAGTCACGGCGCGGCGCTTTGGCGTGGTGGGGCTCGGGCAGATTGGCACGGCGGTGGCATCCCGCCTCGCGCCATTCGGTCCCGTCGCGTACACGAATCCCCGACCCAAGGACGTCTCCTACACATACCATCCCGATGCGCTGTCACTTGCCCGGCATAGCGAGGTTCTGATCCTGACCTGTCCGGCAACCCCTGCGACGCGGCATCTGGCGAACGCGGCGGTGATTGAAGCCTTGGGGCCACGAGGCTACCTGATCAATGTCGCGCGCGGATCCATCGTGGATGAGACCGCCTTGATTGCGGCACTTTGCGGCGGGCGACTGGGCGGCGCCGCGCTCGATGTGTATGAGGATGAGCCGAATGTGCCGCAAGCCCTGCGGCAATGTCCGCAAGTCGTGCTGACACCGCATATGGCGAGTGCAACGCTCGAGACCCGGATGCGTATGGCCGACCTGGTGCTCATGCACCTTGATGCCTGTATCCGCGGCGACCCGGAACCGCTCATCCCGTAAATTCTCTCTTCCAAGGAAACATGAAATGGCCAAGCCCTCATTGCGACAGATTCTCCAGCAGGCCACGGCCTGCGTTGTGGCGCCCTGCGTGTATGACTGCGCCTCGGCCCGGGCGGTTGAAATGGTGGGTTTCCCGGCCATGATGCTCAGCGGCGGGGAGGTCTCCATCGCCATGAATGGCGTCCTGGATTACGGATTTACGAATCTCACCGATATCGAATGGATTACGAGCCGCATCAGCCAGACCTCACCGCTGCCGCTCGCGGCCGACATCGAAAACGGCTATGGCGGTCCGCTGGCGGTTTATCGTGCCGCCAAGCGCATGGCCCGTGCTGGCGCGACTGCATTGCAGCTGGAAGACTCCAGTGACATGGAGGAATCGACCAAGCTGCTGCCGCGCGAACGTTATTACGAGAAGGTGAAGGCGGCGCTTGCGGCACTCGAGGGTACCGACTGCATTCTGATCGCGCGCACCAACGCGGATCCGAAAACCGAACTTGATGAAGGCATTGAGCGCTGTCGCGCCGCGGTCGCGCTGGGCGCCCAGATGACGACCGTCGTGAAGCTGTCGAATCTCAGCGACGCGCGCTATGTCGCGAGCAAGGTGCCCGGCTGGAAGATGTATCCGGATGTGGCGGGACGCAACGGCGTTGCCGAAGTCACGGTCGAGGACATCTACCCGCTCGGCTACAACTTCATGACCATGCACTACACCCTGAAGGCCGCCATGGATGGCATGCTGGAGCATGGCAAGAAGAACTTCGCACAGCAGGGGAGTCTGTACACCTGCGATAAGCCGGACGCGACCGGAATCTACGGGATGAGCGCAACCCCATTGTTTGATCCGCGCGGCTACATGGAACTCGAGGCGAAGTTCAGCGGCCGCAGGAAGGAATTCACGATTGTCGGCAATGAAGTCGAAGACTATCCGGAAGGGTTCGTGAAGACGCCGATCACGGATCGCTTCTGAGCGCACGCAAGGCCCGATAGGGACCCAGGGCCCTAAGCAGCAGCACTACCATCAGCGGCGCCGCAATGCCGATCACGATGGCCAGTGAGTAGCGAATCTGTGCCGGATCGTGGAAGACATGGTCGGTCATCACACCGACCACGACCGGCCCCACCACCAGTCCGACCAGCGTCGTCATGGTGACGTAAAGCGCTGTTACCTGCGCGCGTGCGCGATTCGGAATGATGAGCTGTATGGCGGTCCCGGCACAGGGGTAGGGCATCATGCTCAGGAATATTGCCGGGGCCAGTACGGCCAACGCTGCCGGCGCACTGGGCATCAGCGGCGCGAGTGCACCGAAGACCCCACAGCCCACATAGCCGAAAGCCGCCACGCGCAGCTGTGCGTCCAGGTGGCCACGCCGCGCCAGTCGGTCGCTGAGCCAACCGGCGCAGAACACACCGCTGGTGCCGCAGACCAGAATGATCAATCCGAAGGCCGCGCCGCTTTGCGCGGTATTCCAGCCATACGTGCGCTGCAGGAAGGCCGGCGTCCACAGTAAGAACGTGTAGGAGACCAGGTTCACCATGGCGAAGCCTGCGAACATCGGCACGATGGCTGCCGCGCGCGTGCGCAGCACGCCGCCCACCTCGCGCAGCGGCAGTGACCCGGCCGCCCCGGGGCCGCGGCGCACCGGCTCGCTCAGCATCAGGAATAGGGGCACCAGCAACAGCACCGGCGCGCCGATGATGATGAATGCCGCCTGCCAGGGCGCCAGGCTCGAGAAGGGGGCCCGTGACAGGGCCGAGGACGTGGTCAGCCACTGCAACAGACTGCCACCGCCAATCAGGGCAAGTCCCTGGCCCACCGGGGCGCTCATGAGAAAGCCGCTCACCGGGCGCCCCAATCGCTCAGGAGGGAACAGATCGCTCAGCATCGAGAGTGCGGCCGGGGTGAGGCTGGCTTCGCCCACGGCGACACCGATGCGGGTCAGAAACAGCTGCGTGAAGCTGCGCGCCAGTCCCGAAGCCATCGCAAACAGGCTGAACAGCCCGACGCCTGCCACGATGATCAGGCGGCGCGAATACCGGTCCGCCAGGCGTCCGATGGGCACGCAGGCCAGCACGTAGAAGATGCCGAATGGAATGCTCTGCAGCATTCCGAAGTGCGTGTCATCCAGGGTGAAGGTTCGCTTCAGCGGCTCGGTCATCAAACTGATGACGGTGCGGTCAAACTGCGAGCCAATGGAGGCCAGTGCCAGCAGCCCCGCCGCCATCCAGCCTTGAGCGGCGCTGGGCCAGGGATCACGCAGGTCGCGCGGGGTCACGGAGCGTGTGCAAAGGCTGCGTAGGCAATGCGCTGATCGCCGCGGGCCGTAACGTACAGCGTGTCATTCACGGCCAGCGCGCCGCAGGCATAGGAAATGGCGGCCGAACCGGTACCGGAGAGCAGCGGCTGGATCCGGCCACTGCGCGGCTGGACGCGGACCACCACCCAGGGTTGCGGGCACGGTGCGCCCGTGCAGGCCTCGATGGCAGAGACGGTGGTGCGCTGTCCGGCAATCAGCAGCGATCCGTCCGACAGGCGATGAATGTTGTCCGGCATGAAACCCAGTGGAATTTCGCGGCGCGATCCGTCCTGGCGCGACAGGATCACCAGACGGCGTGCACTCCAGGAGCTGGCGTAAATGAGCTTGCCATCCGCACTGGTCTCAATGCCGTTGCCGCCGGATGTGGCGCTGTTCGCCACGGGTTCATAGCCGCGCTGGGCGTGCCATTGCAGGATGCGCCCGGTGTTCGCGCCGGCTGCCATGCGTGCCCAGGCGCCCTTATCGGTGGGGTCGTAGAAGCTGATGACCAGCAAGCCACCATCGGGCAGCGCGGTGACGGCATTGGGCAGCGTGCCGGGGGGTAGGGGCGCGCAACCGATCCAGCGCAGCCGCGGCCTGCTGCCGCGGGCATCGACGGCGAAGAACTCGATGGCCATGCGATCGCCATGATTCGCGGCGTACAGCGTATGCAGCCCGCCGCTGCCGGCGCGCAGCGCCAGACCGTCGGTCGACAGGCGCGTCAGATCAGGAGGGCCGCTGCAGGCCGTGGTCGAGGGCGCTGCGGCTGGCGCAGTCACCCCGTCCGTTGGAAAGAGAATCGAGGCGGATTTGTGCACGGTATCGATCAGGTACAGGTGTGCGGGCCGGCCGACGTTCATACCGCTGGCGATCAGCCACGGGGTATCGGGTACCCGGGCGAGATCTTCACTGGCAATCGGGCCTGCGATGTAGTTCAGGACCGTGCTGGAATAACCGGTGCTGGCGGCGCACAGGCCAAGCAGGATGAGCGCCAGGGATCTGATCATGGCTGCCGTCGCAACAACTGCGAGAATTTCTCCGCACTGGGCGCATCGGCCGGGCTGAACATCAGCAGTCGCAGGTTCGGGCTCGAGGCCACGCTGTAAGCGGTGTGTTCAAAGGCAATGGGGCCGATGCCAGGGTAGGTTGAGGTGTAGATACCTTCCGGGAAGTGGCTGATCTCGGGGCTGTGCCAGAGGCGATCAAAGATCGGGCAGGCCGCGGAGAGTTCTTCGATCAATTCGTCGAATGCGGGATCGTCGCCCGCCTGGGTGTAGTCGAGGCGGACCGTGGGCAGGATGCGGCGCGCGATCTCCTCCTGCTCATCCGGATTGCGCTGGAAGTCCGCTTCGGTGAGCAGGATACGCAGCAGATTGCGGCGACCAATCGGGCGCTGTCCCAAGTCCGGAAAGCAGCGGGTCCAAACACCATTCCAGGCCACCACGTCCCAACGACGGGTATGCACCAGCGCCGGAACATTGACCGCATCGAGCATTCTTTGTACTGCCGGTCGCAGCGACTCGCCCTGGTCGGGCACCTGACGGGGCGGCCGACGTTGCGCGAGCATGAACAGATAGTCACGCTCGGCAGCGGACAGGCCCAGTGCCGCGCTCAATCGCTCGAGAATCTGCTCCGACGGGTGCACGTTGCGCCCCTGCTCGAGCCAGGTGTACCAAGTGGCCGACAGCCCCGCGAGCGCGGCCACATCCTCGCGGCGCAGCCCCTTGCTGCGGCGCCGCGCGGCCGGCACCAGTCCGACCGCGGCGGGCTCGCGGCGGGCGCGGCAACTCTTCAGGAACTCCGACAGCTGCGCGCGTTGCAGGGTCTGATTCACGATCTCGTCACGCGTCTTAAGTGGTATTTTTGATACTAGCATGGGGGTGGTTTGGGTTCGCTAGCGAACGGACAGGACCCACCCGTGCGCCTAGCGTCATAAGAATCCAATCGTGTGCGCGGAGTGATCTACATGAATCCAGTCACCTCGTTTCTGGTGTTCGTCCTGGCGGCCGGCGGTGTGCTGGCCGGCTACCGCAACAATCTCGATCTCGCGATCCCATTGTTTGCGCTCGCGGTCCTGGTCGCCTCGTCGCTGAAAATGGCCAATGTCTGGCAGAAATTCGTCATCCTGCGAATGGGAAAACTGCAAAGCGTGAGGGGCGCGGGGTTGTTCGTCATCATCCCGGTGCTCGACACCGTGGTCGCCATCATCGATGAACGCATCCAGACGACGGCCTTCAACGCCGAGCAGGCACTGACGCGCGACACGGTGCCGGTCAATGTCGATGCGATTATCTTCTGGCATGTGCAGGATGCGGAAAGAGCCGCACTGGCCATTACCAACTACCGCGAAGCAATCGACCGGGTGGCGCAGACTTCGCTGCGCGAGATGATCGGTTCATCGATGCTGGCGGCGCTGCTGTCGGACCGCAAGGACGCTGACGCGCAACTGAAAGCCGAGATCGGACAGAAGACGGCGCCGTGGGGCATAGCGGTGACCTCGGTGGAAATTCGCGACGTGGCCATACCCGAGGCGTTGCAGAACGCCATGTCTCGTCAGGCCCAGGCGGAGCGGGAGAAACAGGCGCGCGTCATTCTCGGTTCAGCGGAGGCCGAAATTGCCGGCAAGTTCGTCGAGGCCGCCGCGGTGTATGACGGCCACCCCTGGGCGCTGCAGCTGCGGGCGATGAACATTATTTATGAGACCACGAAGGAGCGCGGCGCCACGATACTCATGCCCAGTTCGATGGTCGACAGCCTCAATCCGACCGCGGCCACCCTGGCCTTGGCGCTTGCAGGTAATGACGCACTGGCGTCCGGCCGGGTGCCCGGCAGTAAGGGGGCGCCGCCAACCAAAGCGGCACCCACTTCCGGGAACAGCGGCGCACCAGGAGCCTAGCGGATATAAGTGGTACTGCCGGTGCTAGCATAAGTCCCGCACTGCAAGACGGGTTCGGGATTGCTCATACTGCCGCCGCCATCTGATAGAGGGGGGCGTAAGTGAGCGAGCGTTTCGCGGGGAAGAGTGTTGTCGTCATCGGTGGCAACAGTGGCATAGGCCTCGCTGCTGCGCGTGCCTTCGCGCAGGAAGGCGCGCGGGTGGTCATCACCGGCCGGGCGCCGCAGACACTGCACAGTGCCGCCCAGGACATCGGGCATGAGGCCGTCGCCATCCGTTCGGACATCGGTGATGTGAGCCAGATTCGGGACCTGTTCGCGCAATTGCGCTCGCAGCTTGGCCACATCGATGTGCTGTTCGTCAACGCGGGCATCGGCGCGTTCCAGCCCATCGAAAAAGTCACCGAGCAGGACTGGGACAGTATTCATGACATCAATCTGAAGGGGGTCTTCTTTACCGTACAGCAGGCGCTGCCGCTGTTACGCAGTGGCGCATCGATAGTCCTCACCGGTTCGATCGGCGCCCGCAAGGGCATTCCGACCGGCTCGGTCTATGCGGCCAGCAAGGCCGGCCTGCGCGCACTGGGCCGCTGCTTCGCGGCGGAACTGGTAGGGAAGGGGATCCGCGTCAATGTGGTGAGCCCTGGTCCGACCGATACGCCCATCATCGGTCGCACCGGCGGTCTGCCGCCGCAGGCCATTCCGGCGCTGCGTGAACAGATGATCCGCAACACGCCGATGCACCGCATGGGCACCCCGCAGGAGATCGCCGCCGCGGTGCTGTTTCTGGCCAGCGCCGAGTCGGCCTTCGTCACCGGAATCGATTTTCTGGTCGACGGCGGCGCCGCCAGTTTCTAAGCCAGGTTCCAAGTTAGGAGACTTTGCAATGTCGCAGCCCAACAAACCCGGCATTGAAGATCGGATGGCCATCCAGGATCTCATCGCAAAATACTGCTGGGCGCTGGATACCGGGGATGTTGAATCCTTCGTCGCCTGCTTCACCCCGGATGCGGTGATCGTCGAGGAGGTATTCGAGGATCCGGATGTGTGGAAGGGGCATGACGGGATTCGCGAGCTTCTTGAGCACTACGCCAATTCAGCTGGATTTCCCGGGCGTCAGCATCATGTGACCCAGACGCAGGTCACGGGTGATGCGCAGCGCTGCCAGGTTCGCTCCTTCGCCTTCGTGACCGAGTGCCGGGGTGAGCCGCCGTACACCATACGGTTCACCGGGTACTACGAGGATTCGGTGGTGAAGGTGCAGGGGGAGTGGTTGTTCCGCGAGCGCTTCATCCGCCTGTGGGATGGGCCGGTGCTGGCGCGCTTTCCGGGCCGTGGCGAGCGCATCGCGCGCAAGCGGCCACCTGAATTGATCATCAAGCGCAAGACCCAAGGTGCGTGAGCATGTCTGACCAGCCAACGGCCGCCGGTGCCGGCCCCGCACCGATGCTTGAATTTGCCTTTGAAATCCGCCTGCGGTTCACCCGTGTGCAGATGATCCCGGGCATGCCCAGCGGGGCCATGCGCGGTGCCGTGTACGTGGATAGCGGCGAGATTCGCGGGCCACGCCTGAATGGCACGGCGGTGCCGAACAGCGGCGGTGACTACGCGCTGTTCCGCCCGGATGATGTCGTGTCCTTCGATGCCCGCTACATGCTGGAGGCGGATGATGGGGCCCTGATCCTGATGCGCAACCGCGGCCACTTGTGGGGGCGTCAGCCCGACACCATGCAGAAGCTGCGCGACATGGCCTTCAAGGGTGGTCCGATCGTGGATCCGGCGGAGTATTATCTGCGGTCCACACCGTCATTTGAAGTGGCCGCAGGCAAGCATGACTGGCTGATGCGGCATGTGTTCGTCGGCCTGGGCGAGCGGCGGAGGGACGGCAACTTCGTACGCTATTTCGTTGTCACCTGACCTTCCTGACCGGAGAGCAAGCTCATGACCGCTCCATTTCCGCAGACCATGGACTACTCGGGGCACAACCTGCCCTCGCGCATCGAGTGCGACATCTATGACCTGGTGGTCGAAGGGAACCTGCCGCCGGAAATTCGCGGCTGCTGGTACCAGTCAGTGCCCGATCCGCAGTACCCCCCGAAGCTTGGCAAGGACACCTTCCTGAGCGGCGATGGCATGGTGCGCAGCTTCACCTTCGATGGCGAAGGTCATGTCGATTTCAAGCAGCGCTACATCCGCACCGAGCGCTGGCTGCTCGAACACCAGGCGCGCAAGGCGCTGTTCGGCATCTACCGCAATCCCTACACGGATGATCCCAGCGTTGCCGGCAAGCGTCGCGGCGCCGCCAACACCACACCATTTTTCCATGGCGGTCGCCTGCTCGCGTTCAAGGAGGATTCACCGCCCTGGGAAGTGGATCCGCTGACGCTTGCGACCATCGGGGAGTGGACCTTCGGGGGGCGCCTGCGCAGTCAGACCGTCACGGCGCATCCGCGGCTGGATCCGGCCACCGGCGAGATGCATTACTTCGGCTACGAGGCCACGGGACTGGCGACCAACGAAGTGTCGTACTTCGTCACCAATGCCAAGGGCGAGCTGATCCGAGAGGAGATCTTCAAGGTCCCCTATTGCGCACTGATGCACGATTTCGTCGTCACCAAGGAACACGTGGTGTTTCCCGGCTTTCCGATCGTCGCGGATCTTGAGCGCATGAAGGCCGGTGGTGATCACTGGGCCTGGGATGCCACCAAGGAGTCCTTCATCGGCATCATGCCGCGCAAGGGCAAGGTGAGTGACATGCGCTGGTTTCGCGCGCGCGCCTGCTCGGTATTTCACTTCATCAACGGCTACACCGAGGGCAACAAGGTGCACGTGGACATGTGCCTCAGCGATGTGCCGGCCTTCGAATTCATGCGCGAGGCCGGTGGTCTGCACATTCCGCAGTACCAGGTCGGCGGCGGCCTGGTGCGCTGGACGTTTGACATGTCGAGCGACAAGGACACCCCCGAGGAGACCGCGATCGGCCCGCCGGCCGATTTTCCGCGTCTTGCCGACAAGGACCTGATGGTTGACTACAACGTGGCCTACTTCGGGCAGGTCGACGTGCGCTTCGGTCCACCGATCCTGTCCGGACCGGTCGGGGCCGGCTTCAACACTCTGGCGCGGCTGGAGGTGAAGAGCGGGCGCGTGACCACCTACTTCCCGGGCCCGAACCGCACCATGCAGGAGCATGTGCACGTGCCCTCGACCACACCCGGTCATGAAGGCTACCTGATGCATATCATCGATCGGCACGATGAAAACCAGGCCGAGGTGCATGTGCTCGAGGCGCAGCACATCGAGAAGGGGCCGATCGCAACCATCAAGATCCCGCTGCGACTGCGCTCGGGCGTGCATGGCAACTGGGCCTCTGCGCAGGCCCTGGCCGGGCGCGTGCACGCGTGAGCATTGTCATCACCGGGGCGTCCGGCGCATTCGGGCGCATGGCGGCGCAGCGGCTGCTGGGGAAGGTTGATCCCGCGCAGTTGGTTCTGGTCACGCGCAACCCGGGCGCGCTGGCGGACTTTGCTGCGCGCGGCGCGATGGTGCGCTTCGGCGACTTCGACAAGCCCGAATCGCTGGCGCAGGCCTTTGCGGGCGGTGACAAGCTGTTGCTCATCAGCACGCTGGATGTCGGCGAGCGTCGTCGGCGTCAACACAAGAATGCAATTGAGGGCGCCGCGGCGGCGGGCGTACGCCATGTCGTTTACACCTCGAGTGTGGGCATTCACCCGCGCAGTCCGGCCTTCGTGATCGAAGACCATCTGTTCACCGAAGAGGCGCTGCGGCGCAGTGGCCTGGCCTTCACATTCATGCGCGACGCGCAGTACGCCGAAGTGATCACCACCATGATCGCGCCCGGGGCAGTTGCCACCGGGGAGTGGCTGTCGAGTGCAGCGGATGGCTGTATGGCCTTCATCTCCAAGCAGGATTGCGTCGAATCGGCGGTAGCCGTGCTCACCACGCCCGGTCACGAAGGGGCCGTGTATGAAATCACCGGCCCGGAACTGCTCACCTTCGGGGACTGTGCGCGAATTGCTGCAGAAGTCACCGGCAAGGCCATTAAATTCGTGAACGTCTCGCATGAGGTCATGCAGGCGCGTTTTGATGCCGCCGGCGTTCCGCGGCGCCACATCGAAGGCACGGTGCACGAGCAGGCCGGTGCCTGGGGGAGCGAGGAGATGATGTCGTACGAGCGCGCCATTCGCGAGGGCTACTTCGCGGTCGCGTCACATCACGTCAAGTTGCTGACGGGTCACCCGGCCCGATCCCTGCGGCAGGTCTTTGAGGCCACCCGCAGCACGCTGCCGGCATGACTCGTACCCCCGATGAGCAGCGCAACCTGGACCACGTGCTGGGTCTGTTCCGCGAGGTCCTGGCGCCTTTGGATGCGGACCAGGTCGACCGCTATATCGCGCCGGACTACATCCAGCACAGTCCCATGGCGGCGCCGGGGCGCGACAGCCTGAAGGCTTTCCTGCGCAAGGTACACGCCGCCAGTCCGCAAGCCAGCCAGAAATTGCTGCGCGCATTCGTGGATGGCGATCACGTGATCATTCACTACCATGTGAAGAAGGATCCCGAGGACCGGGGCTTCGTGGTGATGGATATCTTCCGGCTGGCCAATGGCATGGTGGTGGAACACTGGGATTGTGTTCAGGACGTGCCGGCGAGTTCGCCGAATCCCATTTCAATGTTCTAAGGGAGAACGACCATGCTGTGGATTGCCCTGGTGGTGCTGCTCGCGCTGTTTGAATTCATGGTGTTCGGCTTCCTGGTCGGCAGCGCCCGCGCGCGCTACAAGGTATCCGCGCCGGCCACCCACGGGCATCCGGTGTTCGAGCGGACCTTCCGGGTCCACTACAACACGCTCGAGATGCTGGTGGTTTTCATCCCCTCGATCTGGCTGTTCGGGACGTATCTGAATCC
>DATHOA010000254.1:0-2423 GCA_035485475.1 Steroidobacteraceae bacterium | reverse complement strand
CGCTGCCGGGGATCTGAATAATGGCGCGGGGCGATATCTTCGTCAGCTACTGCACGAAGTCCGATCGGGACGCGGCGTACGATCTTGTGGCGCACGTCGAGTCCCGCGGCATCGAGTGCTGGATTGCTCCGCGCGATGTGCAGGGGGGTATGGAATGGGCTGCGGAGATTGTCAGCGCCATCACGGTGGCCAAGGTGATGGTGCTGATCTTCTCGGCCAGTGCCAACAACTCGCCGCAGGTGCGCCGTGAGGTGATGCTCGCCGTGCACCGGGGAGTCCGGGTCATACCATTTCGGATCGAGGACATCGAGCCCGCGGCCAGCCTCGAGTACTTTCTCGGCGGCAATCAATGGCTCGATGCCTTTCCTCCGCCCTTGGAACCTCACTACGCGAGGTTGGTTATCTGCCTGAACACGCTGCTGGCGACGCCGACCAATCCCCCATCGCGGCGGGATGCGCCGTTGCCGCCCGCCGATGCCAGGCCAGGCCAGATGCACCCACGCGTGGTGATCGAAAGCGCGAATCTTCGCCGCCTGGAGTCGGACCTGGCGGTCTACATCGGGCCGTTCGCCCAGATTGCAGTGCACCGCGCTGTGGCTGCAGCCCCGAGCGTGGATGCGCTGCTCGAGGCGCTTGGCGGACAGATCGAATCCGAACCCGATCGCCGCAAGTTCCTTACGGGTTGCCGCTGGCTGCGCCCGTCTGACTAAGGCACTTCGCGCAAGGCCAATATGGCCTTGCGCAGGCTGATGCGCAGGCGATTGAAGGACACCCCGAGCGCGGCGATCTCGTCGCCACCCTTTACCGGGAACTCCGGTGCATCCATGTTTCCCTTGCTGACCTGATCGGCGATGGTGGACAGCTTCACGACCGGTCGCACGACCAGTGTGGCCATCAGGATATTGCCGACCACGAACAGAAACACGAACAGACCCACCAGGACACGCACGAAACTGCTGAGCGCGGCGTTCGCGCGCTGCACCGGCACGGCATAGGGCACGCTGACGATCTGTGCACCGACGACGTCCTTGAGGTGCCAGCCAAAGCCGTTCGCGGTGCCGTACGTCTCGAGCATGCTCTGCGGTGCCACGGCGACACTGCTGTGGCACTCGAGGCAGGCTTCATCGGCGATGCGTATCGGCCGCGCCAGGTAGAGAGTCCTGCCGACCGCCGTCTCGCGTTCGCCGATCAGCTCCTTGACAGCGGGGTTGTCGCGGAAGTGACGGACCACCTCCGCTTCCCAGTCGTCAGCGCGGTCGGCGAGGTTGGTCGGATTGAGCGTGGCCTCCCGGTAAGTGTAGTCGGGAAATTGTTGACGAAGATTGTTGAAATATTCCTTGGCCGAATAGGCGGCGACTCGCTGCGGCAGGAACCCGTAACGCGACTGAGTCTTCAAGAGCGGATTGATCTGCTTGTTGGTGTAGGTGCGCACCGCCAATGCCGATTCCACCAGGAGCCGCGCATTGCCCTGGATCTCACTACGCGCGTTTTCCTGCAGCAGCCGATCGGCGACTCGATAGCTCAGCGCCAGGCCTATGAGTGTCACAACTATCAGAACGGCGTTGATCTTGAGAAGGAGTCTCATCGGATTTCATCGCCTTGTTTAGGTTGCAGTTGCTGTGGATCTGACTTGCCTTCGGCTCGCGACTGCTCGGGGAGGCGGTTCGAGTCGGGCTCCAGCGGCGGATGAAGGACGCGCTTCCATTCCGGCAAGAGAGCCTGATGCGCGTCCATGGCGGCAAAAAACGCTGGATCCTTCAGGCGGGCGCGGAAACGCCCAACGAAGCTGCCGCGCCACTCACGCGGTATGGTCAGCCAGCTCTCGATGTCGGAATAGCTGACCGCGCGAACCACGCGCGGCGAGACAGGCTCGGGCAACTTCGCGTACACCGGTAAGGGATCGCGGAACGGCGCCGGCATCTTCGTGACGAATTCAGCTGACGGAGATGCTTGCGAGAGCACGTCAAGCTGCTCACCGCGGAGAAAGAAGCGGCTCGGTCCGGTTTCCTTGCCGACCGGCCGGGCATCACCGTCTGCCGGCAGTAACGTTGTGGAACCCTGCTCATCGAAGACCTCGTTGGAGCGCTCGTCGGCGTGCAGCAGCATCACCGCCTGGTGACCCTGTATGCCGAGGCGTGTCGCTGTGATCCGTATTGGCCCGGACTTAGCGTCCACCTTCACCCAGCCGCGCAGTACGAATACCGTTATGACTTCCTGCCGCTCGACGAAGTAGACGTCCGTGGACGGTCCTATCCCGACCAGATCCCCGCCCGGTTCCTGAATCACTAAGAATGCGTTTGCCCCGGTTTCGACGATGTCCCCGGCGAGCAGGGCTACTCCCTTTGAGCCGCTCAGCAACGTGTCACGCCGCACGATGGAAAACGTGCCAGGGTCGGCAAACGACACGAGGCCGTTGAATTCCG
>DATHOA010000253.1:0-10004 GCA_035485475.1 Steroidobacteraceae bacterium | reverse complement strand
GAGCACGGTGACGTTTGCGATTCTGACGCTGTTCCTGCTCACCGGCGGCCCGCCGATGCTGGCGCGAATGGCGGCGGCATTTGCCGATGATCTCAATGCCTCACATGTGCTGAAGATCATCGAGGCGGTGCGCCGCGAAGTAGGGCGCTTCTACGCAGTGACTGCTCTGATCAACATCGGCCTGGGTGTATTGACGACGGTCGCGATGCTGCTGCTGGGAATGCCAACGCCCTACGTATGGGGCATCATGGCCGCATTGCTGAATTTCATACCGTATGCCGGGCCGGTGACGACTCTGGCAATTGTTACCTTCGTGGCGGCGATGACATTCAACACGGTGCCGCGCGTCCTGGAGGTCGCAGGTTCTTTTCTGGCCATTACGACCATCGAGGGGCAGATCATTCAGCCGCTCTTTGTCGGGCGCCGACTGAAAATCAACCCGCTGCTGATATTCCTGGGCTTGTGGCTCGGCGGATTGTTCTGGGGAGTCGCCGGCGTGATGCTTGCCACCCCGGTACTGGTTGCCCTTAAGGTCATCGCGGAACATGTCAGCGGCGGCCGGGCGATCCTGGAATTCCTGGGCCCCAATTCCGCAGCAGCGGTGACCAAGAAATCACTTGAAAAGTTCGTCCACGTCGACGCCCTGTAACCGATAAACGAAGGAAAATACATGAACATTGTCTGGTTCATTCTGGTGGGTCTGATCGCTGGCTGGTTGGCCGGTCAACTGATGAAGGGCGGCGGCTTCGGCGTACTCGGGGATATCGTTGTCGGTATCATCGGCGCCGTGATCGGAGGCTTGCTGTTCAGCTCCCTGGGCATCTCGGCCGGCGGCGGTCTGCTGGGCGCAATCATTGTCGCAACGATCGGTGCGGTGGTGCTGATTTTCCTGCTGCGCCTCATCAGGCGGGCATAACGTAGGGAAGGTCCTACTGAAGGTGGGTGCGGCGTGCTGTTCAAATGCCCCGGCCAAAGGGCCTAGCATACGCCCACGACACCTGCCTCAAGGAGAGAGAAGATTATGAACAAGCTACTTCTGACGATCGCGACCTGCGCGCTTTGCAATGTGGCCCTGGCGCAGGTCGGCACAACCGTAAAGGAAGGCGCGAAGGCGACCTCCGAGAAGTCCCAGCAGCTTGGCGACCAGGCCAAGGCCAGTGTCGAGTCGCAGCCGGACAAGGCGATCGACAAGACCAAGGCGCAGGTACATAAGGCCAAGGCACATCACCATGCCAAGAAGGCCAAGGAAGCCGCGAAGGACATTGCGAAGTAAGCGGCTTCACGGGCAGTAGCGGCCGTGTAAGAATCCGTGCCAGCGGTCCAGTGACCGCGGCGCGGATTCGTTCTCATGGCCGCCGATGCTGACAAGATCCCCACTGAAGCTGCCGTCTGGCTGGCGCGCCTGGAGCGTGGGCTGCTGCCCCAGGAAGGCATAACGCTGCGCGCGTGGCTGGGTCAGCCTGCCCACCGTGAGGCCATCGTTGACGCGGCGAAATTGTGGCATGGGCCCGATATCATCGCGGTGCTGGCGCAACTGGTGCCGGTCGGATTCGGCAATCCGCCACCCCCCAGACCTAAGCGCCGCCTGAATGCGACGCACGCGCTCATTGCGCTGTGCGGAGCCTTGGTTGCGTTTGCCCCGTTTGCCTACGTTCAGCACATCATGCAGGGCATGTTTGCTTCCCACTCCGCGGCGCAGCGGCATATGCCCTGGGGCGAGTCGATCTACACGACCAAGCCCGGTGAAACCCGCATCGTCGCGTTGTCCGAAGGCAGTACCGTCACGCTGAACGGCCATTCCCAGCTCGGTGTGCTGTTCGGCGCCGCGTCACGGTCGGCGAATCTGGACTACGGTGAGGCCATTTTTCATACCGTACCTGAGCGACGGCCTTTCGAACTCAATGCCGGTGGCCGGCATTTCCTGGCGTCACCGTCCATATTTGATGTTCGCATCATTCGCGAACGAGCGATCGAACTCACCGTGCTCGAGGGCGACGTCATTGTCCGCGGGCTGCCCTGGCAGTGGCCCGATACACCGGCGCAGGCACGCCTGTTCAACCCAAAGGTGTTCGCCGACACCACCGTTGGGCCGTTGCAGGCGGCCTCATTGGAGGATGCGGCGTTCAGCCGCTATCCGCTGACCGCGGCAGCGGCCGATGCGCGAATGAGCTGGCGACCCGAACCGGTACTTTACGTCGCTCCCTGAGCACTGCCCGAGTTCGCGTAGTGGCGCAGTTCCTCTGCGACAAACGCCAGATCCGTGGCTTCCTGTATCGCCAGCCGCATCTGCAGCTCCAGTACATCCTGCGGAATTGCGCTTTGATAACCCGCCAGGCAGCGGGCGAGGGCGGCGGCCGGCGCGACACTCTCGGTGCGGCACATGCGGTAGGCCTTGACGACCAATGCCTCGGCCGCACCCGGCGTCAGCATGATCGGGCACTGGTGGATCATTTCCTCGAGTTCGTGCGCCTCGATCGTGAGGCCATAGCGCTTCGCCAAAGCAGCAATGAGTCCGCCACTTTGGGCGCGGGTTGCCGTTGGCAGGATGGGCACCTTCAGGTCAATGCGGCCGGGGCGCTTCAGATCCACCTCGATCAGGTCGGGACGGGAGGAGCCCAGCACCCACACCACGTTGCCGCGATTGTCGGTGTCAGCCATTTCCTGGGCAATCATCGAATACAGCCGTCCGGACAGTCCGCTATCGGAAATGCCGGAGTCGCGGCGGCCCAAGGTCTGGTCCGCCTCATCGACGAACACGATGCAGCGACCGAGGGCGTGGATCAGTCGGAAAATCTTCTCCAGGTTTGCCTCGCTGGAGCCGATCCACTTATCGCGAAAGTTCTTCAGTTTCAGAACCGGTACACCCGCCTCACCCGCCAGGCATTCCACCAGGAAGGTCTTGCCGGTACCCACCGGGCCGCACAGCAGGTAGCCCATGGGCAGCGCCTTGATATCGTTGAGTCGCCACAGCGCGATGTCCTGGCGCAACCAGTCCTTCAGGGCATCCTGGCCGAAATAGTCATCCAGGGTGCGCGTGGGTTCGACAAACTCCACCAGACCGGGTGCATCACGTTCGACCATTTCCTTCTTGAGGGCGGCGAAGTCCTGGGAGTGCAGGACCTGGCCGTTGTGGGCCCGCACTTTGGTGATCTGCTGCAGGGTGTTCACGGACAGTCCGGTGATGGCAGCCGCGAGCGCGCCAAAATTGGTCCCGGCGGGAATGGTGCGCGGATACTCCTGGTGCAGCACCCGCAGTGCCAATTCGAGATCGCCGGCGCTGGGCAGCGGAATGCGCACCAGCTTCGATTGCGGCGCAAACACGACCAGGGGATCCAGATCGGTCAGATTGTCCGCAATCAGGAAACTGAAGAAGGGCAGTTGCGCGAACGGACTGCTCAACCCCCAGTCGCGTACCAGGCAGGTCAGGCTGCCATGCTGGAGGCCCTGGCCATCGGCGGGCAGCAACTGGTCGGCCCCGCGCACCACGACGGCCACGCTGGGAATCTGCGGACGCTGAACAGCCTTGATATTGGCCAGGTAGCGGGCATAGCGATTGATGAAGCGCACCGCCTCCAGCGGTTCGAGCGGCAGGTTACGCAACGAGGAGGGCACCCATTGCGCCAGGTGCTCTTCGCCGCGGTCAACGGTGAGACCGTTGCCAAGATCGTAGGAGAGCACCACCGCCATTTCGGCAAGGAGGGTGTCCTGCAGGTACCGATCAATGCTGATCAGCCGGTCGCCCACGGCCAGGCGATCATGCACATTGCCATACAGGATGCACTGGCCGCTGGCGCCGCTGCGGAATGCGACGACCAGTTCGGAAGCCCAGGTCGGGGTATGAGTCAGCATCGATCGCTTATATCATGAGGCCCTTGACGATTTCCGCAATCGACCCGGAAACACTGCAGGCCTATCGGGAAACCGACTACCGGATTCTCGAGGGCCGGCCGATCACTTTGCATGTCGATGTGGTGTGCCCGGAACTGGTGCTCCTGCATGCCAGGTACCAGGTCCGCTGCAGCGCATTCATTACCGCCTGCAATCCGCTGGGCCGACGCACCGCCGCACCAGTGAACGCGCAGCGCCAGGATGCGCTGCTGGCGCAACTGTTACGCCGCAAGTTGGTGGCAATCCGCGGCATCGGAGAGCACCCCACGAATCAATGGCCGGGGGAACCCAGTTTCCTGGTACTGGGCGTAACGCGCCGGGCCGCCCGGGCCCTGGGTCGGCAATTCGAGCAGAACGCGATTGTCTGGTCGGGGCTCGCCGCAGTGCCCGAACTGATTCTGCTGCGGTAGCGAGCGGGCTACTTGCTGTCCTTGTAGTTGCCCGCGAAGCCGGGGTCGCACTCGTACGGGTAGACGTGCTGGCCGGCCTGCTTGCGCCAGGCGATGAAACGCACACCGCGGTTCTGGATCACGGCCGGATCTTCGTATTCCTGGGTGGCCATCAGGACCTGGCCATCTGCACTGAGACGGAACCGTTCTGTGACCTTCATGTTCTGCGAGTGATCCAGGCCGTTGTTGGTGATGGTCGCGGCTTCCAGGTGTGTGGTCTCCACGACCAGCGTCGCGCCTTCCCAATGGGCGCTCGAAAAGCCGGTCATGGAATGCGGATAATCCGTCTCGGGCTTGCGACCATCCAGGAAGATCATGCGCACCATATCGTAGTACTCGAGCTTCATGACGATGAAGACGTCGCTTTGGAAGATCTCGATGGGAAAGGGCCCCTGCAGCGCGTACACGATGGAGGGTGAACGACAGGCGTTCTGTGGCGTGAGCTGGTCTCGCGGGTTCCACTTCTTCGCGGCCGCCAGTGCCGCCGCCGTCGGAATCAGTCCGCCATAATTACCCGCCGGAAATTCAACCGGGCCGGTGTCATCCATGAAGGCCGTATTCGCTGGTACCCGTGCCATGAGCGCCGGATCCCGCGCGACCTTCATGTCCAGGTTCCAGAAGCCTGAGAAGTCCGGATGTGTCGCGGCGCGCGCCGCCAGCTGCGGCGCGGAGCTGCTCGATGGCGCATTGCCTTGCGAGGTGCAGCCGGCAATGGCGAGCAATCCGAGTGCCAGCCACCTCATGGCGGCGGCTGTCCGACCATGCGGCCGTCGGGGAGCCGGGCGCTCTTCAGCCGCATGTAGCGGCTGCCATCCCGCGCGCGCCAGCCTTCCAGGGTGACCTTGTCGCCGACATGCAGGCTGTCTGGTGTCCAGCCGCGCCGCCGCAGAATGGACGGAGAGTTCGTTTCGGCACGCCACGTGATTTCATCGTGTCCCTTGGGAACAACGACCGTGATCACGCCATGTGGGTTGCGGAACTGGAAGTCCCGCACCACGCCGGTGACCTTGACCAGCTGCGCGTCGGTATCGAAGAACACCGCAAAGGAATGATGCGCGGCGGCGGTGCCCGCCAGCGCCAGCATCAAGGTCACGGCTGCGACCACCCGGAAAATCTGCACGGCTCCCCCCTCACCGCCGGTCCTTCGTGCGGCGCGGCCATTCTGCCGCACGGCGACGCGCAACGGTAGGCGTTTCGCGGCGTCAATGGGTGCTTTGGTCTATTCCAGTGCCGATGGTTTTGCGTCGATGATGCCCTGCCGCTGATGCAGCGGCAGTGGCGGTAACGCCTTGGGTTTCACTCGTTTTCCTTACACGGAGAATCCTCAATGCTGTCGAACTTTTCACAATACGCACCGCAAGGACTGGCACCGCAGATACCTGGAATGCAGCAGATTCCTGGAATGCAGCCGATCGGGCCATCGCAGTTGGGCAACCCATGGCTCGGTCACGAGCTTGGGCAGCAAGGATCAGGCCAGCAAGGAATAGGCCAGCAGGTGCCTCCCTGGGCCGGGCAATTCAATCCCTTCGTGCAGAATCCGTTTGCACAGACCCCGTTCCTGCAGGGCCAGACGGCAAACAATGCGGTACAGCTGGTTCCGGTGCTGGGGCAACTGGCCCAGCAGCTCACCATCCAAAGTGCGCTGACTCAGCAGATTGCGCAGCAGGTCAGCCACGCGGTACAGCATCTTGCGCATCAGCTGGCCCTCCAGGGCCTGCAGGGCCTGCAGGGCCAGTACTACGGACACAATCCCTTGGCTGCCTCAATACAAGGCGGCTATTCCGGATTCAACCCGCAAACGCAGGCATGGGGCGTCACTCGAGCGCCGACCATTCAGTAACGGTGCCGACACTGACTTTGGGTTGACCTCGGGCGGGCGCCGAGGCAGCAGGCTATGCCAAGTCTGCAGCGCCCGCCGAGGCATAAATGGGGGACTACTCATGGCTCACGAAAAGGATGAACGGGGTGCTGCAATGCTCAAGAGAACGACCGAAGGCGGCGAGGAGGCCGCGAAGAAGGCCGCGGCGAACTCGCGCTCGGCACCGCGGGAGGCGGGGAATGGTGCTCCGCAGGCGCAACCGTCCGGCAGACGGCCCGAGCGGTACATCATTGGCACCCGCACGACCGTGACGTCGCAGGCGTTCGTCCCGCCGCAGCATTCCATGGACGATGTGGTCACCTACCTCGAGCAGCAAGGCAACGTCGAGGTGCTCAAACGCATCAAACTTGGCGGTACCCGGCCATTCACCGTCGATGGCCGCAGCATCGGTGAAATCGTCGTGGCGACGATCGATGAGGGCAAGGCACAGCGTTTGCGCGCCGGTGCGCCGCCGGATCTGATCATCGAGCGTGACTCGTTGCTGTCCTGCGCGGACTATCTGCCGGTACCGGGCCGCGCAGCCCAGATCGGAACGCTATTGCCACTGCGTTCCGCCGCCACGGAGGTTGCCATTCGCGTCATCGGCGAGCGCGATCAACCGCTGGCCAATGCGACCGTGGTCATCGACGGCGGCGGCTTGCCGGCCCAGGCGCTCACGGACGAGAGCGGTACCGCACACATGGCCTTCTTCGGTGGCTCACTCGATGAGATTCAGATGGTATTCATCCGATCGGCTGCCAATCATTGGGACCGCGTGGTTCCCGCCCCGCGACTGACCTCCGGCACGAACACGATCAAGCTGCGTGCGCTTGCGGAATTCTATCCCGGCTTTCCCGCCACCCGAATGCTTGGCTGGGGGCAGCGTCTGATGGGTATCGATCCGACCGGCGGCCGCTTCACCGGCGCCGGGGTGCGAATCGGGATCATCGATTCAGGCTGCGATACGACCCACCCGCTGCTGCGGCACGTCAGGCACGGCAAGGACCTTACGGCCGGTGCCACGGATACGAGCTGGACTCAGGATCTGGCTTCGCAGGGGACGCATTGCGCCGGCATCATCAATGCATCGGGCAGCGAGCAGGGCATCATTGGTTGCGCGCCGCAGGCCGAAGTGCACATCTTCAAGGTCATGCCCGAGGGGCGGGTCAGCGATCTGCTGGCCGCGCTCGATGAATGCATCGAGCGCGAGCTGGATGTCATCCATATCAGTGTCGTGACCGATGGGTTCTCCGAACTGGTCAGTCAAAAGCTGCAGGAGGCGCGGCAGAAGGGCATCGTGTGCATCGCGGCGGCCGGCACCGCCGGGGGGTCGCTGATATTCCCGGCGAGCGTGCCTGGAGGCGCAATGGCGGTCGCGGCCATTGGCAAGCTGCGCGAATTCCCGGCGGACAGCTCCCACGTTCTCAACGTGATTCCCCAGCTCATCGGCAGCGACGACCTGTTCGCGGCGCGCTTCAGTGGTTCGGGGCCCCAGATCGGCGTAGGCGCGCCCGGTATCGCCATAGTGTCCACGGTTCCCGGCGGGGGGTACGTGGCCGCGGACGGTACCCCGGCTGCCGCAGCGCATGTGAGCGGCTTCGCGGCCCTGGTTCTGGCTCACCATCCCTTGTTCCAGCAGGAAGGGCTGTTCGCGGTGCGCACCGAGCAGCGCGTGCAGGCGCTGCTCGAATTGATCCAGGCCAGCGCCGTCCCGCATTTCCTGGATCCGCAGTACAGCGGTGCCGGTGTGCCGGATCTGGCGCGTGTCCCCGGTGGCCACACGCTCAGCATGGCTGTGCCGATGGCTCCGGTGTGGTCCTGGCGATCCAACCAGCAGCCCATGCGGTTCTACTAATTGGCGGGGAAGACCGCACAGGTGCGTAATATGGCCCGGGTGCGCGCGGCCACTTCACCGCGCCGGTGGACCTTGAGCTTCTCGCACATGTTGTGAACATGGTTCTTGACCGTTGCAGCGACGATCCCCAGTTGGCGTGCGATTTGCTTGTTGGTGAGCCCATTCTCGAGCAGGTGCGCGATCTGCAGTTCGCGCCGGGACAGGGGCATGGGGTGCGGCATGGTGCAAGGGGAATACGGCAGCGCCGCAGTTTGCGGTGGGCACGGCAATTCTTCGCACAGAACCTGTCTGAGCACCCGGAGCATATCGTCACTGGCGGCGCTGTCGCATACACAACCCGCCGTTCCCGCCGCCGCCAATGCCAGAATCTGCGCATCGATCTCTTTCACGCCGAATGCGACCACCTTGGAATGGGGTGATGAGGCGACCAGGTCCTTCACGAGGCCGATGCTGTCCAGGCGCACCGCATCAAACAGGACGATATCGGGATGGAGCTGCGCGCTGCAATGCGTGGCGTGGCGCATATCGACCGTGCTGATGATGTCGACGCCATTTTGCTGTGCGAGTACCGAGTGCAGTCCCTCCAGTACGATCCGCACATCGCTCACGACCAGAATTCGCATCATGATCCACCCCCGCATTACGAGCTTTATGGCAATGCAGCGTATGACCTTTCGAATTCGCGAATGGCTCCACGAGGGCCGTGAATATTTTATGACCGGTGACTATGCGTCAAGCGACAGCTTGGCGCAGACGTTGCGGATTTGCGATAAAGCGGCGCAGGATTTGACGGCAGCTGTGGTTTCGCTGTCATATTCGCCCTCCAATCCTTGCGATGCGTCCTGAAGGGGAGTCCGAGATGCAGGTGAGAAAGAAATCAAGCGTACAGGCAGCGCCGTACCAGCTGTCGTTGCATGTCCGGCACCCTTCCGCCGACCCGGAGGAAATTTCGCGCGAACTGGGTCTGGAGGCCATCGAGTGCTTCCGCGCCGGCGACCCACGGCACTCACGCAGTGGTCTCGCGGCCACTGCAGTGCATGGTGAAACCTACTGGGTCGCCGTGCTGGATCCCATGGTCTGGTCAGCCCCGGCAACGGTGGCGCGGCGTTTGAACCGCGCGGATGTGACTCAGCAGTTTCTGGCCACGCTCCTGCCGCAGGAAGCCAAGGTGCTGCGCGCTCGCTTCGGAATCGAAGAGGGTGAGGCGATGACGCCGGGGAGTCTCGGGTGGGGCATCGTTCTGGTGGGGCATTGCCTGGCCGTGCGCCACGGTCGATTCCTGGCGCGGTTGCGGGAACAGGGTGGTTCACTGGCGTTGCTTGCGGCGGTTCAGCCGGAGGCGCTGGTGGGACTGCGGATTACGCCCGAACTGGGCCGCCAGCTGCATGAGCTGGGTTTGACGGTGAAAATTGAACTGACCAATAGCGGTGATTTCAATCCGGATCTGAACTGAACCGCCGCACCGGGGAACCTTGCGGCACGGCGATCGCTCTAAGTCGCTTTGCCCGTAAGATAGATATGGTGCCATGAGATTCGGACCCTCACGTTTTTTCCTGGCGGTGCTGCTGCTGGGTCTGGGTGCGGCCGCAGCGGCGGCCGACAATGCGCCGTTTGACCTTGCCGGCCCGCAGCTGCGCGTCATGATCACGCGCGGCACGCGCACGCTGCCCGTGGCCGATGTGCCCAATCTGGCCGTGGGCGATAAGTTGGCCATCAAGGCCGAGCTGCCGGACAGTCAGGCGGCGCGCTACGTGATGATTGTGGCGTTTCTGCGCGGTGCCACCAATCCGCCGCCGCCGGAGTGGTTCTTCCGTTGCGATACCTGGTCACGCAAGTGCGCGGATGGCCTGCAGCTGACCGTTCCGGCCGGCGCGCAGCAGGTGCTGGTGTTCCTCGCGCCGAGCACGGGCGGCGACTTCAACACGCTGCGCGATGCCGTACGCGGACGGCCTGG
>DATHOA010000252.1:0-2358 GCA_035485475.1 Steroidobacteraceae bacterium | reverse complement strand
AGAAGAGGGATGAAGGCGCGGCCGGACAGCCCGACCTTGCCCATGAGCCGGTCGAGCAGGTAGGCGGCGCGCGGCAGATAGCCTGAATCCTCCAGCGCGAGAATGAAGGCGAACAGGATCAGGATCTGCGGCAGGAACACCAGCACGCTGCCCGCGCCGGCGATGACGCCATCCACCAGCAGATGACGCAACGGGCCATCGCTCATGTGCGTGCCCAGCCAGGTGCCGACATCGGCCATGCCGTGCTGCACGGCATCCATGGGCCATTTTGCCCAGCTGAAAACGGCCTGGAACATCAGGAACAGGACGAGCGCCAGCAGCAGCGGCCCGCTGATCGGATGCAGCACCACCGCATCCAGACGCTGCAGGAAGCGCAGGCGCGCCGGGACGCGGTAGCCGATGTCGTCGAGTATGCGGCGCACTTCGGACTGCGTGGCCTGGATATCCGCGGCGCTGCCGCCCATGAAATCGACCCGCCCGAGGCTGCGCGGCGGCGGGGTGCGATCCAGCAGTGCCACCAGCTCGCGCTCACCGCCCGGCCGGATGGCCACGGTCTCGACGACGGGCAGGCCAATGGCGCGCGCCAGGGCCGCACCATCGAGGCGAAAGCCGCGAGCGCGCGCCAGGTCCGACATGTTCAACGCGACCACCATGGGCCTGCCCAGGCGCTTCAGTTCCAGTACCAGGCGCAGGTTCAGGCGCAGGTTCGTGGCATCCACGACGCACACGATCAGGTCGGGGGGCTGCTCGGAGGCATGCCGACCCAGGACGATATCGCGGGTAATGGCCTCGTCCAGCGTCGTCGGCTGCAGGCTGTAGGCGCCCGGCAGGTCCAGCAGGCGATAGCTGCGCCCGCTCGTCGGGCCGAGGAAGCGGCCTTCCTTGCGCTCCACCGTCACGCCCGGGTAGTTGGCCACTTTCTGGCGACTGCCCGTAAGGCGGTTGAACAGCGCGGTCTTGCCGCAGTTGGGAACGCCGACGAGCGACAGTGACAGGCCGGCTGTGGCGGCGTCAGCGGTCAATGGGGCAGGTGTCCTCCACCCAGATGTTCTGCGCTTCACAGCGCCGCAGGGCGAATTGGGAGCTGCCGACGCGCACGACGAACGGGTCGCGGCCGGGGCGGGACTCGGCGACGACTTCGACCCGCTCACCCGCACTGAAGCCCAGTTCCAGC
Source organism: Steroidobacteraceae bacterium (assembly GCA_035485475.1). Lineage (GTDB taxonomy): Bacteria > Pseudomonadota > Gammaproteobacteria > Steroidobacterales > Steroidobacteraceae > DAIDKA01. The sequence continues at coordinate 1,184 of DATHOA010000252.1, read as the reverse complement.
AGCCGCAGCTCCAGCTGGCTGACCCCGTCCGTGACCGAACCCACGGCCACGATCGTGGCGGCCATCCCCGGGCGCAGCTGGCTCAGGGAGGTCGGCACCATCGTGTCGACGGACTGGTTGCGAACCGCAGTATCCATGAGCTAAGTATCATGAGAACCGTTCGCATTTGCAACTTCATCGAATTGTAAAAGCTTGGGTCTGGGTCGCGCCCGCGCCAGCAGCGGTTTGAGGTACGCGCCGGTGTGCGAGGCCTTGCTGGCGGCCACCGCCTCCGGGGTCCCCGTGGCGACGATCTGGCCCCCGCCCACGCCGCCTTCGGGCCCTAGGTCGATGAGGTAATCCGCGGTCTTGATGACATCGAGGTTATGTTCAATGACCACGACGGTGTTGCCCTCATCGCGCAACCGATGCAGCACCCGCAGCAGCTGCTCGATGTCCGCGTAGTGCAGGCCGGTGGTCGGCTCATCCAGGATGTACAGGGTGCGCCCCGTCGCGCGCTTGGCCAGCTCACGCGCCAGTTTCACCCGCTGCGCCTCCCCGCCCGACAGCGTCGTCGCGTTCTGGCCCAGCCGCACGTACGACAGGCCGACATCATTGAGCGTCGCAAGCCTGCTGGCGATGGTCGGCACGTTGGCCAGGAAACGCAGCGCATCCTCGACGGTCATCTCCAGCACTTCATGGATGTTCCGGCCGCGGTAGCGGATTTCCAGGGTCTCGCGGTTGTAGCGTTGGCCCTTGCACACATCGCAGGGCACGTACACATCCGGCAGGAAGTGCATTTCCACTTTCAGCACGCCATCGCCCTCGCAGGCCTCGCAGCGGCCCCCCTTGACGTTGAAGCTGAAGCGGCCGGCGTCGTAGCCGCGCGCGCGACTCTCCGGTACGGCGGCGAACAGTTCACGCAGGGGTGTGAACAGGCCCGTGTAGGTGGCCGGGTTCGAACGCGGCGTGCGCCCGATCGGGCTTTGATCGATATCGATCACCCGGTCGATGTGCTCCAGGCCTTCAATCCTGCGACACGGTGCCGACTCGCGCGGGCTGCCGTTCAGATGGGCCGCGGCGTGATTGAACAAGGTGTCATTGATCAGCGTGGACTTGCCCGAGCCCGACACCCCGGTCACGCAGGTAAACAGTGCCAGTGGAATGTCCACATCGACATCGCGCAGATTGTTGCCGGTTGCACC
>DATHOA010000251.1:0-3442 GCA_035485475.1 Steroidobacteraceae bacterium | reverse complement strand
CTTCTTGATCCGATAGCGCAGGGCACGAAAAGTCATTCCCAACAGCTTCGCCGCGGCCGTCTTGTTGTAGCGGGTTTGTTCCAGCGCCTTGATGATCGCAGCCCGCTCCATGTCTTCGAGCTGATCACCCAGAGCATTCTGCGCACCGGCCAGCCCGTTGACGCTCGATCCGGGCGCCGTGCCGAATACCCCGGCGGCCGGGGCCGCAGAGCCCGCGGCCGCGGGATCCGTGCCGCTGCCGGGTACCGCAAACAGCATTGCCGGCCGTAGCTTGATCTGCTCGAGCGTGATGAGACCGGAGGTTGTCAGCGTCAGGGCGCGTTCAATGATGTTCTCCAGCTCCCGGACGTTGCCGGGAAAGCCGTAGGTCTGCAGTGCCTGCATGGCCTCCGGGCTGATGGCCGGCACGTCAAGCTTCATGCGTCGGCACATGCGCTCGAGGATGGCATTGGCGAGGTCCGGGATGTCGCCGCTGCGCTCGCGCAGCGGCGGCACGCGCAGCTCGATGACGTTGATGCGGTAAAACAGGTCCTCGCGGAAGCGCCCGGTTGCGACCAGGTCGACGAGGTTGCGGTGGGTGGCTGAGAGAATGCGCACGTCGACCCGCTCCTCACGCGCTTCACCGACCGGGCGGATGGTCTTCTCCTGCACCACGCGCAGCAGTTTGACCTGCATGTGCAGGGGCAGATCGGCGACCTCATCGAGGAACAATGTGCCGCCTTCGGCGCTTTGGATGAGGCCCTTCTTGTCGGCCACCGCTCCTGTAAAGCTGCCGCGCTTGTGACCGAACAGCTCGCTTTCCATGAGCTCGGTCGGTATCGCGCCGCAGTTGACCGGTACGAACGGGGCGTCCGCGCGGGCACCGCTTTGGTGGATGAGCCGCGCCACCAGCTCCTTGCCGGTGCCGGACTCGCCATAGATGTACACCGGGGCCTGGCTGCGGGCGACCCGGCCGATCATCTCGCGCACCTGCTGCATGCCCGGCGAGCTGCCCAGCAGTACCGGCCCACGCTGGGTCGGGGCGCCCTCGGCCAGCGCGCCCAAGCGAATGGCGGTTCCGACCAGCTTGCGCAGCACGCCCAGGTCCAAAGGCTTGGAGACGAAATCAAAGGCGCCGACCTTCAAGGCGCGCACCGCCGATTCGACATTGCCATGCGCGGTGATGACGGCGACCGGCGTGGTGGCACAGTTGGCCTGGATCCACGCCACCAGGTCCAGGCCGTCCCCGTCCGGCAGACGCATGTCGGTCAGGCACAGATCAAAATGCTGCGACGCGAGCAGGCTGCGGGCACTGGCGAGATTCGCCGCGGTGCGGGTTTCCAGGCTCATCCGGCCCAGCGTCAGGCTGACGAGCTCGAGCAGGTCCGGCTCATCATCGACAATCAGGACGACAGGCTTGGGCATATTTTCCTATCGTACCGCCCAGCGACGCGGATCAGCGAACACCAGGCGGAAAATACTGCCGCCGGCCGGCCGCGGTTCATACAACAAGGTCGCGCCGCTGGTCTGCGCCAACTCCCGCGCCAGGAACAGGCCCAGTCCCGAACCTTGATGTTCGCCACTGAAAAAGGGTTCGAAAATGCGTTCGGTATCCTCGGTGCGCACGCCCGGGCCACGATCCGCCACCTCCAGGAAGGGCCGCGCCGCCGGTTTGAGTCGCCCGTAGCGGATTTCAATCACATCCGTAACGCGGTTGCGCAGACCGTACTTGATGGCGTTGTCACACAGATTCCAGACCACCTGTCGCAGCTGGGTCGGATCGGCCGTGACTTCCAGCCCCGCCGGCAGCGCCGGGTCGTGGCCGTCGCGGATTTCGCGCAGCGCCAGTGCCGGATAGGACCCGGTGTGCGACGGGCTGGTCTCGACGTTGATGCTGACGAGCTGGTCCGGGTGCCACTGCATGGTTTCGCAGAATTCGTCGCGGAAGTCCTCGATCCAGCTCGCCAGCTCGAAGGTCTCCACCTGAGTCGCTTCGCGCCGTGAGAGCTGCAGGACATTGTTGATGATGCCGCTGACGCGTTCCGCGTTCTTGGTGATGATGTCGGTAAGGCGGTGATCCTCTGGCGCCAGCTGTGGGGATTCGCTCAACAACTGACCGGCCTGGCTCATGGCGCCGACCGGATTGCGAATCTCATGGGCGATGCTGGCACTGAGGCGACCGAGGGCCGCAAGCTTGAGCTGTTGGGCCTTCTCCGCGATCAGGCTCATGTCCTCCAGAAATACCAGCACTGCGGCCGGTTCGGCGTTGCCCAGTGCGGCGAAGTGGGGCCGCAACATCCGCGCGCCATCGGCGCTGACCAGGGTCTCGGCGCCGGCGTTCACGCCATTGGTACGCTGGCGCCAGGTTTCAAGCAGGTACAGCAGCCGTGGGGAGGCTTCGCCCAGCAGCGCACCCGGAAACGCGGCTGCCGCATTGAGCAGGCTCGCCGCGGATTCGTTGATCAGGCGGATCTGGTCCTCGGTATCCACGACCAGGATGCTCTCGCGCAGGTGTTGGACGATGTAGTGGGACAGCTGCTCGAGGTTGGCGAGGTCGACCTCCTGGCGGCGCACCAGGGCCTCGCTCTCGCGCAGGCGGTCGGCGATGGGCCATACCGACAGGCCGATGACGAACAGCACCACGCCGAGCATGCCGGCAGTCGTGTAATCGGTGGGTGGCGCGTAGCCGACCAGGTTGGCCGCGATTTGCTGGGCCAGTAACCCGAGCGTGGCGATAGCCGGCACCAGAAAGGCATCCTTGGTGCGCCCGAGCAGGGCCATGGCCCCCACGGGCAGCACCAGCAGTATCCCCAGGCCGCTGCCGACGCCGCCGGAGGTGTACAGAATGAACGAAATCGCCAGGGTGTCGACGGTGGCGTTCACCAGCGCGAGGATGCGCAGACTCGGCCGCGGGATCCGCCGGGCCAGGATCAGCAGCAATCCGGCCACCAGGTAGCCGTAGCAGACCAACTGGAATAACTGGGGCTCGGGGGCGCGCGCGAGTATTCCGGGACTGGCAAGTCCCTGGAGAATCAGCAAAACCGGGGGCAGGAGCAGCCGATAAAGGTTGGTCAGACCGATGACGCGCCAGGCCAGGTCACTGGGTACCGGAGTCGGGTTTGGGATGGCATCCGGCATCAGCCGCGCTCCGGACTGGTGTGCCTGTCGCAACCCATGCTCATGCGCGGGCGCGACTCTAGCATCTTTGGCACAATAACAAGATTCCCCATCCCTTAAAGGTCTTACCTCCAGCATGAACTTGCACGAGTATCAGGCGAAGGACGTCTTTCGCAGCTTTGGCATTCCGGTGCCAGCGGGTCGCGTTGCCGGCAGTCCCGAAGAGGCCGTCGCCGCGGCCCAGTCACTGGGGGGCCCGGTCTGGGTCGTGAAGGCACAGGTGCACGCCGGCGGTCGCGGCAAGGCCGGTGGCGTCAAGGTGGTGCGTGACCTGGAGGCGGTTCGG
>DATHOA010000250.1:0-10515 GCA_035485475.1 Steroidobacteraceae bacterium | reverse complement strand
CTGAGCAGCTCGCGCGCCAGGCCTTAAGTGCCATGCACATCGAACTCGATGACCTGTCGCGCCCGGAAATTCATGCGCTGCTGAGCGAGCACCTGCACAACATGTATGCGCTGTCCCCGCCGGAGAGCGTCCACGCCCTGGACCTGGACCGGTTGCGCAGTCCCGCGATCAGTTTCTGGACCGCGTGGGAGGGTGCGCAGCTGCTCGGTTGCGGCGCCTTGAAGCAGCTGGATGCGCGGCATGGCGAAATAAAGTCCATGCGTACTCCCGACGCTTTGCGCCGTCGCGGCGCCGCACGCGCCATCCTGAACCACATCATCGCCGTCGCGCGCAGCCGCGGCTATCAGCGCCTGAGCCTGGAAACCGGGTCCATGGAGGCCTTCCGCCCGGCGCAGAAGTTGTACGAGAGCGCCGGCTTCAGTTATTGCGGGCCCTTCGGTGAATACCTTGACGATCCGAACAGTGCATACATGACGCTGCAACTGTAGGAAATAACCCGCCATGAACGCCCTGTTCAAGAAGCTCAACCTGGGAACCCACACCGACGTGGTCGTACTCAATGCACCGGCTTCGTTCGAACCGGAGCTTGCGGCCTTGAGCGGCGTGACCGTCAAGCGCGCGGTGTCACGACCCTGTGCCTTCGCAATGGCCTTTGTCATCACCCAGGGCGAACTCGACGCGGCGAGCAGGAAACTTGGCGCCGCGTGTGCCGGCGACGCCATCGTGTGGATGGTCTACCCGAAGGGAACTTCGAAAAAATACCGCTGTGAGTTCAACCGCGATTCGGGGTGGGCCGCGCTGGCCGCGGCGGGCTTCGAGCCGGTGCGCATGGTCGCGATCGATGCCGACTGGTCCGCATTGCGTTTTCGGCGGGTGGAGTACATCAAGACCATGACGAGGAAAAAAACATGAGCACCCAGATTGAAAAGGCCGAAGCGTTCCGCAAGCTGCATGAGAAGGGCTCGTGCTTTGTGATTCCGAATCCCTGGGATCAGGGATCCGCGCGCATACTGGAACACATGGGGTTCAAGGCCCTGGCCTCCTCCAGTGCCGGATTCGCGTTTTCAATTGCGAAGCCGGACCTGGGCATCACCAAGGCCAGCCTGATGACCCATCTCACGGGCGTTTGCCAGGCGACTTCCCTCCCGGTGAGTGCCGACCTGCAGAACGGCTTTGGCAATGACCCGGAGGATGTGGCGGTGACCATCCTGCAGGCCGCGAAAAGCGGCATCGTCGGCAGCTCGATCGAAGACGCCTCCGGGGATGGTGGCAATCCGGTGTACCCGCTGGAGCTGGCCGCGGAGCGCATCCGCCATGCCGCCGTCGCCGCCCGGTCACTGGGCTTCAAGTTCACGCTGACGGCGCGCGCCGAGAACTACCTGTACGGCCGCGCGGATCTCAAGGACACCATTCGCCGCCTGCAGGCCTACCAGGAGGCGGGTGCGGATGTACTGTTCGCGCCGGGGATTACCGCCAGTGAGGATATCCGGCAGATCGTCAGTTCAATCGATAAGCCCTTGAACGTCCTCATCGGCATGAGCATGCACCTGACCGTGGCGCAATTGCAGGAACTGGGCGTCACGCGGATCAGCTTGGGGGGGAGCCTCGCGCGGGCGGCCTATGGCGCGCTGATGCGCGCGGCAACCGAGATCCTGACTGTGGGCAGCTTCGAGTACACGGCGCAGGCCGCCTCCGGCAAGGAACTCAACGCGATCTTTGCGCTTCCCAATCGCGAGGCTACCTCTTAGGCGTGCCGCACCCGAACTTCGAGCGCTGAGTCCGGGCCCAGCGGCAGGCTCAGCAGCGCCTCCACGCGACTCTCGAGCGCGGCGATCAAGGGCAGGCAGGCCGCCATGGCATTGGCCGCGGCGGCGGCGTGCGCGGGCGCAGCGGCGGTCAGCGTCAATTGCAGGCGCGACGGGTTGCGCTCCTGGCCCGCACCCAGAACCAACGCCATGCCCAGCATCCCCCGGCTGTGGGTGATCTGCGCCAGCGGCCCGCGTGCGTCGATGTCATAGGCCACGAACAGCACATCCGTATCATCCGCACACACCTGCAGGGCCGCCGCGAACAGTCCGGCGGCAAAGGTGTACTCCCCGGCCCCGAGCGCGCAGTAGGGTTGCCGGCAGGCGGTCGCGATACTCCAGTAGCCCGCGGCCGCGTTGTGCACCGAGTTATGAAAGCGGGTCGGCGAGAGCAGGTTCGGAGTCTGCGCGAGCGTGCCGCACATATAATCCGTGATCGCCAGGTCCCCGTAGGTGGAAGCAAATACGGTCGGCAACTGCGCGGGGTCCCGTCCGGCATTCGCGCAGGCCGCCTGCGCCACCGTCAAAGCCACGGCCACCGTGTCCGGCGCGCGGCGCCGCTCGTTGGGCGGGAGCAGCATGGGCTGCGGTCGGTGGGCCTGCGGTGAATTCCACACCGCGAACCCGGCGACGGTGAGTTCCAGCTTCACGCTCACGAAGCGTCACGCCCGAACAGCAGCGAGCAGTTGCTGCCGCCGAAACCGAACGAGTTGCTGAGCGCGCAGCGCACCTCGCCGTGCGCGTTGTCGAGCCGGATCTGCGGACCGCATTCGGCATCCAGCTGCTGGGTATTGAGGGTGCCCGGCATCAATCCCGTGCGCAGCGCCAGCAAGGCGATGATGGCTTCGAGAGCGCCCGCCGCACCCAGGGTGTGCCCGGTCCAGCCCTTCGTGGAGCTGGCTCGGGTCGTGGTCGGGAACAATTGCGCGACCACCCGGGCCTCGACGGCATCGTTCTTGGGCGTCGCCGTGCCATGCAGGTTGATGTACTGGATGTCCGCGGCGTCGCGGCCGGCGCGCAGGAGCGCCTGCTCGATGGCCAGGCGCGCGCCCAGCCCCTGCGGATGCGGCGCCGACATGTGATGCGCATCGCTGCTCTCGCCATAGCCCAGCAGCTTCAGGTCCGAACCGGCGCGCTCCAGCAGCAGGAACGCCGCGGCCTCCCCAATGTTCAACCCGCGCCGCTCCACGTCGAAGGGCCGGCAGATGTGCGGTGAGAGCAGCTCGAGTGAGCCGAAGCCATACAGCACGCTGTTGCACAGCGAATCCACGCCACCGACCACGACCGCATCGCATAGCCCGAGGCGCATCAGCCGCTCAGCCTGGGCGAAGACCTTGGCGCTCGATGAGCAGGCGGTAGCGATGGTGAAGCAGGGGCCCGCCAGCGCCAGCGCGCGCTGCACGAAGTCCCCCAGGGAATGCGGCGTGTGCAGCTGGGTGTGGAACAGGTGCCGCGGCGTGCTCGCCGGATCATCCAGGTGCCGATAGAAAGCCTCGGTGGCATCGATCGCGGCAGTCGAAGTGCCCATCACCAGGCCAATGCGCCGCGCGCCATGGCGCTGCCGGACGGCGGCGACCGCCGTCGTGAAATCATCGGTGTTGAGGCCGGCCCAGGCGAGCCGATTGTTGCGACACGCCCACGGGGCGAGCGCGGCCGGCAGGTTCCATTCCGACGCCTCCAGGCCCGCGACCCGGCCGATCCAGGTCGGCAGCGGCGCGGCGGTGAAATCGTTGGGCGTCAGCGCTTCGCGTCGGTCCTGCAATGCGGCAAGCAGCGCCCGCTGGCCATATCCGGTCGCGCAAACCACCGAGTACGCGGTGACGGCTAGCGGCAGCATCGGCCGGGGAGAAGTCACTGCGTCGCGGGCTTGGGCTGCTGCTGACTGTGCTGCTGGATATACCCGGCGAGTGAGCGTAGGGAGGCGAAAATGCGCCGATTGTCTGCGTCATCCGAGCGCAGCTGCAGGCCATGCTGGCGCGAGACCTCCAGCGCGATCTCGAGGGCGTCAATGGAGTCCAGCCCCAGTCCCGCGCCGAACAGCGGCGCCTCGGGGTCTATATCGGCCGGGCGCACGCCTTCGAGATTGACAGCGGCAATGATGAGCTCGGCCAGTTCGGTTTCAGCAGTGGTCTGTGTGGCAGGCATGTCCGATCGCAAGATAAAATATGGTGTCGCCCCCGCCCCTTGCGGCGGGTGTCGCCAGCAAATCCTAACATGGAGGCCGGCCGGCCCGGTCTGGTGTAGGGTTACCTGGCCTTATTTTGCGGGAGTGGACAGGTGTCACAACAGCCGACCGGAGCACACGTGCTGGTGGTGGGCGGCGGACCTGGCGGGTCGACGGCGGCGGCACTGCTGGCGCGCAAGGGGCTGCGCGTGACCCTCGTCGAAAAAAGCCATCACCCCCGCTTCCACATCGGCGAATCGCTGCTGCCGATGAACATGCCGATTTTCGAGCGCCTCGGGGTGTTCGACCAGGTCATGGCCATCGGGCGACTCAAGCTCGGCGCCGACTTCCCCGCGCCCAATGAGCGCGGTTACGGCGTATTTCGCTTCTGCGACACCCTGAATCCGGGCACCGGCTATGGCGTGCACGTGCGGCGCGAGGAGCTCGATCAGCTGTTGTTCCACCACGCCGGCGCCTGTGGCGCGCAAACCCAGCAGGACACCGAAGTCCTCGGCATCGAGTTCACGGCCGAGCACGCCACGGCGCGCCTGCGCGCCGCCGACGGCAGTGAGTCGACACTTCAGGTCGACTATGTGGTCGATGCCACCGGCCGCAATACCCTGCTGGGCACGGCGCTGAAACTGAAGCGCAAGCTCACCCACCATCAAAGCGCGGCCCTGTTCGCGCACTTCGCCGGCGTCGAACGACGGCCCGGTGAGGATGCGGGCAATATCAGCATCTACCGTTTTCCGGCCGGCTGGGTGTGGATGATCCCGCTGCCCGGGGACTGCATGAGCATCGGCGCGGTGTGCTATCCGGAATACCTGCGCGAGCGGCGCGGCAGCAACGCGGACTTCCTGCTGACGACCCTGAAGCGTATTCCCGGCGCGCGCGAGCGCATGCAGGGCGCAAGCATCATCGGCAACCTGCACGCCACCGGCAATTATTCCTACCAATGCACCCGGATGAGCGGCCATCGCTGGGTGATGGTCGGTGATGCATTTGCCTTTCTCGACCCCATTTTCTCCACCGGCGTCTACCTCGCCATGAACAGCGCCGAACTGGCGGCCGAGATGGTCAGCGCCTGCCTGCGCGAGCCGCGCCGGGAAGCAGCCCTGCAGCGCCGCTACGCGCGCTGCGTCCGGCGCGGCCTGGATCAGCTGTCCTGGTTCACCTATCGGTTCACCTCCCCGGCCATGTCGCGGCTGTTTGCCCATCCGCGCGATCCCCTGCAGGTCGAAAAGGCGATGGTGTCGCTGCTCGCCGGGGATGTGTTCAACAGTCGGCGCGTGTGGTGGCGACTGCAGCTGTTCAAGCTGATTTATCTTGCGACCTGGGTTTCCCTGTGGCGGCGCTCGGTGCGCAACAACCGCGCACGACGGCGGCAGGTTGGCATCGTCTTCGACGGCGAGGATCTGATTTGAACAACCCACGGGTCGCGAGCCGCACATTCCCGGGCACGGCACCGCGCATGGAGTACCAGCGGCTCAACGCCGACGAAGCCCTGCCCGCGACCACTCTGTGCGCCATCACTTTTGGCCCACGGCGCCCCAGCGTGGCGGCGCCGCCGGCACGCGGCCTCGGTGTCGAGGTGAATCTGCCCGCCCTCGTGGGCACCGGCATGACCGAACTTTGGCATGCCGATGGGAAAGTGGAGTGCGGGCGCGAGGGGCTGGTGCATTTTGCCCGGGGCGGCCACTACCTGGCCGGCAAGGTCGAGATCGACGAGCACACCGTGGGCGGCCTGGCCGAAGCCGCGCGCAGCGCCTACGCGGCGATCAGCCGCTTCACACTGCGCAGCGGCCACCGGCACCTGCTGCGCATGTACAACTATTTCTCCGGGATCAATATCGGGGACGGGGATGCCGAACGCTACAAGCTGTTCTGCAGCGGCCGCGCCGCCGGGTTTCGGGAACTGGCCGACCCCGCCTGGCCGGCGGCCACCGCCATCGGGCGCCAGGATCACAGCGGCCTGCTGCAGGTGTACTGGCTGGCCGGCGATGAGCCCGGGCAACCATTGGAGAATCCGCGCCAGGTGAGCGCCTTCAACTATCCGCGCCAGTACGGGCCAGCGTCGCCGACCTTCTCGCGCGCCATGCAGGTGGCCGGCGCCATGCTGATATCCGGCACCGGCAGCGTGCTCGGCCACGCCTCCCATCATCCGGATGATCTACCGGCGCAACTGGATGAGATCCTGCGCAACCACGCCAGCCTGTACCAGGCCGGCGGCGTTTCCGCCGCGGCCCTACGCGGCCAGGCAACCTTGCTGAAAATCTATCTGCGCCACGCCGCCGCGGCCGGCTTCGTGGCCGGCTACCTGCGCGAGCGGCTGCCGGCGCACGCCCAATTCGTGGTGCTCGGCGCGGACATCTGCCGGCACGAGTTGCTGGTTGAAATCGACGCCGCGCACCTGGGTCCGCGCGGCTAATCCCTGCGCAGCAGCTGCAGCAGTTGCGCGCGCGTGGTCTTGCCCAGTTCATTGCGCGGCAGCTGCGGCACCAGCAGCAGCGGTCGGGGCAGGAAGGCCGGGTCCACCCCCTGGGCCAGCGCGTTGAGGATGTCCGCTGCGCTCAAGGTGGGCGCGACGACGGCCGCCGCCACCCGCTGCACGCGTCCCACTCCCTGGGCCGCCGCCTCCGTATCCGCAGGCTGGAACACCACGGCATCGCGCACCCCGGGGATGTCCAGCAGCCGCCGCGTCAGGTCCGAGAGCGAGGCGCGCTTGCCGGCAATCTCGATCATGTCGACATTGCGGCCGCGCAGCACCATCAGTCCGGGTCCGGCAATTTCCACAATGTCCTGCAGCCGCAGCGCCTGGCCGAACCAGGGTGCATGCACCCAGGTGTGATCCACGGCCGGCTCGACCGTGACACCGGGGTAAAGACGCCAGCCGCTCTCGCGGGCCGTCAGGCGCGTCGCAATCACGCAGGTCTCGGTCGAACCGAACATCTCCAGCAGCGGTGCCTGCAGGCGCTCGGCAACACGCAGGGCCAGCGCCGCATTCATCGGCGCCGTGGCCGAGACCACCACGGCGACTGGCGGAAACTCCTGGGATGAGGCCAGCAGGGTGCGCAGGTGCACCGGCGTCGTGACCAGTACCCGCGGCGCCGGCACCTCGGCCAGCGCGCGCGCGACGTCGGCGGGAAACAGCGGCCTGGCCGCATGTACGGTCATGCCGGCCAGCAGCGGCAGCAGCACCGAGGTCTCCGTGCCATACATATGCTGGGGAGGCACGGTCGCGATGACGCTCGGCGGCGTCGCCGCCGGTGGCGGCGGCAGGCACTCACGGATGCGTTCGGCGTTGAAGCGGGTGTTGAAGTGCAGGCTGCCCCAGCGCTTGGCATGGCCCGTCGGCACACCGGTCGAGCCCGATGTAAAGGCGATCTGGATGATGTGCTCGGCATCGATCAGGGGCATGGCTGGAAGCTGCGCGCCCGTGCCGCCGGCCAGCGCCCGCTGCACGACCTCATCATCGACGATGTGGTTGTCGGCGTAGCTGGCCTGCGCATCGCTCACCACCTGCGGCGCGCGGGAGGCGGGCAGCAGATTGGTCTGACCGCGCACCGCCGCGGCACACCAGGCCAGCAGGAAGTTCGCCCGCTGCTCACACAGGTTGACCAGGTAAGGCGCAGCCGGCAGCGTCGCGGCCAGGGCCAGCACGCCGCGCAGGAAGGCGGCGCCGGACACCGCCCCTTCCGGGCGCCAAAGCAGGGGCGCCGCGGCGTCGAACCCGGCGATCAGCGGCAGCAATTTCGGCACGGTTCGTTTCGCTTCAGTACAAGCCGCCGTTGACGTCGATCACCTGCCGCGTGATGTAGGACGCCTCCGGTGAGACCAGGAAGGCGACCAGTGCCGCGACTTCCTCCACGGTACCCGCACGCTGCATGGGAATGGCCTTGACCACCTCGTCCAGGTGCGGATGGCCCTGCACCATCTCCGTGGCGACGAAGCCGGGCGCCACGCAGTTGACCGTGATCTGCCGGCGCGCCAACTCCAGGGCCAGCGCCTTGGTCGCGCCGATGATGCCGGCCTTGGCCGCGCTGTAGTTGGTCTGGCCGCGAGTACCCATGACCCCGGACGCCGACGACAGGGTGACGATGCGGCCGGGCGCGCGCCGGCGCACCATGGCCATGACCAGCGGATGCAGGACGTTGTACAGGCCGTCCAGGTTGCCATGCACCACGCTGTCCCAGGTCTCACCCGTCATCGCCGGAAACGCGTCATCGCGGGCGAACCCGGCATTGCACACCACCCCGTAGTAGCAGCCATTGGTCTCAATGTCCTCCACCAGGGCGCTCGCGCAGGCCATGCGGTTGCCCACGTCAAACTGCAGTACCCGCGCGCGCCGTCCCATGTGCCGGACGCCCTCGGCGACCTGCTCGGCATCCGCGCGGCGTGACTTGCAGTGCACGACCACGTCGTAGCCGTCGTTGGCCAGGCGCAGGGCAATGGCGCGGCCGATGCCGCGGCTGGAGCCTGAGACAAAAACAGTGTCCGTCATCGCCCGGCCATCAGCGCCAGAACGGGTAGAAGTTGAACCATTGCAGCGGTTCCATCAGCGCAAAGTGCTCCAGGCGGGTGGCGAATCGCTGTGCCAGCTCGGCAATGATTGCATCCCGCTGCGAGCGCTGCCAGCGCACCTGTGTGCAGAACGGTTCAAAGTACACCCGGTAACCGGTGGGCCGTCGCAGGCAGAACAACAGATGCACCGGACATTCGAGCACCGAAGCGAGTACATAGGGACCTACCGGCAAGGCCGCCGTGCCACCCAGCAGCTGCACATCAACCGTGCGGCCGCCGTGCACCGGCACCCGATCGCCCGCAATGACGACCCACTCGCCCTGGTCAATCCGGCTCTTCAGCATCAGCGCCGTGGCCGCCGACAGCTCGGCGACCTGGATCAGCTCCACCTGCGTCGCCCCCGCCATCCGCATCACCTGGTTGAAGCTCTTCGAGTGCCGGGTATGCACCAGCACATTGAGCCGGACGCGGCGATTCAAGGTCGCCAGCGCCCGGCACAGTTCAAGGTTACCGAGGTGGGAACCGATCAGCAGCACGCCGCGCGCGCCCTGGGCCATGACGCGCATTTTCGCGTGATCTTCGATGCCGACCTGGCTGTAGTCGATGCGCCCCAGCCACGCGTTCTGTTTGTCGACGATGGCGCGCGCGAAACTGAGGAAGTGCCGATAGACACTCATCGGCCCGGCGTTCACGCCACACTCCGGCGCCGCCGCAGCAATGCGCGCCAGGTAGTCGCGCGAGGCGGCGCGGGCGCGGCGGCTGAAGACAAAAAAATATGCCGTCGAGAGGTAAATGAACGGCATCGCCAGGGGCCGCGACAGCAGCTTCACCCCGTGGAACATCAGCCACATCATCGACAGCGCACCGCGCTCGCGCGTGGCGGCCCACGCGGCCTGCGCGCCCGTCGACATGGTCTGCGGATTCTTCACGGGACCTTGCGCTCCCGCAGGCGCGGCAGGCGGCGCAGCATGCCGCCCAGCAGCCGCAGCTGCAGGGCCACCATCCGGCCATTGTCGCGGAACATGCGAAAGTGTGAGACCCCATCCAGCGGGTAGGTGACCCGGGTCGGCAACCACCGCATCGGCACGCGGCGCCAGTACATACGCACGATGATCTCCACATCGAAATCCATGCGCCGGCCAATGTACTCCTCGGCCATCAGCGCGATGACGGGGGCCAGTGGATAGACCCGAAAACCACACATCGAGTCCGGTATCGACTTCGACAGGGTATTCAACCAGACCAAGCCATGGGTCAGGTACCGGCCGTAGAGCCGCACGGCCGGCATGCTGCGGTCGAACACCGGCCGCCCGCAGATCAGCGACTGCGGGTGGCGGCGCGCTTCCTCGATGAAGGTCGAGATATCCCCGAGGGCATGCTGCCCATCCGCATCGATTTGCAGGCTGTGGCTGTAACCGCGCTGCCACGCCTGGGCAAACCCGGCCAACATCGCCGCGCCCTTGCCGCCATTGACCGGCAGCCGCAGCAAACTGGTGTGCGCCACGGTCGCGGCCAGGCGGTCGAGCTCGCGCGCACAGGTCGGGCCCGAGCCATCATCGACCAGCAGACAGGGCAACGCTGCGGCGCGCACCGCCGCCACGACTCGCGCCACGGCATGCTCGTGGTCGAACACCGGCACGATGGCGCAGGGATTGAAGCGGTGAGGCGGCACGTGCGTCTGCCCGGTAAAGGCGAACATTATGGCACTTCGCCGCCAGCGCGGCCGCGCGCGCCGGCGCGTCGGTGACCTTCAGGTGAATTCGTTGTTAACTTCTCCATAGTTCTCCAAAAAACCTATTGCATCACCCCACCAACTGCCGTAACTTTCGCGCCGCGTTGCGAGGTGTGGTACCGCTCGTGACGCCCAGAAATGGTGGTCCGGACCCTTGGAGGTGTAGCGAGAACAGTGATGAAGAACCGCAAAGCGTCGACCACGAGCGACCCTGGGCCCCGTCTTCAACGAGTTTCTCAATATTTAGAGAAGAACTTTCCCGACTTTTTTGCGGAAGCACGCTTCCAGGTCGG
>DATHOA010000249.1:0-23828 GCA_035485475.1 Steroidobacteraceae bacterium | reverse complement strand
CGCACCCAGGTGTTGAACTCTTGCTCTGCCAGCTCCGCTTCAAGCGTCGATATGCAAATGGACCACAAAGACGCCACTGACAGCCTACTCCCCCGACCAACCTACGAACTTGACGAAAAAGAGCCGCAGTCTACCCCTAAGACCTGCGGTTTAAGTACTGGCTGTATTGACACCCTCGGCCTTGGGACGTAGCCTTCCCGCCCCTCTTCGGAAGGCCTGACGATGAAACGCACTTACCAGCCCAGCAAAGTACGCCGCGTGCGTACCCATGGGTTCCGCGCCCGCATGGCCACGGCCAACGGCCGCGCGGTCCTGAACCGGCGTCGCGCAAAAGGTCGCAAGAAGCTGATTCCTTAGGGTCCCCTTGAGTGTGGCCCCGGCCGACCGCGAGCGACTGACTTTTCCCGCCGCGCGGCGCGTGCGCCGCAAGTGGGAGTTCGATCAGCTATACGCCCGCGGCAAGCGCTTAGGCAACAACCATTTCGGGATCACCGTCCAGCCCAACGATCTGGGGCTGGCGCGTCTTGGCCTGGCCGTGGCCTCGAAGCCGTTCGGCGGGTCGGTGCCGCGCAATCGCATCCGGCGCCTGATCCGCGAATCCTTCAGACTGCGCCAGCACGACCTGCCGGATGTCGATCTGGTCGTGAGCGCCCGGAGCGCGGCCAAGGCGGCCTCGCCCGCGCAGCTGCGCGCGAGCCTTGAAGGATTGTGGGATAAAGTCAAAGTCCAATGCGCGCCCTGTTCACAGCCCTGATCCGCCTCTACCAGTGGACCCTGAGCCCATTGCTCGGTCCGAAGTGCCGCTTTCATCCTTCGTGTTCGAATTACGCACTCGAGGCGATCCAGCGCTTCGGTATCCTCCACGGCAGCTGGCTCACGGTGCGGCGACTGGGCCGCTGCCATCCCTGGCACCCTGGTGGCATAGACCCCGTGCCCGCCACCGGCCGCATGCATTCTCATTACGGACATGACAAGTAACTATTCCCGATACGCGCTCTGGGTCGTCCTGGCCTTTGCCCTGTGGCTGAACTATCAGGCCTGGCTCAAGGATTACACGGCCGTTGATGCCGCCGCGGTGGTCGCCGCGCGTTCCGCGGCCGGCGGTCTGGCCGGCGAGATCCCCCAGTCCGGGAGCGCCAGTGCGCCCGGCATCAGCTCCGCTGCGGGCAGCTCCGCCGCGGGCAGCTCCGCCGCGGCGGCAGGCGCGGCGGTTGCCGTATCCGCCCCCACCGGCAGCTCACTGGCTGCCGATGCCAGCGTCGCGGCCGGCCCGGCCGTGCGCGTGCGCACCGATGTGTTCGATCTGATGATCAGTCTCACCGGCGGCACGATTGCGCAGGCGGACCTCAACGAGTACACCCGCATCAAGGGTCAGACGCAGCCCGTGCGCCTGGAAAACCACGACAGCCCGGAGACACTGTACCTGCTGCAGACCGCCTTGCAGGGTCCCGCGGGCAGCGCGCGGCCGAGTGAGTTGGCCACCTTCACCAGCAGCAGTACCGATTTCCAGATGGCACCCGGCCAGGACGAGCTGCGCGTGCCGCTGCACTGGACCGACGATCACGGCGTCACGGTGACCAAGGAATTCGTGTTCCGTCGCGGCCGCTATGCCATCGACGTCACGCAGACCGTCGACAATCAATCCGCGATGCCCTGGGCCGTCGCGCCCTATGCCAAGATCCTGCGCAACGATCCGCCCACGCACACCTCGCTGTTCAGCACCAATCCCGAACGTTTCGCCACGCACGGTCCGGCGATCTGGGACGACAAGTACCGCAAGCTGAAGATCACCGATGAGGATGACCGGCACCTGAACATTCAGGTCAAGGGCGGCTGGATCGCAGCGCTGCAGCATCAGTTCGTGACGGCCGTGGTGCCGCCCATGGACATCCCGTACACGTTCACCATGAATTCGCGGGACAACGAGTACGCGTTGGCCGCTGCCGGACCGGTCACTGACGTGCCGGCCGGTGCCTCCCGCAGCTTCTCAATGACGGTGTTCCTGGGTCCGAAGCTGCAGTCACAGCTGGCCGCCACCGGCACCGAACTGCAGCGCGTCACCGATTTCGGTCACCTGTTCGTGATCGCCCAACCGCTGTTCAAGGCCTTGAGCTGGGTGCACTCGGTGACCGGCAACTGGGGTGTCGCGATCATCATCGTCACCTTGCTGTTGAAGCTGATCTTCTATCCGCTGTCCGAAGCCAGCGGCAAGTCGATGGCGAAAATGCGCGCCCTGCAGCCGCGCCTGAAGAACATCCAGGAACAGTACAAGGGCGACAAGGAGAAGGTTGGTCGCGCCACCATGGAGCTGTACCAGCGCGAGAAGGTCAATCCCGTCAGCGGTTGCCTGCCGATGGTCATCCAGATTCCGGTGTTCTTCGCCTTCTACTGGGTGCTGATGGAAAGTGTCGAGATGCGCCAGGCGCCCTTTGCGCTGTGGCTCAATGACCTGTCCTCGCCCGATCCTTACTTTGTCCTGCCCGTATTGATGGCCGGTGGAATGTTCCTGCAGCAGCGGCTGAATCCCACCTCGCCGGATCCCGTGCAGGCAAAGGTGATGATGTTCATGCCGATCGCGATGTCCGCGCTGTTCGCGTTCCTGCCTTCGGGCCTGGTGCTGTACTACGTGATGAACACCGGGTTGGGTGTGCTGCAACAGTGGAACATCAACCGGCGGATCACCGCGGCGTCTTTGC
Organism: Steroidobacteraceae bacterium; assembly: GCA_035485475.1. Lineage (GTDB taxonomy): Bacteria > Pseudomonadota > Gammaproteobacteria > Steroidobacterales > Steroidobacteraceae > DAIDKA01. The sequence goes on along the minus strand of DATHOA010000249.1, from coordinate 21,132 downwards.
GCAAGACCTGAGCGCTCACGCTCAATGAGCGAAGCCGACACGATCGTTGCCGCCGCGACCCCGCCCGGACGAGGTGGCATAGGGGTCGTGCGTCTTTCCGGACCCGCCGCCCAGAGTATCGCCACCGGCGTGCTCGGCACGCTGCCCGCGCCGCGCCGCGCCGTGTTCGCGGCGTTTCGCGACGCCGAACAGCAGAGCCTCGATGCCGGGCTCGTGCTGTTCTTTCCGGGACCGCACTCCTACACCGGCGAGGATGTCATCGAGTTCCAGGGTCATGGCGGCCCCATCATCCTCGAAGCCCTGATCGCGCGGCTCATCGAACTGGGCGCGCGACGCGCCAATCCCGGCGAATTCACGCAACGCGCGTTCCTGAACGACAAACTCGATCTGGCGCAGGCCGAGGCCGTCGCGGATCTCATCGACGCCGGCTCGCGCGAGGCCGCGCGCGCCGCGATGCGCTCGCTGCAGGGTGAGTTCTCCACCATGATCCAGGTGCTCACCGGCGCCGTCATCGATTTGCGCACCCACGTGGAGGCCGCCATCGATTTTCCCGAAGAGGAAATCGATTTTCTGGCCGACCCGGCCCTGGCCGAGCGACTGGCCAATGTTCGCCAGCATTTTGCGGCCGTGACACGCAGTGCCGGACAGGGGCGCCTGCTGCGCGATGGCATGACCGTGGTACTGGCCGGTGCGCCCAATGCCGGCAAGTCCAGCCTGTTGAACCGGCTCGCCGGTTATGACGCGGCCATCGTCACCGCCGTTCCGGGCACCACGCGCGATGTGCTGCGTGAGCGCATCCATGTGGATGGCATGCCGCTGCATATCCTGGATACGGCGGGGCTGCGGGCTGCGCAAGATGCCGTCGAGGAAGAAGGCATCCGCCGTGCCCAGGCCGAAATGGCCCGCGCCGACCGGGTGCTGTTTGTGATTGACGGTGCCGCCGATCCGGCGGCCCAGGCCTATCGCGAGCTCGCCGCGACACTGCCCGCGCAGGTCCCCGTCACGCTGGTCTACAACAAATCCGATGTCACGGATGCCAGTGCGATATCGGCACCCTCGGGCGTGCCGCGCATCGACACTTCGGCGCTCACCGGCCATGGGCTGGATGGTTTGCGCGCGCATCTGAAATCCTGCATGGGGTATCACACCCTGGAGAGCGGCAGCGTCTCGGCGCGCCAGCGCCATATCGAGGCGCTGGCTCGTGCCCGCGCCAGTGTCGAAGAGGCGGCGCGGGTGCTCAACGAAAGCCGCACCGGGGAGCTCGTCGCCCAGGAGCTGCGCTTCGCGCAGCAGGCGTTGAACGAAATCAGCGGCGAGTTCACCAATGAGGATCTGCTGGGGCGGATTTTCTCCAGTTTTTGCATAGGGAAATAGTTCCATGAATGACCTTGATGCAGCCCGCGCCGGCACCTTTCGCATTGGCGGCGAAATTGAGATCAACCGCTTGGGGTTCGGCGCCATGCGCATCACCGGCCCCGGAATCTGGGGACAACCGCAGGATCGCGCCGAGGCACTGCGGGTGCTGCGGCGCTTACCCGAGGTCGGGATCAACTTTGTCGATACCGCGGATTCCTATGGACCCGGGGTATCCGAGCCCCTCATTCGCGAAGCGCTGGCCCCTTATCCGCGCATGCTGGTGGCGACCAAGGCGGGGCTGACACGCAAGGGACCGAACCAGTGGGCGCCGAAGGGCGATCCCGACTACCTCATGCAGCAGGCGCGAGCGAGTCTGAAGGCTCTGGGAGTTGCGCAGATCAGCCTGTGGCAACTGCATCGCATTGACCCAAAAGTCCCCGCCGTGCAACAGTTCGCGGCTGTCAAAGCATTGCTTGATGAAGGCATCATCCGCCATGCCGGCCTGAGTGAAGTGTCGGTCGCCGACATCGAGGCCGCCGCGAACGTCTTTCCGGTGGCCACCGTCCAGAATCAATACAACCTCGTCGATCGCAAGAGCGAAGCGGTGCTTGCGTATTGCGAGCGCAATGGCATCGGCTTCATTCCCTGGTTTCCGTTGGCGGCCGGTGCGCTGACCCGCCCCGGCTCCGTGCTCGACGGCATGACGAAGAAATACCAGGCGACCACCGGACAGATCGCACTGGCCTGGATGCTAAAGCGCAGCCCCGTCATGCTGCCCATTCCCGGGACTTCAAAGGTCGCACATCTCGATGAGAACGTCGCCGCGCTGCGGATAAAACTTTCGGACGAGGACTTCTCGAGCCTGGACCGCGCCGGCCGCGGCGCCTAGCCGAAGTCGAAACGGGCCTGCGTCGTTCGTCGTAGCTGAAGGGAATACTGGTCCTACCAGCCCCCATTACCCAAGGAGAATTCCGATGACGCCTTACGCCACGATCGCGCCAGTCCCACGCGGCCGCAACGCTGCGCGCGCCCGGCCAAGCGGCTCGCGCATGTTTGCCGCTGCGGTGCTTGTGGGGGCGCTCGGTCTGTATGGCGGCCTCGCCCGCTCTGCCGACTCCGCTGCGCCGCCGGCGGGCGCATACAAGCTGGATCCAGCCCACGCGAGCCTGGTGTTGCGGGCGAGTCACATGGGCCTATCCACGTATACGACGCGCTTCAGCCGCTTCGATTCGCAATTGACGTTCGATCCGCGAAACATTCCGGCCTCAAAGATGGTCACGACCATTGATGCATCCTCGTTCCAGATGGACGCGGCGCCACAGATGTGCCTCGACATCATGAAGGGACCGCAGATGCTCGATACCGCGAAGTTTCCGCAGATTCTGTATAAGTCCGAACGGGTTCGAATGACCGGCCCCAAATCAATGGAGATTTCCGGCACGCTGACGCTGCACGGGGTAACGCGACCGGTGGTGCTTGCGGCCGTTTACAACGCCGGCTACTCCGGGATCCCGGGGATGGAACCGCAGGCCCGCGTCGGGTTTTCCGCGCACGGATCGTTCAAGCGGTCCGATTTCGGCATCGCGTACGGTGTCCCTGCCCCAGGGACTACCGTCGGTGTCGGTGACTTGATCGATTTTTCGATCGAAGCCGAGTTCACGGGTCCTCCTCTGGCGGCGGCGCCCAAGGCTGCGCACTGAGTCGCTGCGCACCGAGGCGGCGGCTCGAAGCCACTCGCGACCTGCGCCATCTGCTGCTAGGCTTATTCGAGAAAAAAGAGGGGGAATAGCGATGTTCAGGACCACACTGGCGCGCGCCGCCGGCGCCGTGCTGTTGGCCGCCGTGCTGGCCGCACCGCGGCCGGGCCTCGCGCAAGCCGGCTCTGGCCCCGGCGCCGCAAACTGCAATCGGCCGTGCCTGGAAGACATCGCCGAGCGCTACCTCGCGGCAATGGTTGCGCACAACCCCGCGAAGGTCGCGATCGCACCGGGCACGCGCTATACCGAGAATGGCGTCGAGCTGAAGCTGCCCGACGGCCTATGGCGCATCGCCAGCTCCGTCGGCAAGTACCGCCTGAAGGTGTCCGATCCGGAAATGGGCGAGATCGGCTTCTTTGCCAAGGCCGAGGAGAACGGTGCCCCGATCCTGGTCGGCACGCGCCTCAAGGTTGTCGATCACAAAATCACGCAGATCGAAAGTGTCGTGGCGCACACCAGTGATCTGCTTGGTGGCGCGCCCGGACAGGCGCGTGCGGACGTGCTCGGTGATGCGCCGCGCGCGCAATTCCTGCAGTCACTGCCGCCGTCCGCCCAGCGCAGCCGTGCGGAGCTGATCGCTATCGCCAATACCTACTGGACCGGTATCGAAAACAACACGGGCAGCCATCCACCGCTGTTTGCCGATGACTGCAACCGCATCGAAGACGGCGCCTATACGACCAACCGTCCCGTCGCCGCCGGAGCCGAACCGAATGGTGCCAACTATTCCTGCAAGGAGGCCTTCGCGCTGGGCTTCTATCACGACGATACGCGGCTGCGCGACCGCCGTTACATGGTGATCGATCGCGAGCGCGGTCTGGTATATGCCGGCGTCGGCTTCGATCACGATGCGACCACGCGCTCTTACACCTTGAAGAACGGCAAGACCGTGAAGGTGACGCGTACCGCGCCGTGGACCTGGATGATCCACGAGATCTTCCAGATCAATCAGGAAGGCCGGATCAGTCAGGTCGAGGCGATTCTGCTGTCGGTACCTTATGGCATGCCGCCGGGTTGGGATACCGGTGTGCACGTGCCCGATCCGGCCGCGTCCAAGGATGGATTCAAAGAGGTGCCGTAGCCTGCCATACCCGCACTGGCCGCAGGTGCGCACGCACGGGGATGCGGTGCGCGTGCACCTGTCCGAAACGGCAACGCTCATCAAGGCCGACGCGCTCACCTGGCTGCGCGGCCTGCCGCCCCGTTCCATTCATGCGGTGGTGACCGATCCTCCCTACGGCCTCATCGAGTACGCCGCGCGCGATCATCGCAAGCTGCGCGCCGGTCGCGGCGGCGTATGGCGCATTCCGCCGCAATTCGATGGTGTGCGGCGCCGGCCGCTGCCGCGCTTCACGGTGCTGTCGCCGGCGGAGCTTGAACAGCTTTCCGAATTCTTCTCGCAGCTGGGGGCCGCACTGCAACGCGCCCTGGTGCCCGGCGGGCATATTTTCATCGCTTCCAACCCACTGCTCTCCACGCTGACTTTCCATGCCCTGCAGCGGACCGGCCTCGAAAAGCGCGGTGAAGTGGTGCGCCTGGTGCAGACCTTGCGCGGTGGGGATCGCCCGAAGGGCGCCGAAGCGCAGTACGCGGACGTGTCGGTGATGGCGCGTTCGGGGTGGGAGCCCTGGGGGATTTTCCGCAAGCCGCTCGAAGGCACGGTCGCCGAGAATCTCAAGCGCTGGGGCACCGGCGGGCTGCGCCGGGTCGGGGCCACGGCGCCATTCAAGGACGTCATTGTAAGCGCGCCGACCGGACGCGCGGAACGTGCGCTCGCCGCGCACCCGTCGCTGAAGCCGCAGGGATTTCTGCGCCAGCTGGTGCGGGCCTCACTCCCACTGGGGGTTGGAATCGTCTACGACCCGTTCGCCGGCAGCGCCTCAACGCTGGCCGCGGCGCAGGCCGTGGGCTACTGCGCCATCGGCACCGAACGGGACGCGAACTACTACCGCATGGGCACCAAGGCGTTCGCGAAGCTCGCGGCGCTGAAGATCAAAGAGTCGCCTTAGCCCAGAAGCGCCTCGCGGTGATAGAGCCGTCCGGCGGCGTAGGCCGCCACCGCGCCGAGAGCCAGTGACACGCTCACCGACAGCACCGCGTACAGCGCCGGAACCGGCTCCGCGCGCAACAGTCCGGTGACCATGAAATGCTGGCTCAGTGAAGGCACCATCATCAGCCACGGGCTGGGGCGCAGCCCCAGCGTGCTGGCGAAGACCAGGGGGAGTGTCGGAATCAGCAGTATCAGACCTACATAGGTCTGGGCCTCGCGATAGCTGCGCGTGAAGGCCGCAACGATGGTCATCAGCGAGGCGCTCAGCGGCGCGAGCGGGGCGCAGCAGGCGATCAGTTCCAGGACCGTGAGCGGATTCATGTTCTCGTTCATGCCCAGTCTTTCCAGTCCCGCATGGCGCAGCGCCACTGCCATGGCGCAGGCACACACGGTGAGGGCCAGGAGCATGAACACACAGGCGGCCAGGATCTTGCCGTAGATCAAGTGTTCGCGGCGGACCGGGACCGTCAGCAGTGGTTCCAGGGAACCGCGTTCGCGTTCCCCCGCGGTGGCATCCAGCGCGACGTGCAGTCCGCCCATGAGCATCGACATCAGGATGAGAACGGTGAAGGCGCCCAGGATCAGCACCGAGCGGCTGGTTGGCGTGGCGACATCGACATCCTGAATGGCGATGGCGGACAGCACCGTCGGGTCGAGACCGCGCGCCATGAGCCGCAGTCGCGCAATTTCCGATGCGTGCCGCCCCAGCACCGCGCGCACGCGCCCCACATCGGCGGCGCCTGCGGCGTCGGATGAGTCGGTGTACAGCAGCACCGGCGCCGGCAGCCCCTGCGCCAGCTGGCTTGCGTAGTTGTCGGGAATGGCCAGCACGATTCTGCGCAGCTGGTGGCGCACGGCCGCGCGCGCCGCACTGTCATCCAAATCAACCGCGACCACATCGATGCGGTACTGGCGCAGGTCCGCCAGCAGATTCGGCGCGCGCTCGCCGTGCACCACCGCGAGCGTCACCGGCTGATTGTCCTGGTTCTGGCCGCGCCGCACCGTCAGATTGACCAGCAATGCGACCACCAGTGGTGTCAGCACGGCGCTGAGGATCAGCGCGGAAATCACGCTGCGGCGGTCGCGCAGATTTTCGCGCAACTCCTTGCGCAGCACCGTGAGCACGGACCGCACTAGGCTTGACTCGCGACCGGTTCCAGGAAGCGCATGAAGGCTTCCTCCAGATCCGAAGTCCCGGCTCGGGCCCGCAATTGCTCGGGCGTGCCGTCGGCCACCACCTTGCCGCCGGCAATGACCACGACCTCATCACACAGGGCAGCAACTTCCTGCATCACATGGCTCGAGAGCAGGATGCAGCGTCCGCTGGCCTTCAACTTCAGCAGCAGCCCCCGCAGCGTGCGCACCGCCATCACGTCCAGGCCGTTGGTCGGCTCATCGAGCAGAATGTTGCGCGGTTCATGCACCATGGCCCGTGCCAGTGCCGTCTTCAGGCGTTGGCCCTGCGAGAAGCCCTTGGCCTGACGGTCCGCAAAATCACTCATCTCCAGCAGGTCGATCATCTGCGTGGTGCGCTCTTCGCATGCGGCGCGGGACAGGCCGTGCAATTCGGCAAAGTACTGGATGTTCTCGCGCGCCGTCAGATGCGGATACACGCCGGCGCCGTGCGGCAGTACGCCCATGCAGCGGCGCGCCGCCAGTGACTGTGCCGTGACGCTGATGCCATCGATGAATGCATCACCGCTGTCGGGCTGCAGCACGGTGTACAGCATGCGCAACGTGGTGGATTTGCCCGCGCCATTCGGACCCAGCAGCCCGGTGATGCAGCCATCCCTGGCGGTCAATGACACATCCTGCACCGCCGTGACGAGGCCGAAGCGCTTGTGCAGTTGCCGCGCTTCAATCATGGCGGCGGGCCCGTGAACGAGGTGGCAAATGCCACGGGCACCGTTTGCTGGATGCAGGCGATTTCAGCCTCCAGACCATGGGTGCCCCCCAGTTCAACGAAGCGGCTGAGCAGCCGGGCCGCGCACGGCGCGGTGATCTGCCCATGGCCCATGTCCGCCACGACCACCTGCACACTGTCATGCAGGCCACGCGCGGCCTGCGCGGCATAGCTGGGCGGCGTCACCGGGTCATCGCTGCCCGACAGCAGCAGCACGGGCCGGTTCGACTCCAGTGGCTGATGGAAGTCCGCGTCCACCGGGCCGTGTGGCCACAGCGCACAGATGGCTTCGAGCGCATCCAGCTGTGCGGTTCCCATGTAGGTCTGCGCCAGCCGGTCGCGGTCCTGTCCCTGGAGACGGTAGTCCGCGACGTCCTCGGCACACACCACGCTGTTGTGCATGCCGTAGGCGATGAGATCGTCCAGCGAGTGCGTGACCTGCAGCATCAGCCCCGCGATGGGTGTGAAGTTGGCATGCGTCTGCGCTTCATCGAGCACCAGGGGCAGCAGTGCGGATTGTTCCGTGGAGTAAGTGGACAGGCGCACCACGGCCGCAAGGTCCGAGGCGTCAAAACTCAGCTTGCGCGGCTGTCCGGTGAAGGGATCCGGCACGGTGAGCGGCACGGCACGGGTTTTCAGCCCGGCGCGCAGTGCAGCGAAGGTGCCGTTCGGGTCACCGAAGCGTGCGTGGCAGGGCGCCGCGGCAATACAGCGGGCGAAAATGCGCTGCAGCGCGCTTTGCGCCTCCATCGCCAGCGAGGCGCCGAGGGTCAGCTGCGGGGGCACGACGCCATCCAGGATCACGGTGCGCGTGTGCTCGGGATAGCGCCGCAGGTAATGCTGTGCGACGCGCGTTCCATAGGATCCACCATAGAGATTGATGGTCCGGTAACCCAGCGCCGCGCGCACGGCCTCGAGATCCCGGACCGCGAGCGAGGTGGTGTAGTTTGCGACGTTCGCGTGTCGCGCCAGCGAGGCCAGGCAGGTCCGCGCTTCCTGCACCAGCGCGGCGGTCGAATCCGGCGCCTCCGGGTCCGTGGCGCCCGGACAGGTAAGCGCATTCGAGGCTCCCGTGCCGCGCTGGTCCACGAGCACGATGTCCCGGTCGCGGCGAATGCGCTCGAACACCGGTGCGACGCCGGTGTAGAAGGTCGTGGCGGCCAGGCCCGGACCGCCGGCGAGCAGGAACAGCGGGTCCGGACGGCCGCGCTCGTTGACTGCCGGGATGCGCGCCACGAACAGCTGCAGCTGCCGCCCGCCCGGTGCCGCCGGGTCTTCCGGTACGCTCAGCCGGCCGCATTGTGCCTCCACGGAGACCAGCTGGCTGGGATGGGTGAGACGGCAGGGGGTCAGCTTCAGGGCCGGTGCCGGCGTTGCTGCGGGCAGGGGGTGGGACCCCAGCAGCAGGGCGGCGGCGGCCATGGCAGCCGCGGCCGGCATGCGGCTGAAGACGCGTCGATATATCGGGGCGGGCCGCATACAATAGGCTCTCATTATAAGCCTTTGAACCAACATGGATTCCATGCGATTCGCGCACACTTTTGAAGTCATCGTCATCGGCGGCGGTCACGCCGGCACCGAAGCGGCGCTGGCCGCGGCCCGCCGTGGTGCGCGCACGCTGCTGCTCACCCACAGTATCGACACGCTCGGGCAGATGAGCTGCAACCCGGCGATCGGTGGCATCGGCAAGGGACACCTGGTGCGTGAGATCGATGCCCTCGGCGGGGTCATGGCGCGCGCCGCCGATCATGCCGGTATCCAGTTCCGCACGCTGAACGCCAGCAAGGGGCCCGCCGTGCGCGCCACGCGCGCACAGGCCGACCGGCAGCGCTATCGGCAGTTCATCCGCCACACGCTCGAGAACACCCCGCATCTGTCCTTGTTCCAGCAGGAGGCCGCGGACCTGAAGATCGAGGACGGACAGGTCCGCGGCGTGGTCACGGTCTCCGGCATCGTGTTCGCGGCACCCGCCGTGGTGCTGACCGTTGGGACTTTTCTGGGCGGTCGCATTCATGTGGGCCTGGAGCAGTACCAGGGGGGCCGCGCCGGGGATCCGCCATCGAACCGCCTGGCCGAGCGACTGCGCACGCTGAATCTGCGGGTGGGGCGATTGAAGACGGGCACGCCGCCGCGTATCGACGGTCGCACCATCGACTACTCCGTGCTGCAGGCGCAGCCGGGCGATGTGCCCGTGCCGGTGTTTTCGTTCCTCGGGCGCGCCAGTGATCATCCCAGGCAGGTCAATTGTTTCATTACTGCGACGAATGAGCGCACGCATGAGATCATCCGCCAGGCCACCGACCGCTCGCCCTTGTTCAGCGGGGTGATCGAAGGGGTCGGTCCGCGCTACTGCCCGTCGGTGGAAGACAAGGTCGTGCGCTTCGCGGACAAGAGTTCGCACCAGATTTTCGTCGAGCCCGAGGGGCTGGACACGCACGAGGTGTATCCCAACGGCATCTCCACCAGCCTGCCCTTCGATGTGCAGTACGAACTGGTGCGCAGCATCCGCGGGTTCGAGCAGGCGCATCTGACCCGGCCCGGGTACGCCATCGAGTACGACTTTTTTGATCCCCGCGACCTTGGCGCTTCTCTGCAGACCCGCGCCATCGGCGGGCTGTTCTTCGCCGGCCAGATCAATGGCACGACCGGCTATGAAGAGGCCGCGGCCCAGGGGTTGCTCGCCGGCATCAATGCCGTCCAGAGTGTGCGCGGCGAGCAGCCATGGATCCCGAAACGCAGCGAGGCCTACCTGGGCGTGCTCGTGGACGATCTGATCACCCGCGGCGCGCCCGAACCCTATCGCATGTTCACCAGCCGCGCCGAGCACCGCCTGCTGCTGCGCGAAGACAATGCCGATCTGCGCTTGACCGCACAGGGCCAGCAGCTGGGACTGATCGATGCGGAGCGCTGGCGGCTGTTCAATGAGCGCGCCGGCCTGGTGCGGCTGGAATTCGAGCGCCTGTCAGCGACCCGGGTGAAGCCCGAACAGGTGCCGAGCGCCTGGAGCGAGCGCGTGCTGGCCGGGCTGCCGCCGGCGCGCGACTACAGCGCCCTCGAACTGCTGCGCCGGCCGGGAGTCGCTTACGCCGATATCATCGAGCTTGCCGGCACGCCCGCCTGGGATCAGGTCGATGAGCGGCTGCCGGCGCAGGTTGCCCTGCAGATGGAAGTCACGGCCAAGTACGCCGGCTACATCCAGCGCCAAAGCCAGGAAGTCGAGCGGCAGTTGCGCAGCGAGTCGATTCGCGTGCCCACGGATCTTGATTTCAGCCTGGTGCCCGGCCTGTCCACGGAGGTGCGCCAGCACTTGAGCGCGGTGCACCCGGCGACGCTCGGTCAGGCCGCGCGCATTCCCGGCGTGACGCCCGCTGCCATTTCCATCCTGCTCGTGTATTTGAAGAAGTACACCGCCAGCCGCGTCGCTTAGAAGAAGTGTGCGAGCCATGAAATTCGTGGAGCAGCTCAAGGCGGCCTGGGCGCGCAACGACTCCCTGGTGTGCGTCGGCCTGGACCCCGAACTGGAGAAATTTCCGACCGAACTGGCCGGCGTCGCTTCCCCGATATTTCAATTCAACCGCGCCATCATCGATGCGACCGCCGACCTGGTGTGCGCCTACAAGCCGCAGTTCGCGCATTACGCGGCCTACGAAGCCGAAGACCAGCTGGAGCGCACCATTGAATACATCCACCAGCATCATCCGGGTATTCCGGTCATCCTGGACAGCAAGCGCGGCGATGTCGGCAATACGGCCGACCGTTACGCCATCGAGGCCTTCGAGCGCTACGGCGCCGATGCCGTGACCGTCAATCCCTATCTCGGTAGCGATTCGCTCGAGCCGTTCCTGGCGTACGAGGATCGCGGCGTGATCGTGCTGTGCCGCACCTCCAATCCCGGCGCCCGCGATCTGCAGGATCTGGACTGTGGCGGCCGCAAGCTTTTCGAAGTCGTCGCGCAGCTGGCCGCGAGCCGGTGGAATGTGCGCGGCAATTGCGCCCTGGTGGTGGGTGCCACCTATCCGCGGGAGCTGGCGCAGGTGCGCGCGCTGACCGGGGATATGCCGTTCCTGGTCCCCGGCGTGGGTGCGCAGGGCGGGGATGTGCAGGCGGTGGTGACCAACGGCCAGACCGCGGCCGGTGACGGCCTCATGGTGAGTTCATCGCGCGCGATTCTGTATGCGGCCAGTGATGACACCTGGATCGAGGCCGCGCGCACCGCGACGCGCAAGCTGCGCGATCAGATCAATCAACACCGGGCGGGCACCCGCCGTTGAACTACTCGTAGCGCAGTACCTCTGCCGGCTGCGCGCGCGCCGCACGCCAGGATTGACCGCACACGACCGCCGTCGCGATGACCACCGTACTGGCGAGACCCGCCAGGTACACCAACGGTGACAGGTGCATGGGCGTGAAGAACATGCCCAGGTAGGCGCGCGCTGCGAGCGTCGCGAACGGCCACGCAATCAGGTTGGCCAGCACCACGGGCTTGGAGAAATCCAGCAGCAGCAGCGTGAAGATCCGGCGCGACTTGGCCCCGAGGGTCTTGCGGACCCCGATTTCGCGCAGCCGGCCGTTGGTGACCTGAACGGCCATGCCGAACAACCCCATCAGCGCAATGATGAATGCACAGACCGTCAGCGCCGTTGCCAGCGCACTGACGGTGCCGAACGTCGCGTAGGCATCCTCGAACCGCTGATCCATGAAACTGCGTTCGAGCGGGACTCCCGGCGCGAGCGCCTTCCAGGTCTTCTCGAGATGGGCGACTGCCTCGCCCACCTGGTCGGCGCGGAAGCGAATGATCGTGAAATCTGCATATTTGGGGGTAAAGAGATAGAGATCGGATCGCGATCCCACCTCATCCGTGAGACGGTTGGCCGCACTTTCGACAACGCCGATGACCCGCAGGGGCAGCCGCGGCAGATATGGCTGGCGGAAGAGGCTTGCGTTCAGCGCCGCGGCCGGGCTGGCATAGCCCAGCTGCCGGGCCAATTCCTGATCAATGACGACGTTCAGCGTCCGTTTGCCACTGAAGTCGTCCGTCGTGATCTCATCCCCGGAGTCGGGGCGGAATGTGCGGCCGGCCAGCAGCTTCAGGCCCACGGTCTGGAAGTAATCAACACCGATGCGATTGCCGGCCGATTGAATGGCCTTGGCTGCCGGATCCTGCGAGTGACTGACGATGAACACCCAGCAGCAGCCGCCGCTCCAGGGGACGGTACCCGTTGTGGTGACTGATTCCACAGCAGGAGACTCAAGCAGTCGCGCCCGCAGCGTTCGCATGTCGACGGGTGTGTCCGAGATGGGAGTGGTGACGACCAGAGTGGGATTGCGGGCGATGCCGACGAGCGCCGCGCGCATCAGATGGTTCTGGCCCTGCACCACCAGCAGCATGATGACGAGGAAGCCGGTTGCCATGAACTGCAACCCGATGAGCGCCCGCGGGATATAGCGTCCGGCGCCGGTGCGGCTCGAAGTGGCGCGCAGCGCCCGCACCGGTTGCAGTCGCGACAGCGTCCAGGCGGGGTACACGCCGGCCAGCATGACCACCGAAAAGATCAGTCCGGCGAGGAACACCCACATGCGGGCATGTACGAAAGCCGTCGGCCGCAACGCTTGCGTGAACATTACGTTGAACAACGGAATCAGCGCCAGGGTCATCGCCACGGCGACGATGAGTGCCAAGACACCGACCAGGCCTGCCTCGATCAGGCACTGCAGTACCAGTTGGCGGCGTTTGGCGCCCACGATCTTGCGCAGCGCAATCTCGCGGGCACGGCGCAAGGCCAGCGCCGTCGCCAGATTTGCATAGTTGAAGCACGCCACGATCAGCACCAGCGCGTCGAGCGTATAAAGACTGGTCACGATCGAGAAACCCGTGTCCACCACTTGCCGATCCATCATGATCCGCCGCACTTGTGAGACCGGTACCACATCGAAGTTCGAATGTCCGGTGCTCGCGGGCATGTGTCGTTCGCCGAATGTTTTAAGGCTCGCGCGCAGCGCCGCAACGCTCAGTGAGCCATTGGCGGGCAATACCAGATAGATGAAGGTTGCCGGTGAGGTCCAGTCACCGACGGCTTCGGGCCCCAGCAGCTTGACGTCCATCGGAGTGAGGAAGTCGAACTGCAGAATTGCCCGATCCGAATCTCCCAGGTGTGAGGGCTGCGCGACGTCAGCAATCACTGCTGTAATCACAGCTGGGTACTTGCTGCTGAAGAGAACGCGCCGACCCAGCACGTCGCGCGTACCGAAGATACGCAGCGCCGCGCGCTCCGTGATGACCGCTCCCGTGCCACCCTTGAAGGGATCGTTGGCATCGCCGGCCAGCACCTTTAGATGAAACGTCTTCAGAAAGGCCGGGTCGACAAACAGGTCATGCACGAAGCCGCCCTTGTCGCCGCTGGTAATGCTCATTCGGCCGCCGTTGCCAAGAAGGCCCGCGGGCATCGCGCGCGCCACGGCTTCGAGCTGCGGAAAATCGGCTCTCAGGTAGTCGTACGCGGCTAAGGTCACATAGGGAGAGGCCGGGATCACCTTGGCGGCATTGTGAATCAGCAGATCCTGCGTGAGCACGAAGGTGCGATCCGCATTGGGCAGATTCGGTTCGCCCTCGCGCAGGCTTTCAATGAAAGTGAAGCTGAGTACGAAGCAGGACAATCCAAGCGCCAGGCCGAGAATGTGCGTCAGTGTCGCGAGCCGGTGACGGCGCAGATTGTGCAGGGCCGTGCCGAGGTAGTGCCACAGCATGTGCATCCTCCTTTCAGATCGCGGCGCGAAGACTGGGAACGACGCGGCCGTCGAGCAGGTTGATCAGGCGATGCGCCCGGCCCGCGTGGCTCGGCGAATGCGTGACCATGACGATGGTCGCGCCCTGCTCGTTGAGCGTGGCCAGCATATCCATCACGTCCTCGCCGTTCTTGGTGTCGAGGTTGCCCGTGGGCTCATCCGCGACGATGAGCTTCGGGTCACACACGACGGCGCGCGCCACCGCGACCCGCTGCTGCTGCCCGCCGGAGAGCTGCGTCGGTTTGTGACGGGCGCGCGGCTGCAGGCCCACGAGTTCGAGGACTTCGCGTACCCGCGAACGGCGGGCAGCACGCGCCATGTTCTGATAGACCAGCGGCAGCTCGACGTTTTCCTGCACCGTCAGGTCGTCAATGAGATTGAAATTCTGAAAGATGAAGCCCACGTTGTTCATCCGGACATCGGTGAGCTGGTCCTCGCCGTAGCGGCCGATGTCCTCCCCGTCCAGCAGGTAGCGGCCGCTCGTCGGGCTGTCGATCAGGCCCACGATATTGAGCAGGGTCGACTTGCCACAACCCGACGGACCCATGATGGCCACGAATTCTCCGTGGCCGATCTGGATGTTGACCTCATTGAGCGCGGTCGTCTCAAGGTCCGTGGTCCGATAGAGTTTGGAAACGCCGGTAAGCGTGATCATGCCGTTAGCCCCCTTTCTTGTGCAGCTCGATGCGGTCCGCATCCTTCCAGCCGTCGTAGCTTGAGACAATGAGCCGGTCGCCGGCCGCCAGGCCCTGCAGCACTTCGACCTGCTCCAGGTTGCGGCGGCCCAGCCGTATGCTGCGGCGCTGCGCGGAGGTGCCATTCGTGTTAAGGACGAAGGCCCACTGGCCGCCGCTGTCATCATAGAATGCGCCATTGTCGACAATCAGGCCGCGGCGCTCGCCGCCGATCTGCAGCCGCAGCGGCACGCTCTGGCCGCGGCGCACCGTGGCGGGCGCACCGCCATCGAAGCCGAGGTCGACCTTGAATTGCCGGTCGCGCACTTCCGGGTACACCTTCATCACGGTAAAACCCTGTTTGACGGCCATAGTTGCGTCCGGATCGGGCGTCGCGTGCTGGCCCATCAGCACACGCTGCAGATAGTGCTCATCGACCAGGGCGACGACCTTGTAGCCATCGATGCGGTCGATCTGACCGAGGCGCTGCCCGACGAGCTTTGATTCGCCAAGATGGGCCTGCAGTGTGGTGAGCTGGCCGTCAAAGGGTGCTTTGAGCGTCAGGTTGTCGAGGTTCTGGCGCGCAACGGTGAGGTTGCGGTTGAGATTTGCCACCAGCCGGTCGATCTGCTCGATCTGCTGCCGCTGCAATGACTCATCAACTTCCGTGGCGTGCGTAAGCTCCGCGAGCAGTCCCTGCTGACGGTCAAACTCCAGTTTCGCATCCTCCAGGTCCGCCCGGCGCACGACGCCGGAGTTGCCGAGCGGCACCAGTCGCGCGAGGGCCTGCCGCGCCTTCTCGGTCTGAAAGCGGGCATCGATGAGGTCGCGCGCATGCGCGAGCCGTGCCTGCTCGAACTGCAATTTGGTGCTCGTGAGACGGTCCAGCTGCTCGGACAGCTGCGCCTCGCTGTTCAGCACCTGCAACTGCAGGTTGGCATTG
This sequence comes from Steroidobacteraceae bacterium, assembly GCA_035485475.1. Classification (GTDB taxonomy): domain Bacteria; phylum Pseudomonadota; class Gammaproteobacteria; order Steroidobacterales; family Steroidobacteraceae; genus DAIDKA01. The sequence continues at coordinate 5,666 of DATHOA010000249.1, read as the reverse complement.
CTCAAGGTCACCAGTGGCTGACCGGCCTTGACCAGGGCTCCCTCCTCGACCAGCACCTGCGTGACCTGGCCACCGTCGACGGCATCCAGATAAACCGTCTCGCGCGGCTCGACGCTGCCGTCGATCGGAATGTATTCCCGAAACACCCCGGCGCGCACCGTCCCCACGACCACCCGGTCGGCGTTGATGCGCAGATTACGGGTCAGGCCGTAGCGCACATAGCCTGCGGCAGCCGCCCCCAGTCCGAGCAGCACGATGCCCGCGGTCACGAGGCGGGAGCGTGTGACCCAGTGCCGTTCCAGGGGTCGGTCCATGGCGCTCAGGCCGATGCGCACGACCGGCGGATCGCGCGGCGGGCGGGTGCCGGTTTCAGGTGGGTCGCGGGTGGTACGCAGCATGATGGACGTTACTGTATTATATACCTAACACAGTATGCAAGTAATACGCTGGCGAGGCGCGCCGGTTGCGGCTATCGTAGGCACTCATGAAGAAGTCTGCGCCGCAATGGAACGAGGATCAGCCGATCTACCGACAGCTGATGGAGCGGCTTATTGCGCGCATTCTCGATGGCACCTATCCGGAAGGGCAGATGCTGCCGTCAGTGCGCCAGCTGGCCAGCGACTGCCAGGTCAATCCGCTCACGGCCGCCAAGGCTTATAAAGAGCTTGCACGCGATGGTCTGGTGGAGCGATTGCGGGGCGAAGGGCTGATGGTTCCCAAGGGGACCCGGGAAGCATTGTTGCGGCGCGAGCGGTCGCGATTCCTCAAGGGCGAATGGCCGAACCTGCGGGCCCGGCTGCGCCGTCTCGGCATCGATCTGCGCGCGCTGCCTGACCTCGCCGAAGAGAAGTAAGCCCGGCAAACTCGCGGCGCTTTGCCGCGGTTCGCTCTTCAGCGTATCTGCAGCGTTCCCATGCAGGGCCTGAACACCACTTCACGTGGCTGGCGCGTGTCCAGATCCACCGGCGCGAGTTCCGCGCCGATGTCCTGCATGAAGTGACCGACCAGCGTCAGCGTGCTCTCGCACGCCGGGCGCGCGGTGCTGTCCGCCGGCACATGCACGATGATCCGGGCCTTGAGTGCGCGGGCCTGCGGCGCCGCCGCACGCAAGGTCTCCACGCACCGATCCAGCAGCAGCAGCTCCGTCGCGAGCGTCGTGTCCGTGGCATCCGGATTGCTGCCCGGCCGCGCCACACAGCGCAGATGCAGCAACGCGCCCGCCTCATCAACCGTGTCGAACACGCACACGGCGATGGCGCAGTTCAGCTGCGCCCGCAGAATCACATCTTCGGTGACCACTTCGAACTGGTCGGAGCCGACCAGGATTTCGCGCGTCAGGGCAGTCATGCGGCGTTCAGCTTTTTGCTACTTGCGCCAGAAGGTCGGGGTGAACAATACCAGAACACTGAAGATTTCCAGTCGTCCGAGCAGCATCGCAAGGGTGCACACCCAGGCCTGAAAATCCGAGAGCGACTGGTAGGTGTGTCCCGGACCCACCCCACCCAGCCCCGTGCCCATATTGTTCACTGACGCCAGTATGGCGCCCAGCGCTGTTTGAAAGTCCAGACCCGACAGCAGCAGGGCGAAGATCAGCACCGTGGCGGTCATGAAATACAAAAAAATGAATGCAAGCACGGAGTTGCACACCCGGTCCGGCACCGGTCGGCCGCCGATGCGCACCGGTGCCACGGCGCTTGGATGCACCAGCAGCTTCAACTCCCGTCCCGCCTGGCGGGCCAGCAGCAGGGTGCGGAACATCTTGATGCCGCCGCCGGCCGAGCCGGTGCTGGAGACGATGCAGGACAGAAACAGCATCCAGTACGGCGCGAACACCGGCCAGCGCGAATAGTCCTGTGACACCAATCCCGACGTGGTGGCCACGGACACGACGTTGAACAGCGCATGGCGCAACCCGGTGCCGAAGGTCGCATAGGTGTGGTGGAACTCGAGCACCATGGCGATCCCCACGACGCTTACCGTCAGCACCAGCAGCACGGCGCGCGCCTCCGGATCGCGCGTGTAGGGTGCCAGCGACAGTTGCCGCAGTGCCAGGAAGTGCCGCGAGAAACTCAAGGACGCCACGATGATCAGTGCGCACAGCGTCAGTTCAATGGCCGGGGAGTTGAAATACGCCACATTGGCGTCGTGAGTGGAAAAAGCACCCAGGCCCACGGCCGAGAAACAATGGCACACCGCATCCAGCCAGGACATGCCCGCCAGGCGCAGTGCGATGATGCCCACCGCCGTGATGGCGCAGTACACCAGCCACAGCGATTTGGCCGTGCCGGTGATGCGCGGCGTGATCTTGTCGTCCTTCATCGGGCCGGGCGTCTCGGCCTTGTACAGCTGCATGCCGCCGACGCCCAGCAGCGGCAACACCGCCACGGCCAGCACGATGATGCCCAGCCCGCCGAACCAATGCAGGGTGCAGCGCCAGACATTGATGGCCGGGGCCAGATGATCCAGGCCCGTAAGCATGGTCGCACCCGTCGTGGTCAGGCCCGACATGGTCTCAAAATACGCATCGGTGAAGGTCAGACGCGGAATCAGCAGCAGCAACGGGATGGTCGCGGCGGCGGACATGAGCGCCCAGCCCAGCGTCACCAGCAGGAAGCCGTCGCGCGGCTTCAATTCCCGGGCGTGACGCTTCGTGGCGCTGGCGATACAGAAGCCGATGCCGGCCGTGACCACGCCGCTCAACAGGAAGTCGACGGCCGTGCCGTCCTGGGCGATCAGCGCCGTCAACAGCGGCAGCGCGAAGGTCGCGCCGAAGGCCGTGAGGATCAGGCCGAGGACATTGATGACACCGAGCACGCGGCGAGCCTAGCGCGCCGGTCCCGTGAACAGCCGTTCGATGGCATCCACGTGACGCCGGTCGGAGAGGAACAGGATCACGTGATCATCGGCCTGCACGACCGTGTCGTGGTGGCACATCAGCACCTCATCGCCGCGGACGATCGCACCGATCGAGGCGCCCTCGGGGAGCTTCAGTTCCTCGACGCGGCGCCCGACGACGCGCGAGGTGGCCTCCGTGCCGTGCACGATGGCTTCGAGGGCTTCGGCCGAGCCGCGGCGCAGCGAGTGCACCTTGACCACATCGCCGCGCCGGACGTGCTCGAGCAGCGAGCCGATGGTGATGGTCTGGGGCGAGATCGCGATGTCGATGCTGCCACTTTCCATCAGCTCCGCGTAGGAGGGCTTGTTGATGAGCGCCATGACCTTGCGCGCGCCCAGGCGCTTCGCCAGCATCGCCGAGAGGATGTTTGCTTCTTCCGAATTGGTCAGCGCCGCGAACACGTCCGTGCTGTCGATGTTCTCCTCGATCAGCAGTTCCTCATCGGCCGCGTCGCCATGCAGCACGATGGTGTTTTCGAGCAACTCCGCCACGCGCCGCGCGCGCAGTGCATCACGCTCGATCAGTTTCACCTGGCTGGTTTTCTCCAAGGCGCGCGCGAGCCGCAAGCCGATGTTGCCGCCGCCGGCGATGACGATGCGGCGCATCGGACTTTCATCCTTGCGCATCTCCGTCATGACCCGGCGGATGTAGTCGCGCCCCGCCAAAAAGAACACCTCATCGCCGTCCTCGATGATGGTTTCCCCTTCCGGGCGCACCGCACCGCCCTTGCGATAGATGGCCACGATGCGCGCCTCGGTGCTGGGAATGTGTTCGCGCAGTTCGCGTAGGCGCTGACCGACCAGCTTGCCGTCCTTGTGTGCCCGCACGCCGACCAGGCGCACCTTGCCGTCGGCGAAATCAAGCACCTGCAGCGTGCCCGGAAAATTGACGAGTCGTTCGATGTATTCGGTGACCAGCCGCTCGGGGCTGATGAAGAAGTCCACCGCCAGCGCATCATCGCTGAAGAGCTCCGGGCGTGCCGTATACTCAGCAGAGCGGATGCGCGCAATTTTGGTGGGCGTGCGAAACAGGGTGTCGGCCACTTCGCAGGCCAGGATGTTCACCTCATCGCTGTTCGTGAGTGCGATGAGAATGTCGGCTTCCGCCGCTCCCGCCGCTTCCAGCACCGATGGGTGGGCGCCGTTGCCGGCGACGGTGCGGATGTCGATGCGGTCCTGAAGATCACGCAGGGTGTCCTCGTTGACATCCACCACCGTGACTTCATTGGCCTCTTCGCGGGACAGCTGGTAGGCGACCGTTCTGCCGACCTGCCCCGCCCCCAGGATGACGATTTTCATGTGGGAAGCTTATGTCACACAGGTTCGAGGTTTGCGTATTGCAGCATAAGCCACTTGGTACCCTGCTGCTCAAAATTCACCTGCACGCGCGCATGGGCGCCGTTGCCTTCCAGATTGAGAATGACGCCCTCGCCGAACTTGCCATGACGCACGCGCGCGCCGAGGCCCATGCCGGGATGACCATTGCCGGCGCTTTCGCGCAGGGAGCCGCCGCGCCCCGTCCCCGTGTCGCTGAAGCGACTGCCCAGCATCGGCCGCGCCACCGGCACGCGCGCCCGGACCTCTTCAATCAATTCGCCGGGAATCTCCTTGATGAACCGCGAGGGTGCGCCATAGGTATCCATGCCGTGCAGGCGGCGCTGCTCCGCATAGGTGACGTACAGCTGCTGCATCGCGCGGGTCATGCCCACATAGGCCAGGCGGCGCTCCTCCTCCAGGCCTTCGATATCATTCAATGAACGCTGGTGCGGAAACAGGCCATCCTCCATCCCCGCCAGGAACACCACCGGAAATTCGAGCCCCTTCGCGGTGTGCAGCGTCATCATCTGGATGCAGTCCTCCCAGGCATCCGCCTGGCCTTCGCCGGATTCGAGTACCGCATGCGCCAGGAACGCCGCCAGCGGCGGCAGGTCCTCGCTCCCCTCGCCGGTGAAACCGCGCGCGGCGCTGACCAGTTCCTCCAGGTTCTCCACGCGCGCTTCACCGCGATCGGCCTTTTCACGCCGATGATGCTCGATCAGGCCGCTGTGGTTGATGACATGGTCGACCTGCTCGTGCAGCGCCAGGCCGTGGATTTCGCGCTCCAGCCGTTCGATCAGCTGCATGAAGCCATGCACGGCAAGCGCGGCCTTCGGCCCCAGTGCATCCGCGATGCAGGCGCCGGCGGCATCCCACAGGCATTGCCCGGAGCCCTTCGCGGTCTCACGGATGATGTCCAGGCTCTTCGCCCCGATCCCGCGGGTGGGCAGATTCACGACCCGTTCAAACGAGGCATCGTCACGGTGATTCGTGATCAGGCGCAGGTAGGCGAGTGCATCCTTGATTTCGGCGCGCTCAAAGAACCGCAAACCCCCATACACCTTGTAGGGCATCCGGGCCGAGAGGAAGGCTTCTTCAAACACCCGCGACTGCGCGTTGGAGCGGTACAGGATGGCCACCTGGCTGCGCTGCCCGCCACGCTGGGTCCAATCACGTATGCGCTGCAGCACGAACTCCGCCTCGTCGCGTTCATTGAACGCGGCGTACACGCGTATCGGATCCCCGCGCGCCCCATCGGTCCACAGCGTCTTGCCCAGACGCCCGGCGTTGTGGGCAATCAGCGCATTGGCGCCGTTGAGTATGGTGGCGGTGGAGCGGTAGTTCTGCTCCAGCCGAAACAGTTTGGCATGAGGAAAATCACGCCGGAACTGGTGCAGGTTCTCGACGCGCGCGCCGCGCCATCGGTAGATGGACTGGTCATCATCGCCCACCGC
>DATHOA010000248.1:0-36383 GCA_035485475.1 Steroidobacteraceae bacterium | reverse complement strand
GTGTCAGCGTGTCCGACCGGAGCATTGAGCGCGGATCCCGAGCGACCGATGCTGCGCTTCTCCGAACCGGCCTGCGTGCAGTGCGGCCTGTGTCAGGCAACCTGTCCGGAACACGTCATCACTTTGAAACCCCAGCTGGATTTCGGTGCGGGCTCCCGCGGTACGCGCGTCCTCAAAGAGGAGCCGCCATACTGCTGCATCCGTTGCAGCAAACCCTTTGGCGTCAAGAGCACGATCGAGCGTGTGGTTGAAAAGCTCGCCGGCACTCATTGGATGTTCAAGGAGTCCCCCGAACGACTGGACTTGATTCGGATGTGCGACGATTGCCGCGTCGCCTTCGTCACGGAGCGGGAATTCGACCCCTATGGGCCTCAGCGCACTCCCGCACGCACCACCGACGATTATCTGCGCGACCGCGCCGACGGCAAGGTTGCGGACGAGCCTGAGGTCTGAGCGGCGGGACGCTCATCCTCGAGGGTGTCTGCGAGCCACTGATCGTGATGCTCCTTGGCCCAATTGAGATCGACTTCGCCACTTCCCATGGCCTCGAACGCACCCTCCATGCCGAGCGTCCCGATATAGATATGCGCGAGAATCACGGCGACGAATAGCACGGCCACGACGGAGTGGATCACTTGTGCACCCTGCATTCCTGCGATATTCAGCAGGTAGAACGGGAACAGCAGCAGATATCCCGAAATGATCACGGCAATTCCGGCCGCCAGCGCGAACCAGAACACCAATTTCTCGCCGGCGTTGAAACGCCCGGCAGGTGCGTGCTTCGACTTAATGAAGCCACCGCCTTGCTTGACCCAGTCAATGTCGACCCGTTTGGGAATATTGTCCTTCAGCCATAGCGCTACGATCAGGGCCAGACCGAGGACGAACGAGAAGCTGACAAAATTATGGACATACTTGGCAGTCTGCGCGAAGTCACTGAACGCTTCGGGTCCAATGACAGGCAGGAGCACCAGCTTCCCGAAGGTGATGTTCAGGCCAGTCAGACCGAGCAGCACGAAAGACACGGCCGTCAGCCAATGTGAGAAGCGCTCGAAGCCCGTGAAGCGCATGACCTTCCTGCCACTTCGTCCGGAGGCAATCCGGATCCTGCCCATGACCAGATAGGCGAGCGCCAAAAGAGCCAGCATGCCCAGGATTACGATCGCGCCAAGCCAGTGCAAAATGACTTCATGAAAGTAATCCCATTTCCGCCCCGCCGGCTGCATGAGCACGCTCGCCTTCCGGTCGGGGATGTCGATGCGGCCCTGGATGCGCGGCGCGGCCTCGAGCAGGCGCTGTTCCTGCACCGCGCTCGCATCCGGATCGACCGGCGGGCTCGAATTCGACTGCTGCGCACCCGCCGGTTGTACGGCCAGCAGCGCGAAGATGAGCACAGCGGCGGCGCACCTCATACCGGGATCTCCTCGTGGTAGGCCGTCATCCAACCCCAGGCGCCTGATCCGTAGCCGCGCTTCAATACCCGTTCCCTGTAGATCTGGGCAATGATGGCACCGTCGCCCGCCAGCAATGACTTGGTCGAGCACATCTCGGCGCACAGCGGCAGCTTTCCTTGCACGAGACGGTTGGCGCCGTATTTCTTGAATTCCTCACTGCTGCCGGTCTCTTCCTTGCCGCCACCCCCTGCGCAGAAAGTGCATTTGTCCATCTTGCCGCGGGACCCGAAGTTGCCGATGCGGGGATATTGCGGCGCACCGAACGGGCAGGCGTAGAAGCAGTAGCCGCAGCCAATGCACAGGTCCTTGGAATGCAGTACCACGCCTTCTTCGGTCGGGAAGATGCAACGCACCGGACACACCGCCGCGCAGGGCGCATCGGTGCAATGCATGCATGCCATGGACACTGACCGCTCCCCCGGCTTGCCGTCGTTGATGGTCACGACGCGCCGGCGGTTGATGCCCCAGGGAACCTCGTTTTCGTTCTTGCATGCGGTCACGCAGGCATTGCAGTCGATGCAGCGGTCGGCGTCGCAAAGGAATTTCATCCGCGCCATGTGCCCACTTCCCTTATGCCGCTCGGATCTGACACAGCGTGCATTTCGGCTCCTGCATGCCAGTTGCGGGATCGAAGCCGTAGGTCGTGATGGTATTCACGCTCTCGCCAAGTACATACGGGTCGGCACCTTTGGGATATTTGCTACGCTGGTCGACGCCTTGGAACCAGCCTGCAAAGTGAAAGGGCATCCAGGTCACCCCCTTGCCGACGCGCTCCGTCACCAACGCCCTCATGCGGGCCTTGGAATGGCTTTCAGCACCGGTCACCCACACCCAGCCGTTATTGACAATGCCACGCTCGGCGGCATCCGCGGGGTTGATCTCCACGTACATGTCCTGCTTCAACTCAGCCAGCCATCGGTTGGAGCGAGTTTCTTCGCCGCCACCTTCATACTCGACCAACCGCCCGGAACTGAGGATCAGCGGGAAGTCCTTGACGATGCCCTTGTCCACTGCCGCCTTTTGCACGCTGAAACCGATATTCGGTACGCGAAATTGTCGGGCGTCCGGAAGAGTCGGATATTTGGCGACGAGGTCGGGCCGGGGGGTATAGATCGGCTCGCGGTGCACCGGAATCGGGTCGGGTAGATTCCAGGCAATCATCCGAGCTTTGGCGTTGCCGTAAGGGCTGCAGCCGTGCTTGATCGCGACGCGCTGGATGCCGCCGGAAAGGTCCAGCGACCAGGATACGGCGTCGGGGTTGGCCGCGTTGACACGCTTGATGACTGCCATTTCCTCGGCACTGAGGTCCTTGTCCCAGCCCAGCTTCTTCAGCACGCCGAGCGTGAACTCGGGGTAGCCATCCTTGATCTCCGAGCCGAGCGAATAGGATCCCTCCGCGAGCAGATTCTCGTGCACCTCCTTCTCAATCTCCACACCATTCTCCATCACCTTGCGCTTGACGATGCGCTCGACGCCGAAGCGGGCGCGGAACGTGCCGCCGCCGTCCGCTACGGATAGATTGGTGTTATAGAGAACCGGCGTACCGGGATGCCTCAGCTGCGGCGTTCCCCAGCAAGGCCAGGGCAATCCATAATAGTCGCCGCCTACCTCCGGATCATCCTTGGGCGCCCGCAGCGTCACCAGGTCGAACTTGTGCTGGTTGCGCATGTGCGCCTTGAGGCGTTCCGGCGATTGACCGCAATAGCCCGTGGACCAGCCGCCGCGGTTGATTTCCCGCAGAATGTCCTCCGCCGACACCGCACCATTGTCGACTTTGATGTTCTTGAACAACTGGTCGGCAAAGCCCAGCTTGCGCGCCAGCAAATACATGGTGTCGTAATCGTTCTTCGATTCAAACACGGGTTTTACGATCTGTTCGCCCCACTGCAACGAACGGTTGGAGGCGGTGCGCGAGCCATCCATCTCGAAGCTGGTGCAGGCCGGCAGCAGATAGGTCCCATTCCTTCGCTCCGAAAGCACGGACCAGCTGGTCGGATAGGGATCGCAGACAACCAGGAGGTCGAGTTTCTCGATTCCCCGCACCGACTCCGGCATGCGGGTAATCGTATTGGCGCCATGTCCCATGACGAACATGGCCTTCAGAGTGTCCGGTTGGCTGACCTGCTCCTTCGGTAGCAGCGTGGCATCGAACCAGCGCGTGCTGGGTATGCCGGGGGTCTCCATGAACGTCTTGCTCACGAAGCGGGAGCGCACCCAGTCGTAGTCGACCTCCCATACCCGGCACCAATGCCGCCAAGCGTCTTCGGACAGACCGTAGTAGAGCGGCAGAGTCGTGACATCGAGGCCGAGGTCGGTCGCGCCCTGAACGTTCGTGTGCCCGCGGAAGATATTCGCGCCGCTGCCAAAGCCGCCCATGTTGCCGGTCACGAGCAGCAGCAGACAGCTGGCGCGGACATTCGCCGTCCCAACGGCGAACTGGGTCTGACCCATCGCCCAGATCAGCGTGGCGGGCCGCTCCTGGGCAAATATTTGCGCAACACGCTTGACCTGGGCTTCCGGTAAACCGGTGACGCGCTCCACCTCATCCGGTGTCCATTTCTCGATTTCCGCGCGGACATCCTCCAGGCCGTACACCCGCTGGCGAATGAACTCCTTGTCCTCCCAGCCGTTCTTCAGAATGTGCCAGATCATCCCGTAGATGGTCGGAATATGCGTGCCGGGCCGCACGCGCACATACTCGGTCGCGTGCGCTGCCGTGCGCGTCATTCGCGGGTCGATGACGATCATGTTCGCGCGGTTGATCTCCTTACCCTCGAGAATGTGCTGCAACGAGACCGGATGCGCCTCGGCGGGATTGCCGCCCATGACCATGATGGTCCTGGCGTTGCGGATGTCGTTGTAGCTATTGGTCATCGCACCGTAGCCCCAGGTATTGGCGACACCCGTGACAGTGGTGGAATGGCAGATACGTGCCTGGTGGTCCGAGTTGTTCGTGCCCCAGAAGGCGGCAAACTTGCGGTTCAGATAGGCGGCTTCATTGGTGAATTTTGCGGATCCGAGCCAGTACACCGATTCCGGCCCGGATTTCGCTCGAATCTCGAGCAGCTTGTCGCCGATCTCATCGATCGCCTGATCCCAGGGAATGCGATGCCACTGGCCATCGATGAGCTTCACGGGGTAGCGCAGCCGCCGATCGCCCACTACGTCGTCACGAACCGCCGCGCCCTTGCAGCAATGCGAGCCGCGATTGATGGGGCTGTCAAAATCCGGTTCCTGTCCAATCCATACGTCGTTCGCGACCTTGGCGATAACCGAGCAGCCAACCGAGCAATGAGTACAGATATTCTTGCGCAGGGTCACCTCAGCACCGGGCGGCGGCGGCGCGCCGGCTTCGGCCACGCGTACAGTGGCGAGTGGCAGCACGCCAAATCCGGCGAGACCGCCGGCAATAAGGCCTGAGCTTCGCAGGAAGGAGCGGCGATCAAGCTGGGCTTCGGTTTGACCGGCGCCGGTCACCGCAGTGCCACCGCCACGACGAACCTGCCGTTCTGGTCTACGTATGAGCATGGAGGACGCTACTTCGCCCCCGGATAGCGATTGACCCGGTAGAAAGTCTGAACCTCCGGAGAATTGGCTTGGTACTGCGGCTGGCGCTTGTCGCGTTTGACGGCGGTATCGGATCGGGTCGCCCCGATTGATGCCACACTGGCGACAGCCGCCACTCCGGACACCGCGAGAAGCAGGTCACGACGACGAATCATTGCGTTGCGCGGCTCGTTCATGGTGAGTCCTTCCGCGGGGGGCGCTTCAATCAAAGCGATCATCAGCAGACGCCGCCTACAAGTCAAGTTTGGAAGCAGCAGGCTAAATCATTGGTAGAGATCGGGGACAGGGTCTGCGTGGAAATGCCGCTTCGATTCGCGCCAGTTCGGCACTACTGAGTTCAAGCTCGCCGGCCTTCGCGTTGTCGACAACATGTCCGGGTGTCGATGCCTTAGGAATCGTGAACACGGAAGGATTTCGCAACAAGAACCGCAGTGCGACCTGGCGTGGACTAGCACCATGAAGATCTGCGATCTGTTGCAGTACCCGGCCGCCCGTCGATCGTGGAGCCGGGAAGCCGGATTGACTCCCGAACGGGCTGTAGGCGACCACTGCGATTTCATGAGTCGCACACCAGGGAATCACGGCATGCTCGATTGCCCGCTCTTCCAGGTGGTACAGCACCTGGTTGCACGCCGGCGGGTACGCGCTGGAAAGGCTGTATACCTCTTCAAGATCATCCACATCGAAATTGCTTACGCCCCATGACAGAATTTTGCCGTCGCGTATCAACTGATCGAAGGCCGCCACGGTCTCCCGGAGTGGATGACTGCCGCGCCAGTGCAGTAAATAACAATCCAGCCGATCGGTTTTTAGCCGCGCGAGGGTGGCTTCGCAGGCCTGCACGACTCCCTTCCTCGATGCGTTCGACGGCAGAACCTTGGACACCAGGAAAATCTCCTGCCGGCGTCCCTCAATCGCCTTCGCAATCACCCGCTCGGCCTTCCCCGACCCATACATTTCTGCGGTATCGATATGGGTCATACCCAGGTCGATTCCGCTACGCAATGCTGCCACTGCCGTGTCAACCGGTACGTGTTCGATATTCCAGGTACCTTGGCCTATCTCTGATATCGGTCGCGACGTCGAACCAAACTGCCGGCATTTCATTTCAGACCCTCGGTGGATCCTTGACCTGCTGGTTCCACATCATCCAGCCTTCTGCCACAATACTAACAAGACCCATAATACGAATTTCACTCGACCATCAGACCAAGAGGGTTCTACATGCGACTGACATTGATAACGGCTGCCGCGGTGCTGGCGCTTGCAGCAACAGGCGCCACCGCAGTGGCGCAGCAATCTGCGGCAGGTGGTTCGGCGCCCGCCGGCCCGGCGCGCTGGACGCTTGTGCCGATGCTGGTCGAGAGCAAGGCATTCGAAGATGGCGGCATCGTGCCGTTGAAGTACTCGTTCTATGGCGCTAACACGCTACCGGACTTCAAGATAAGCAACTTGCCTGCGACCACGCAGAGCATCGCGGTCATCCTCCACGATCTGGATGTGGCTCCCGCATTCAATTCGGACGACAACCTGCACTGGCTGGCCTGGAACATTCCGGCGACCATCCCCGTCACGCAGATCGAGGAAGGCATGCTACCGGAAGGCGCGGTGAATGGCCGCGGACGCCCCTACATGGGCATGGGCGCGCCGAATGGTCCGCGCTATCACCATTACGTATTCGAGTTCTATGCGCTCAATGCGAAGCTCGACTTGCCGGCTACCGCCGGCCGGCCTGAACTCCTTGAGGCAATGAAGGGCAAGGTGGCCGCAAAGGCAGCCTACGTCGGACGCTTCCGGAATGACACCAATGCAGTGCGTCCAGGAGGCCCGGGTGGTGCCGGTCCCCGCGGCCCCGCTCCAGGTGGAGCTCCGCCGACTCGTCCCACCGCGCAGTAGCACAGGGCTAGACCAGCAATTTCTTGGCGGCATCGACGAGGTCGCCCCGCAGATCACCCGCGTTCACCATCAGGCCCGTGGCGTACGCGCCGTTGATGAGCAACGCCAATTGAGATGCAACTCGGTTGGGATCGGCGGCGCCGAGCTTGGTAACAAGGGTCGCGAGCCGCGCACGCAGTTCGTCCTTGTTACTTCGCGCGATGACCCGGCCGGGATGGGTCGGGTCGGGAAACTCCGTCGTCAGATTGAGGAAGGGGCAGCCGCGATAGGCGGGCCGCCCGATCCGCTGCGCAATCCAGGACAGCAGCGCCTCGAGCAAGGCGCGCGGCTCAGCGGCGTACTCCTGCGCGATGTGATCCCATCGCGTCCAAAACAAGCGATCCTGTTCGGCCGCGAAGGCGGCAATCAAGGCGTCTTTGGATTCAAACAGGCGATACAGGCTGGTCTTCGACACGCCACATTCCTCCACGACGGTATCGACACCGATGGCGCGGAATCCCTCGCGGTAGAACAATTCACTGGCCGTCGCGAGGATGCGCTCACGGGCGCTCGGTGCGCGCTTTGGCGGGGCCCCCCGCCGAGGTCGGGCTCGTGCCTTCATAATCGTCAAGCTCCTGAATCTCGATCTCCTGGTTGACAAAGTGACAGACCTGTCCGTAATGTGCAAGTGACTGACAGGTTGGTGACCCATGAAAATCGCGGTGATGGGTGCGGGTGCGGTGGGCTGCTACTACGGCTTCATGCTGGCGCGCGCAGGACACGATGTGGTGCTGATCGGGCGCCCGCAACACGTCGAGGCGATCGAGCGTCAGGGGCTGAGGCTCGAAGCGCAGACTTTCGACGAACACCTTCGTGTCGCCGTCAGCACCGAAGCGAGCGCGGTGCAGCGCGCGCGGCTCGTGCTGTTCTGCGTGAAGTCCAATGATACCGAAACCGGCGCGGCGGCCATCAAGCCGTATCTGGCGGCGGATGCGGTAGTGCTGTCCTTGCAAAACGGCGTTGAGAACGCCGACCGACTGCGCGCGCGGTTGACGCAGGAGGTGATCGCAGCGGCGGTGTACATCGGTGTCGAAATGGCCGGGCCAGGGCATGTCAGGCATCATGGCCGCGGCGAACTGGTCATCGAGCCTTCCGAGGCCAGCGATGAAGTCGCGCGTGCGTTAATCGCGGCCGGCGTGCCGACTGAGATATCCGACAATGTGCGCGGCGCGTTGTGGGCGAAGCTAATCCTGAACTGCGCGTACAACGCGCTCTCGGCGATTACACAATTGCCGTACGGCCGGCTCGTGCAGGGTGAGGGCGTGACCGCCGTCATGCGCGACCTGGTCGATGAATGCGTGGCGGTTGCGCAAGCCGATGGCGTGCGGCTTCCCGGTGATGTTGATGCGGCCGTGCGCAGAATTGCCGAGACGGTACCTGGCCAATACTCATCGACCGCGCAGGATCTGGCCCGCGGCAAGCACAGTGAGATCGATCATCTGAACGGCCTGATCGTGCGGCGTGGCGCAGCCCTGGGCGTGGCGACGCCCGCCAATCGGCTGCTGCATGCGCTCGTCAAGCTGATCGAGAGCAAGTAGCTCTTCCCTCATACCCGCCAGGCTCCTCGTCATTCCAAGATCGTGTTGACAAAGTTACAGACCTGTCCGTACTCTAACTGTTACGGACAGGTCTGTAACTTTATTGGAGTCAGACAATGAGAGCGATCGAAGCGAAGGATTTCTCGGGCTATGGCGGCCTGCGGCTAGTCCCGTTGGCCAAACCGTCACCGGTAGCGGACCGTGTTTTGGTGCGTGTCACGGCCGCCGGCGTCACGCCGCTTGAATACACGATTCTGTCGGGAGGTCATCCTCGAGCCAAGGCGCCGTTGGTGCTCGGCAACGAAGGCGCCGGTGTCATCGAAGATGCGGGGGATTCGGGACTCACGGTAGGCGCCCGCGTGGTGTTCACGGGACCCTATGGGGTTAGCGAGAGTGGCACCTGGCAAGACTGGCTGCTGGTGAAACCCGATCATCTGGCATTGGTCCCGGACGCCATCGACGATGTCGTCGCGGCCAGTCTCCCGGCGGCCTACCTGACCGGGCAGATCACACTGACGCAGGCCGGATTCCAGCCAGGCATGGCGGTGCTGGCCCCGGCAATAGGTGGGTCGGTCGGGAACGCGACCTATCAGCTGGCCCGGGCACACGGTGCCGGCAAGGTCATCTCGACAGCCGGCAGTGCGGTCAAAGCAGCCAAGGCACGCGAGCTTGGCTTCAAAGACGTGATCGATCTGACTTCCGAAGGCCTTGCCGCGGGCGTTCACCGGATCACAGCGGGCAAGGGCGTCGATATTGTCATCGACAGCATAGGCGGGCCGTTCACGGGGCAGGCGTTGAGCAGTCTCGCCGTCGGCGGCGTCCTGACCACCCTGGGCTATTCGGCTGGACGCACCACCACGATCGATGTGACCGATCTGATCTGGAAGCGCGCCCGGATGACGGGCTTTTCGCTGTTTGCCCAATCACCATTCGTGGTTGCCACCGCGTGGCAGAACATCCTCGCGCTGATCGTGAGCGGAGATATCAAACCGATCGTCGATCGGGTCTATCCCTTCGCCGACGCCGGCGAAGCCTTGCGCCATCTGATTGAGGACCGGCCATTTGGCAAAGTCGTTTTGTCAAAGTCGAAACATTGAAGGATGACGCGCTACAACCAATAGGAGACCGTCATGCTGAATTGGCAGGTGGGCAAGGTGAAGATTACCTCCGTGGTCGAAGTAGTGATCCCATTCCCGGACGGCCGCCTCATTTCGCAGGCGACGCCACAGGCGTTGAAGGCCAGTCCATGGCTCTTTCCGCATTTCGTTCAAGAGACCGATACACTCATGGCGTGTGTCCAGGCACTGCTCGTGGAGGCACCGGGTCTGAGGCTTTTGGTGGACAGCTGCATCGGGAATGACAAGCCGCGGGGGCTGACGGGCGGCAACTCCCTGGCGACGCCATTCCTGCAGCATCTCGATGATGCGGGGTGGAGTCGCGACAGGGTCAACGCCGTACTGTGCACCCACCTGCATGTGGACCATGTGGGCTGGAACACCATGTGTGTGGACGGCAAGTGGGTTCCGACCTTCCCCAAGGCGCGGTACCTGGTGGGCAAGCATGAATTCGAGCATTGGCGCAACGAGGGCGACGAGGAGCAAAGGACGATTTTCGCAGATAGCGTGCAGCCGATTTTCGACGCGGGACTGGTCGACCTGGTCGCGACGGATCACCGCATCTCACCGGAGATACGGCTCAGAGCAACCCCCGGCCATACGCCAGGTCATGTCAGTGTGATGATCGAATCGGAAGGGCACAAGGCGGTGATCACTGGCGACATCGCGCACCATCCCTGCCAAATGGCGCACCCGGATTGGACAACTACGTACGACAGTGACAGCCAGGCTGCAACAGCCACGCGCGCCAAGCTGTTCGCAGAATGGGCCGACCAGCCCATACTGGTCATCGGTACTCACTATGTCGCGCCGACAGCCGGATACGTAAAACGTGACGGCGCCGCGTACTCGTTCAAGGTTTAGCCGCAGTCGCTGAGGGACCGACCATGAAACTCAAAGATGCCATTGTGCTCATTACCGGCGCCAATCGCGGCATCGGACTCGCCTTCGCGGAAGCCGCGCTGGCGCGCGGTGCCCGCAAGGTGTATGCCGGCGCCCGCAGCCCATCCTCGATCAACACTCCGGGCCTCATCGCCGTGACACTCGATGTCACCTCGGACCAGGACGTGGCCGCCGCGGCGCGAACCTGCAGCGACGTCACGCTCGTCGTCAACAATGCAGGGATCGCACGGGAAGGGGGTCTTCTTGAGCCCGGGGCCGTTGAAGCGGCCCGTGCGCAGTTCGACACCAATGTTTTCGGGATCGTACGCATGACGCAGGCCTTCGCCCCGGTGCTGGCCAAGAACGGCGGGGGTGCATTCCTCAATGTGTTATCCGTCGCGAGCTGGATCAACAGCGGTGCCATGACGGCCTACGCGGTCTCCAAGGCCGCCGCCTGGAGCCTGACCAATGGTCTGCGCAATGAGTTGCGGCAGCAGGGAACGCAAGTTCTCGGGCTGCATGTCGGCTTCGTAGACACGGATCTGGCCCGCGGACTGGAGGTCGCCAAAGTTTCCCCGCGGAGCGTGGCGGCCACGGCCTTCGACGCTTTGGAGGCCGGCGCAAGTGAGGTGCTCGCCGATGAGCGCGCGCGGACCGTCAAACGCGGTCTGACGGCGGAGCCCCCGATCTATCTCTAGCGAGCAGCTGAAGGACCCTTTCCATGACGAGCCTGTTTGACCCCATTGCGTTAGGCGCGATTGATGCACCGAACCGAATCATGATGGCGCCGCTCACGCGCGGTCGCGCGACCCGTGCCCATGTCCCGACGCCGCTGATGGGCGAGTATTACAGCCAACGTGCCTCGGCTGGGCTGATCATTTCGGAGGCGACCGGAATCTCTCAGCAAGGCCTGGGTTGGCCGAATGCACCGGGGCTTTGGTCTCAGGAGCAGATGACCGCCTGGAAGCCAATCGTACGTGCCGTCCATGATGCGGGTGGCCGCATCGTGGCGCAGCTTTGGCACATGGGTCGGCTCGTTCACCCGGACTATCTGGGCGGTGCTCAACCGGTATCGGCCTCGGCAACGACCGCTCCCGGGCATGCCCACACCTACGAGGGCACGCAACCCTATGCGAAGTCCCGCGCGCTCGAACCCGGGGAGATACGGCAGATCATCGGCGATTACCGGCGAGCCACCGAGCACGCAATGGGGGCCGGATTCGATGGCGTACAGCTGCATGCCGCGAACGGCTATCTCATCGATCAGTTCTTGCGGGATGGAACCAACCGGCGGGTTGACGACTACGGTGGCAGCGTCGAAAACCGCATCCGGCTATTGATTGAGGTGACCCAGGCGCTCATCAGCGTAGCCGGCGCGGATCGAACGGCCGTGAGACTTTCGCCCAACGATGACCCTCAGGGATGTGGGGACAGCGCATCGCAGACCCTGTTCGCGAAGGCGGCCGAAGCCCTGGACGGGCTGCAGATCGCGTTCCTGGAAATGCGCGCCTCTCGCCCCGACAGCACCTTTCGACCAGCGACTCGACAGCTTGTTCCCCTGATCAGGCGGGCGTTCAAAGGCGCGCTGATTCTGAACTCGGACTACTCTTTCGATGATGCGTCGCAAGCCCTGCGCCTGGGGGAAGCCGATGCAATCGCATTTGGACGACCCTTTCTGGCCAATCCGGATTTGCCGTCACGGTTTGCAAATCGCGCCGCACTCAACGCCCCCGATGCCAAGGCCTTCTACACGCCGGGGTCGGCGGGCTACACAGACTACCCGGCGCTGAAGGCCAATTGACGTGCACGAATTGATCAACCCGACGGACATTCATCCACGAAGCCGCATGTCCGTACTCGACACTGAAATGAGCTACGTGGCACTCGGAGCCGGCGATCCGATCGTCTTCCTGCACGGCAATCCAACATCGTCCTACCTCTGGCGCAACGTGATACCGCATGTGAGCAGCCTCGGCCGATGCTTGGCGCCGGATCTCGTTGGCATGGGACGCTCCGGCGCGGTTCCAGGCGGGCGCTATCGGTTCGTCGATCACGCGCGATATCTTGACGCATGGTTTGATGGCCTCAAGCTCGATCGGAAGGTTACCCTGGTGCTGCACGATTGGGGTTCGGCGCTGGGCTTCCACTGGGCGCAGCGCAACCCGGATCGTGTGCGCGCAATCGCCTATATGGAAGCGATCGTCAAGCCGCGGCGGTGGAAGGACCTGCCTCAGGATCGCGTTCAGATCTTCAAGGACATGCGCTCGGATCGGGGCGAGCGCATGGTATTGGACGAGAACTTCTTTATCGAGACTCTTCTGCCGCGGCTCATCCTTCGACGCCTCGGTGAAGCGGAGATGGAAACTTACCGTCGGCCGTTTCCCGACCGGAAATCCCGCCTGCCGGCGCTTGTTTGGGCGCGGGAATTGCCAATCGAGGGTGAGCCGGCGGACGTTGTGGCGATCGTTGAGGAATATGGTCGCTGGCTTGCCGGCAGCACCATCCCGAAGCTGTTTATCTCGGCCGAGCCGGGGTCACTGCTGATCGGACCCGGGCGCGACTTGTGCCGAACCTGGCCCAATCAGACGGAGATTTCCGTGAAGGGGCTGCATTTCATTCAGGAGGACAGCGCCAACGAGATCGGCGCGGCACTTGCTGCCTTTGTACGCAGCACATCACCGGCATGAGAGACCGGATCCTCAGTCAACGCCTTCAATCATTGGAGTGCTTACACGGTTGGCCGGATCCAGCGCGAAGTCCACAAAGCTGCGGATCTTGAACGGCACGTACTTGCGGCTGACATAGACCAGGTGCGCGGTGCGCGTCGGCATGCGGTAGGCGGGAAGAACGGGTTTCACGACTGGCTTGAGCATCTGGTCCTCGAAGAAGATATCCGGCAATGCCGCAAGTCCGATACCCGCGGCGACGGCGTTGGCGATTCCCATGACAGATCGGTAGCGCATGACGACTTTCATGGGTATGTCGATCGGCCCGGTCGGACCCTTCAGCGACAGCACATCGCTCCCACCAAGCGCCACGAAGCGGTGATTGCGCAGTTCCTGCGGGGACGCCGGGGTGCCCATCCGTTCGAGATATTCCCGCGAGCCGCCGAGCACACTGGTGACATCCCGCAGCGGCCGGGCGATCAACCCCGCCGGCAGCAGCTCGTGCGGAACCACGCGCAAAGCCAGATCGTAGCCCTCCGCGACGAGGTCGACCACGCGGTCGTCAAAAGAGACATCGATGACAATCTCCGGATAGAGTGCCTGATAGCGCGCGACGAGATCCGCCAGGCGCTGTCCCGCAAGCCAGGTCGGAGCGGTGACCCGTAGTGTTCCGCGCGCAGCGGTATTCAACGAGCCCAGTTCCAGCTCCGTCGTTTCCAGATCATCAACGATCGTCTTGGAGCGCTCGAAGTAGACTCTTCCCGGTTCCGTCAAGCTGAGTGCGCGACTGCTGCGGCTGAGGAGGCGCACGCCAAGTCGTTTTTCCAGGCTCATGACATGTTTGCTGACACTGGCCGTCGAGAGGTCGAGATGCTCGGCGGCCGCAACGAAACTGCCGTCCTGGACGACCTGCTGAAAGATCTTGATGCTAACCAAGGTATCCACACTGCGTAGTTTACGCCGCGGCGCGGTTTCGTCGAGCCCCGGACGCAGTGGCAAGATTTCCTGCGAAGAAATGCAGCGTCACTTGAAGTGCGGTGTTGTCGGCAGATTGCCGGCCGTAACGTATCAGCGCCAGGGCCCTGCCAGGCTGAAAAAGTCGAGCCAGTTCAGCAGATAGAATGGAGGCACGCTGTGGAGACCAATCGAGACCAACTGGGGCAGGGCACCGCGTTCGATTTACGCCGTCATGCTTCAGATGTCCGCGGGGAGGCGCAGCCAGACGATAATGATCCGGGCGAAGCGACCGAGTTGTTGCTATATGTGGCGACATTGTTGGGTCTGGTGCTCGTGGTCGCAGTCGTGGCAGCCGTCTGGCTCGGCCTTCGTGCGCTACGGCACTGGTGAGTGGCGCGGACCGGTCGCCACGCGACTAGATCTGCCCCCTGCCGCCATCTACAAAGAGCTCGGTTCCGGCGACGTAACTGGAGTCATCCGAGGCAAGAAATAACGCGGCCTTGGCGACTTCGTCGCTGGTGCCGATGCGCCCCAGCGGGACCGATGACACAATCCGCGCAATGACCTCCTCGGATTGCCGACTCACCAGGGGAGTATCGATGGGCCCGGGACTTAGAACGTTGGAGCGGATACGACGATCTTTCAGTTCCGCGGTCCAACCCCGGACGAAATTGCGTATTGCCGCCTTGGTCGCGCCGTAGACCCAGAAGGCAGGTGTGCCTTTGATGCTGGCGACGGAACCCGTGAGAATGATGGACGCCCCGTCGTTCAGAAGCGGCAGCGCCTTCTGCACGGTGAACAGCACTCCCTTCACATTGGTGTCAAAGAGCCGGTCGAAGTGCTCCTCGGTGACGTCTCCCAAGGAGCTGAATTCACCGGAGCCGGCGTTGGCGAAGAGCACATCGATTCGCCGGCCCGCGCCCTTGACGGCCTCATAGAGACGATCGAGGTCAGGCAATTGGGACACATCCCCTTGGATGCCGGTGACGTTGCGCCCGATCGCCTTTACCGCCCCCTCCAGTTCATTCGAGCGGCGCCCGGTGATATAGACGTGCGCCCCTTCCTTGACGAAAAGCTTGGCGGTGGCCAGGCCAATTCCCGCGGTAGCTCCCGTTATGACTGCGACCTTGTCTTGTAACTTTGCCATGGTCTCAGCCTCCTGACGCTTCGTCAAAGACGGGGGATTCGCTGAAGTTCGCCAGCCAGCGTTCATTGAAGGTGCCGACGAAGGCGTGTTCGCCGGGGCCGACGTTGCCGCGCAGCGGCTTTGCGGCGTCAATCACGATCTCGTCTGCGTTGGTGCCAAGCGCCCGAATGGCCTCGCCGATGAACTGGTTGATGGGCATGGCCTGCTCGGCTTCCTGACTGTTCATCAGCTCCGTGCGCACCCAGGGTGGGACGATTTCGATTACCCGCACCGTGCTGTCGCGGAGCATGAATCGCTGCGATAGGGCGTACGAATGCAGCGCCGCCTTCGTCGCAGAATAGACAGCGGTCAGCGCGAGGGGCACGAAACCCAGCACCGAGCTTGTATAAGCAACGACCGCTCCATCCTTCATCTTCAGATGTTCGATCAGCGCCGACGTCATGCGGATTGAACCGATCAGGTTGGTGTTGACTGTCTCCAGCAACAACGCGTCATCGAGCCTGCCTGCGGTGCGGTCGACCTGCATGATGCCGGCGTTGTTGATGAGAACGTTCACGTCGGGGTACTCCCTGATCAGGCGTCGCGCCACACTCTCAATGCTCGCCGGATCGCCAATATCGAGTTCCAGCGCCGCCATGCCCGGATTGGCGGCGACGACCGCGTCGAGACGCTTGCGGCGACGCCCCGCAATAATCACTTGATTACCAAGCTTGTGGAACGCTTCGGCGAACCCGCGGCCGATTCCCGATCCCCCGCCGGTGATGAAAATGGTGTTGCCTTTGAGTCTCATGGTGATGTCCTTAAGGTTTGTAAAGTTTCGGATAGTCGCAGTAGCCGTGGGGTCCCGCGGCATAAACACTGTCCCAATCGACTTGCGCAAGTGGGGCGCCGGTGGCGATGCGTTCCACGAGATCGGGGTTTGCGATATAAGGGCGTCCGAAGGCCACCATGTCGGCGACCCCTTCTTCGATCAGACGGGTGCCGCGCGCCGCATCCATCTGTACGTTGGCGATGAGCACACCGCGGAAGATGGGGCGGAAATGGTGAAACATGCCGTCACCCATGAGCGGCTCGAGCGGCGTGCCGGAGAAGTCAGTCGAATTGCCCATCAGAAGCAGGTGCGAAAGGCCGTAGCCGTTCAATTCGCGAACGGCGTACTCGGCCATTGGCAATGTTTCCTCATGAGCGGCGAACGGACCGCCCTCATGCATCGGGCTGATCTTGACGCCGACACGCGCGGGATCGATCTCCTCGAGTATCGCTTCGACCACTTCGAACAGGATGCGGGCGCGATTTTCGATTCCGCCGCCGTATTCATCGGTGCGCCGGTTCGTGGTGCGGTTGAGAAATTGTGCGAGCAGGTACAGATAGTTCGCAAGAATCTGTACGCCATCGAAACCGGCGTCAAGCGCATTGCGCGCGGCCCGCGCATAGTCGGCGACGGTGCGCGCGATCTCGCGCTTGGTCATCGGGCGCGGCGTGACCGTTGGTTTGCGCCCGGTCGGGGTGACGGAAACCTGCAGCGGGTCGACATCGGATGCCGACACAGGTTGCAGCCCGTTGCGCAGATCCGGATGCGAGATGGCCCCCGTGTGCCACAGCTGGGCTACGATCTGTCCGCCGGCCTCGTGAACCGCGTCAGTAACCCGCCGCCAGCCGCGCACTTGTTCTGCACTCCACAGGCCCGGGGTGTCGGCCCAACCGAAGCCCTCGGGGCTAATGGCTGTGGCTTCGGAGACAATGAGCCCGGCGGATGCGCGCTGGGAGTAGTACTCGGCCTGAAGCGGGGTGGGTACATGGTCGACCGATCCCGCGCGCATGCGCGTCAATGGCGCCATCACGATGCGGTTGGGGAGATGCAGGCCTCCCATTCGAATAGGCGTAAACAGGTTTGGCATAGGTGATGTCGAATCATCGAGCTCACCGAGCCGCGGGGGTAGCCCGCCCTTGCCGCTAACAGCTATGCATGCTGCACATGAATGGCGTCGCCATCAAATTGCGCCACCAAGTGATCGATCAAGGCGCGCGCGGCCGCCCGCGTGGCAGCTCCCATCGGAAAGTAGGCGTGAACCGGAATGTCCGCGGTCTTCCAGTCCGTCAGCACTCGCACCAGCGTTCCGTTTGCGAGCTCGCGCTGACACGCCCACTCGCTCATCGAACTGATGCCGAGTCCGGCGGCCGCGGCGGCCACAGCGCCTTCATTCTCGTTGGTCGAGAAAAAGGGCTGCACATCCACGGTCATCTTCTCCGCCCCGCGCTCAAAGACCCATGCGGTGGCCACCGCCGCCGCAGAACCCGCGACAATCCGATGCTGGGTGAGGTCCGCCGGCGTTGCGGGCGTGCCGGCCCGCTCGAGATAGAGGGGCGCCGCCACGATCACGCGAGGAATTCTGGCGACGAGTTTCGCGGTCGCGCTTGAATCGGCCAATTGGCCCAGCCGGATGGCCACATCAACCGCATCGCGCACCAGATCCCGCCGTGTATCCTCGAGCAGGAGATGGACGCGGATGTCCGGATGCCTGGTGGTGAACCCGGCAAGTCGTGGAATGACCGTGCGGATCCCGAAACTGGTGGGCGTACTCATTCGCACCAATCCGCGCAATTCCCCGCCGCCACGGGCACTTTGTTCGGCCTCGTTGAGGGCGGCGAGGATGGACTCGATTCGATCCAGAAATTCCGCGCCCACTTCCGTGGGCACGACCGCGCGCGTGCTGCGCGCGAGCAACCGGATGCCGAGATCCGTCTCCAGGTCGGCGATGACCCGGGAAGCCTGAGATTGCGACAACCCACACTCGCGTGCGGCCGCCGAGATGCTACCCAGCCGCGCAACCCGCGTGTAAAGCCGCAGCGCGAAAATATCCTTCACCTCATCAGCCTACCACCGCCAACATGGCAGTACTCCCGGCGGCGGATGACCTCAGGCCTCGGCCCTGGTCACATCCCAGTTCTCGGCGAGGACGCCATCTTCGATGCGCACCAGGTCGGAGGCGATCCGGTTGCGCCGCTGGCCGATGCCCGTGAACTTTCCATGCAGGACAACGAAATCGCCATAAGCGACGATGGTATCCAGCTCGTATTTGAGAGTAGGCGGGAGGGTCTTGATCAGTTCAATCAATCCCTCGCGGTCCGGAGTGTTGTGGGCACCGTGTTGAACATAGCGCGGCGACAAGAGCCTCACTGCAGCGGCGTAGTCGCGCCGGTTGAACAAGGCGTCGAACGCCTCCAGGACCAGTACCTTGTTGCGTGCCTCCAATGACTCAGCCATGTTGTCGTTCCTCTTGTCCGGTAAGCAGACAGATCGGTCTGTTGCATCATACAGACCTGTCTGTTAAAGTCAAATCCATGATCAGAAAATCTTCATCCCAGGCTCGTCGCCCTGCACGCGAGCGCCTGCTCGCCGCCGCCGACGAGCTGTTCTATGAAGAAGGGGTCAACCTGGTCGGCATCGACCGCGTGATCGAGCGCGCCGGTGTCGCCAAGGCCTCCCTCTACGATTGTTTCGGCAGCAAGGAGGAATTGATCCGCTCCTACCTGCAGCAGCGGCATGAGGCGCGGCAGATCCGGGTGCGCGAGCGGTTGGCTGTGTGTGTCACGCCAAAGGAAAAGATTCTCGCGATTTTCGACTCGATGGCGGAATCCGCGGCCAGAGCGGACTTCCGTGGCTGCGCCTTTGCCAGGGCCAGCGCGGAGGCGCGGCCGGGAAGTAGTGTGAAGGCAATGTGCGACGAGTCGCGCGCGTGGCTGCTCGGTCTGTTTGCCGACCTGGCGCGACAGGCCGGCGCACGGGCGCC
Source organism: Steroidobacteraceae bacterium (assembly GCA_035485475.1). Taxonomy (GTDB): domain Bacteria; phylum Pseudomonadota; class Gammaproteobacteria; order Steroidobacterales; family Steroidobacteraceae; genus DAIDKA01. The sequence continues at coordinate 17,331 of DATHOA010000248.1, read as the reverse complement.
TGACCGCGTGGCGCAACAGCTGCGGCTGCTCTACGACGGTGCCTTGGTGTCAGCCCATGTGGACCACAGCAACAGCGCCGTGGCCAATGCGCGCGCCATGGCGGAATTGGTGCTGGATCAGGCGATTCGGTGAGAAGCCAACGTAGACCGCAATTGGATCCCATCGTGTTCGACGATCAGTGCCGTCAGCCAATCGACAAATACTCTGACGCGGCGTGAGAGATGGCGGCTCTGCGGGTAAACCACATGCAGCGGCGCGGGCTCGGGAAACCAATCCGCCAGTACCAGGTCGAGCGCACCGCGCTCCATTGCGTCTTTCAATACAAACGCTGGTAACTGGGCGATCCCCAGTCCGGCTTCGGCCGCGGTCACATAGCTGTTTTCGTCCTCGAGCGCCAAGTGACCCGGAAGCACTGCCTGCACGCGTTCGGTTCCTTTGGAGAAAATCCATTCCACTGTCTCGCCCGTGCGCGGCGAGAAGTGATTGATGCAGCGATGTTGCGTGAGCTCACGGGGATGCGTGGGCTGCCCGTGCGCGCTGATATAGGCGGGCGCGGCACAGGTTGCGAAGTAGAGAAAACCCACGCGCCGTGCAACCAAGCTCTCATCATCGATATTCCCCACCCAAAGTGCGCAGTCGATCCCCTCCGCGACCAGGTCGAAATGCCGTTCGTTGCAGGCGAGGGCCAGCTCAATGTCCGGATATTGTGCAAAGAAGCGCGGTAGCGCCGGCACTATCACCGAACGGGCGATGAGTGTTGGTGCATCGACGCGCACGCGGCCGCGCGCAGCCGATGAGTGCTGCGATAGAGCCTCTTCCGTCTCTCGGACTTCCGCGAGGATGGCGACGGCTCGGGCGTAGTAGGCGGCGCCGTCAGGCGTGACGCTGACGCGTCGTGTCGTTCGATTCAGTAGCTTCACCCCAAGCGCAGCCTCGAGCCGCTGAAGGAGCGTGGTCGCCGTTGCGTTCGGCATCCCCAGGCTCTCGGCCGCGCGCGAAATGCCACCGGTATCGACCACCCGGACGAAGAGGCTCATGGCTTGGAATTTGTCCATAGGCATTATTCATACAGGAGAATAATCAATTCATTATGGGCCATTTATCTATCACCAGAGGAATAATACCTTGGATGCCTGCAAAGAATGCATCCAAAGGAGTACCAGACCCATGAGCCAGAGAACCAGGAGCGTCAGCGATCAGACCTTCGAGGGCGAGGTATTGAAGTCATCGCAGCCGGTATTGGTCGACTACTGGGCGGAATGGTGTGGCCCTTGCAAGATGATCGGCCCCATCATCGAGGAGTCAGCCGCGGAGTACGGCGCGCAACTGACCGTTGCGAAGCTCAACATCGACGAGAGTCCCCTGACTCCCACCCGCTACAACGTCCGCAGCATTCCGACCCTGATGTTGTTCAAGGACGGACAGCCCGTCGCCACGCATGTCGGGAGCCTGAGTAAGGGTCAGCTCCAGGCATTCATCGACAAGCACCTGAGCATTTCAGGGCGTCTGGATCAGGTTGGGAGTTAACGCACACCGCCGCTGTTCCAGGCAAGCGGTAGTCCGCGTTGCTGGATGTAATCCAGTAGGATTGGCGACTCGCCGCTGCACGAGGGCGGCGAGCTGCGCAAATTCAAATCAAGGAGTGGAAGTGAAGGGCCTGACAAGCACTATCCGAAAATCATTTCGCTTTTCGGATGTCCAGCTGGCGCGGCTGAGAGACATTCTCGAGGACACGCCACGCGCCGGCCAATTCATCACCAGGGCTCGGGAGATCATCGATCAATGGCAGGAGTCAAAGACGGATGGCGGGTCGCTGCGTACGGTCGAGAAGCTTCGCGCAAACGCGAAAGAACTGCAAAAATCCGCCAGAGCCATGTCGGCACAAATCGGTGCGCTAACCGGCAGCGAAAAGGAACTCCTGGGTCAGCTGATGTGGGTGATCGACAAGAAGAGCTACTACCCGGGAGCCTTCACCGTCGATCAGGTTTCGGAAACCGTGCGGGCGGTTGACGCTGCAGCAAGCAAGCTTGTCGCTGGCGGCAAGGGTGGCCGCGCGCGAATTCGCCTCGATGGGTTCATCCGGGATATTCACTCGGCTTACGTTACACGCCTCAAGCGGCGCCCTGAAATCACCAAGGCGAGATCCAATGATTTCACGGCCGCACTAAAGGTGTGCGTCGAAGCCGCAGGTGAGCCCATTCCGAAGATGCTGCGCCACGTCATGAGGGATGCTCTGAACCCGTAGGCGACCACCCGAGGTGAACTAACATGAATGAATCGGAGTCGGTTCCCAAAGCGGTAGGCCACGCCTGGCTTGAAATCATCAAGCGTCCCAGCGAAGGCGAGTTTGCACTGGCCTTCACGCCGGCGGTTGTTCTCGATGCCTCGGTTGCCAGCGGTCCCATCGTCGGCACCGTCGCAATTCGCGCGTTTTTCACTGCGACGCGAGGCATGTACGACCAGATCACCTTCGTACATGAGACTCGCTCGGACACGCGCACTCATCTTGAATGGGAAGGTCGCTTCCAAGCGCGCGAAATCGCTGGCATGACGGTTTTAGCGTACGACGCTGAGGGGCGGATCGAGAGTATCCGGCTTTACCATCGGCCCTACGAGCAAGTGGTCGCATTCGCCGCCGAATTGGCGCGCAGGCACTAATGCGTTTCGCACGTTACTGGATGCCCGCAATCCAGGTGGCAGCCCTTGATGGGCATTCAGGAAGGGTAGAAACTGGAGCACAGACCTGCCCACCTTTCACTGTGCGGAGTACTAGCCATGAAGATGCTTGTGGGCCCCGGCGATGCGGGTTAGCAAAACCCCGGACTTCGTAAGGCTCTTCAGGGGCCCCGCGCTGTATTTTGTATCGAGCGAAGATCCGCGACCGGAAATGCCGCGGGTCCCGGATCCGCGCCGCGCCGCGGTGGTGGGCCTCATCGTTACCGTGTTGCTGGTGCTGGGCGGAGTGCTGCTGGTGCACGTGCTGAGTGGTACCGCAAAGCTTCAGGATTGCGTGATGTCGGGACGAACCAACTGCGCGCCGATTGACCCGCCCGCGAAAACTGACGGCTAGTTGCGCTCGACGGCTGCGAGTCCGAGTGCGCGCGCGACGGCCGGATGCACGACGGTACCCCGGACTACGTTGAGTCCGGCCTTAAGACCCCGATCTTCAGCCGTGGCGCGTTCCCAGCCCTTGTCCGCGAGCGCCTTGACGTAGGGGAGGGTGGCGTTGTTGAGCGCGAAGGTCGAGGTACGCGGCACGGCTCCCGGCATGTTCGTCACACAGTAATGAACTACGCCGTCCACGGTGTAGGTGGGCGCGGCATGGGTTGTCGGCCGGCTGGTCTCGATGCAACCCCCCTGGTCGATGGCAATATCGACCACGACGGAGCCCGGCCGCATACGGTGGATCATGGCGGCGGTGACGACCCTTGGAGCGGTGGCACCGGGTATGAGCACGGCGCCGATGAGTAGATCGGCATCGGCTACCGCGCGCTCGATGCTATCCGCGGTCGAAAAAAGCGTGTGGACTGCGCCATGAAACTGCACGTCAATCTCGCGCAGTCGCTGGATCGAGCGGTCGATGGCGGTCACCTCCGCGCGCAGGCCATGAGCCATCTCCAGCGCGTTGGTGCCTGCAACCCCCGCGCCGATGACGACAACCTTGGCGCTTGGCACGCCGGGCACACCGCCGAGGAGGACGCCGCAACCACCGTTGCCCTGCTGAAGGTATTGCGCGCCGATCTGGACCGCCATGCGGCCTGCAACTTCGCTCATCGGCGTCAGTAGCGGCAACGAGCCGTCAGCGGCGGTGACGGTCTCGTAGGCAATCGCCACGCACTGTGACTTGATCAGCGCTTCGGTCTGGGGCCGATCGGCGGCCAGGTGAAGGTATGTGAACAGGACCTGATCGCGGCGTAACCGGGCGCATTCCGCGATCTGTGGCTCCTTCACTTTGACAATCAGCTCTGAGTCGTTGAACACGGCCGCAGCATCCGCCGCGATCGTCGCGCCAACGCTGCGATAATCCTCATCGGTACAGCCGACGCCGGCGCCGGCCCCACTTTGCACCAGCACGTTGTGCCCAGCCGAAGTCAATTCGCGCACCGCCGCCGGAACCAACCCGACCCGGTACTCCTGAATCTTGATCTCTTTCGGAACTCCAATGCGCATGGGCATCAGTATGTGCATCGCGCGCGACGGCCGATTGCAAAATGGGCTCGAATGTGTCCAGTGAACGGCGGATTATTGTGCGCAGGTCCCATGTAGTCGCATAATCTGCGAATGGATCGCACTGAACGCAAGATTCTCCGTGAGCTTCAGCTCGACGCGAAGCAATCCAACGCGACTCTGGCGGCGAAGGTCGGCCTCTCCGAGTCAGCTTGCCTGCGCCGCGTGCGGCTGTTGGAGCAGGCGGGTGTCATCGAGCGCTATATCGCGGTGTTGAACGCGCCAAAAGTGGGAATGACCATAGGCTTCATCATTCGGATCACGCTGAAAAGCCAGACCGATCGGGATCTCAGCGCGTTCGAGCAGGCGATTCGCGGAGTGCCGGAAGTTGCCGAATGTGATTTGACTACCGGTGAGTCGGACTACGTGCTGCGCGTGGTGGCGCGTGATTCCGCGGATTTCGAGAGATTGCACAGCAAGGTGCTGACCAAGCTCCCGGGGGTCTCGCGTGTCGACTCGAGTTTCGTACTGCGCCCGGTGGTCAAGAATGCGGGTCTGCCGATCGAACCATAGGCGTGGGCCTTACGATGGGCACTGCATAGGTGGCAAGTATTGCGTCGATGTTGGGCTGTTCTTTGTCGAGTATCTTCTCGACCTCTGCGAGCAATTCCGGGTTGCGGCGATTTACGCCAACTGAAATGCCGTATGTCATCGGCCAGATCGCATCATCGATCACGGGGGTCACCTGCTCGAGTCGCAACGGTACCGCCGAATGAGCCGCAAAGTATCCGGCTAGCGGTCCCCACACCAGCGCAACATCCACATCGCCTCGAGCGACCGCATCGACAATGGCGGCGGGAGGATTGGGAGTCTCATAGTTCCCGTACAGCATATAGCCGCGCACATTGTTCACGATGCCGCGGCGCGCCAATGAATGTGCCGGCGGCGTGTTCGTGGCATCGTTGCCGATCATCTGCACGCCTATTTTCAAGGATCGTAAGCGCTCGTCATCGAGTGTCAGACCTTGCAGCGGCGCCTTCGCACGCGTGACGAAGACATAGGTTGAATGATAATAGGGCCTTGAGGTGGCAATGCGGTCAACACCCTTGGCCACTCCCGGCCACATATCGCACTTCGCTTCGTCCAATGTGTTGCGCGCATAGCCGCGCCGCTGTGCCCACCATACGTAGGTGAGCTTGGCCCTCATGTCGCGCGCCATCAGACTTGCGATCTTATTCTCGAAGCCGGCTTCCGCTTTATTCGAAAAGGGCAGATTGTTGGGATCCGCGCACACGGTTAATTCACGCCTCGTCTGCTCAGGCGCGCGTATGTCCACAGGCGCCACTGCCGCCCTCGCGCTCGATACCGCCAGAAGACTGAGCAGCAAAACGTGTCGCATCAATTTGCGCCCTTGAGCGTCGTCCCATAATTGTTGGTGGTTGCGTTGGCCGCGGACCAGCCCGGGTCTGCATCCACTGCCCGTGGCACCGGCGCCGGTGATTGCGATGGATTCCCGCTGCCTTGCGCCGCCAGCGTGGCGGGCAAAGACATCGAGCGCACATAGGCTGCCAATTCCCACAGGTCAGGGTCCGAGAGCCGCGCGCCCCAGGACGGCATGCCGTTCGGTCTGCCGTCCGCGATGCTTTGGCGTATCTGTTCGAGTCGACCCCCGTAAATCCACTGGCTGTCCATAAGCGATGGTCCCATCCCGCCGCCACCGTTCGTGTGGCAACCAGAACAGTTCATCGAATAAAACAAAGCCTTGCCGATCTTTACCGCATCCAAATTGTCGTAATATTTCGCCGCGCGCGGATCAATCGTATAGGCGGTGTGGCCGATCCCCGGCGTCAAGGCCGTGCCGACAACGTACTGTGGTAGCCCGGGCGACTGCACCGCGGCGGCGGGCGGCTTCGTCGCAGGCGTGTCGGCCACAGCGGCACCGGCGAAGCACAGCAACGCAAGGGGAAGACATTTCACGGCCGTACCGGACTTAGCGACGTAGCGAGAAAACATAGAGTGTTCCTCCAGCAGTTGTATGCTTCGGAAGGTCGGACATGGCGCTGACCATTCCCAGTGCGGCGGCACCATCACGCGTATCCACCGGTCCGGAGACCACGGCTCCCGCCCAACCGCCGACACCCGAGAGCACCGCAACGTACTGGTGTCCGTCCGGGCCGCGATAGGTCACGGGTTGTCCGACGATGCCGCTGTCAACCTTGAAGCGCCACAATGACTCGCCGGTACGCGCGTCGACGGCTTTGAACCAGCCGTCCATGGTGCCGTAGAACACCAGGTCGCCCGCCGTCGCGACGGTGCCTGACCAGATCGGGAAGTCTTCCTTCACGGCCCATACGGGACGGCGATTCACCGGATCCCACGCGGTCAATTCGCCGCGGTTGCCACCCGGGCCCGGTCGCATATGCACATCATCGCCGACGTAGGGAGTACCTTCGATGTAGCCGACATTCTGGATTTCCGAATCCATGCACATATTCTCGTGCGGGATGTACATGAGCCCCGTGCGTGTGCTGAAGCTGCTCGGGTTCCAATCTTTGCCTCCCGATGCCGTCGGGCAAATATTCTTGACCATCGTGCCGACATGGGTCTGCTTTGCGGGGTTTGGAATCGGACGGCCGGTCTTGAGGTCAACGCCCTTGTAGGAATTGACCGGAGCGTACGGGTCGGCTGACAGCACTTGCCCGGTCCTGCGGTTGATCACGTAGACGAAGCCGTTGCGATCCGGGTGGATCAACACCGGTTGCATCTTCCCGTCGAACGGTATGTCGAGCAGGATTTGCTCGTTCACGCCGTCATAGTCATGTTCATCGTGCGGCGAGAATTGATAAAACCAGCGCGCCGCACCGCTCGCCGGGTTGCGCGAAAACAGGCCCGTGGTCCATTTGTTATCGCCGGGTCGCTGCTCTGCGTTCCAAGGACCTGGATTTCCCACTCCGTAGTAGACCGAGTCGAATTCCGCGTCGTAGGTGACCCATCCCCAGGCGGTCCCGCCGCCTATTTTCCAGGCATCCGTTGGCCACGACGTGACGCCCAGGTCAGTGCCCTTGTCGCCGGGGTAGAAGGGCTTGAATTCCGGTCCGATCAGCACGTCCTTATCCCGCCCGGCGTTGTAGGCACGCCAGACCAGCTTGCCGGTATTCTCATCAAGCGCGGTGAGCCAGCCGCGTACCCCCATTTCACCGCCCGAGTCGCCGACATAGACTCGTCCCTTTGCAACCAACGGCGCCCCGGTGATGGTCTCCCCGGCGTTGATATTGCCAAGTTGGGTACGCCAAATGGGCGTACCGGTATTGACGTCAAGCGCAATGACTTGGCCGTCGAGCGTTGCAAAGATGTATTTGCCATCGCTTACCGTGCCGCCGCGGTTCACGACGTCGCAGCAGGCGACTCCTTGGCTTGCCGGCACTGGCTGTGGAGAGAATCGCCATTTCAGTGGCGCGCCCGGCCTGGTCAGATCAAGCGCATACACGTAGTTGGGGTACGCCGTCACGATGTACATCGTGTTGTTGACAACGATGGGTGCCGCTTCCTGGCCCTTGTTCACGGCGAGAGAGAAAGTAACGACCGGCTCAAGCTCCTTCACGTTACTCGGGGTGATTTCCGTCAGCGACGAATAGCGTGTGGATGCGTAATTTTTTGATGGCATGCTCCACTGGCCATCATCCGCAGGCGCATTCGCGGCACTGGGTGCTGCTTTACCGACCTGTGGCGTAGGCGGCGCCAGGGCGTGGCCGATCTCTTCGCGCGTGAAGACCTCGCTCGCGGGCACCGGCGCGGGGATGACCTGCGAGTTCGCCACTATGGGTGTGAGCGCGAGACCCAAAACCAAAACGCTGATCTTCATGAGTATCGCTCCAACTTGTGAATGGGATCAATCTCAAGGCTCATGCCCCGAGCAAGCCGTGCGGATCGATGACGAATTTCTTTGCGACGCCGCGGTCGAAGTCGGCGTACGCCTTTGGCGCCTGATCCAGGGAGATGACCGTGACATTGACGGCTTTTGCGATGCCAATTCGGTCATGAAGAACCGCCATCATCAAGGCGCGGTTGTACTTCATGACGGGTGTCTGGCCGGTCAGGAACGAATGGGACTTGGCCCAGCCCAGGCCGAACCGCAGCGCCAGGCTGCCATGTCGCGCCGCATCGTCCTTCGCGCCCGGATCATCGGTGACGTACAGACCCGGAATTCCAATGGAGCCCGCCGCACGCGTCACCTCCATGAGCTGGTTCAGGACAACCGCAGGCTGGTCAGCACCGCCATGGCCCTTCGCTTCGAAGCCCACGCCGTCGACCGCGCAGTCCACTTCCCGGACACCGAGGATCTGCTCGAGGTGATCGGCCACCGTGCCGCCTTCCGAGAGATTGAACGTCTCGCATCCAAACGAGCGCGCCTGCGCCAGGCGCTCCTTGTTGAAGTCCATGACCACGACCACCGCGGCGCCGAGCAGCAGCCCGGAAGCGGCCGCGGCCAGTCCGACGGGTCCCGCGCCGGCAACGAGCACCGTGGACCCGGTGGTGACGCCGGCGCAGACGCACCCGTGATAGCCCGTCGGCAGAATGTCGGTGAGGCAGGTGAGATCGCGAATCTTCTCCATTGCCTGAGCCTTGTCCGGGAAGCGCAGCAGATTGAAGTCCGCGTAGGGCACCATGACGTATTCGGCCTGGCCACCCACCCAACCGCCCATGTCCACGTAGCCGTACGCACCACCCGCGCGCTCCGGGTTCACATTCAGGCACACACCGGTGGCGCGCTCCTTGCAGGTGCGGCAGCGCCCACAGGCCACGTTGAACGGGACTGAGACCAGATCGCCGACGCCGATATACTCGACGTCGCGGCCTGCCTCGATGACCTCGCCGGTGATCTCATGCCCGAGCACCAGTCCCGGTGCCGCGGTCGTGCGTCCCCGCACCATGTGCTGATCGCTTCCGCAGATATTGGTACTGACGATTTTGAGAATGACTCCGTGTTCGCAGCGCTTGCCGCGCGGATCCACCAGTTTCGGAAAATCGATGCTGCGCACCTCCACCTTGCCGGGCCCAACGTACGCAACGCCGCGATTGCTTGCCATGGTGTATTGCTCCTGAAGGGATCTATTCGAAGGCCCGCGCGCCCGCTTCCGCGACCGCCTGGTCCTGCTCGCCGGAACCGCCGCTGACGCCGACCGCACCGACCACCTTCCCGGCGCGGGTGAGCGGGACGCCACCGGCGAAGATCATCACGCGGCCCTCGTTGGAGGCATGAATGCCGAAGAACTGGCCGCCGGACTGGGAATACTTCGCAAGCTCCTTGGTGCTGATGTCGAAGGCACGTGCCGTGAAGGCCTTCTTGATCGAGATATCGATGCTGCCGATCCAGGCCTCATCCATGCGCTCATGGGCGACGAGGTTGCCACCGCCATCCGCGACGGCAATATTCATGGGCTGTTTCAATTCCTTCGCCTTGCGCTCCGCTGCGGCGATGATCCTGCGCGCATCTTCCAGTGTGACCATAACAATCTCCTTTTGTGATACTCAAGATATCCTCTGGTGTCGTTGCCCGGCGATTGCGGACGCTCGCACTTTGATTGCAGTTGTAACGTCGACGAGGGGCATGAGGACGCACTACCGCGGTGAAGCTCGAGCCCGCGAGTGTGCTTATGGCTTCTTGACGTACGAAGCGCACCAGCCGGTCGACGACACGGATTTTCCCGCATAGATCGTGCAAGGCCCCGAGGCGGCGCCCGCGGCTCCCTGGTATAGGGCACATTTGGCGCACGCTTGACCGGGCACGTACTGAGGAAATTTCGCTTTGTCAACGCTCGCAGCGTTCGCTTTATACCCAAGCGCGGCGGCGGTCGGGTCCGACTCCGACAGCATCGGCAGGGAGACTGCCAGCGCAACCGGGGAAACCCCGATGGTGGCAATGACAATGACCGTGTTCTCTATAAAGGTACGACGCGAGAGACTCATGGAGTGCTCCTTCAGTGGCTCTATGACCTGAAGGTGTAGCAGGCGCGTTTCCCGGGTATTGCCGGGACGAGCTGCTTGAATTACGCATGAAATGCGCGCCCCTGCGCTCCGGCCGGATTCTTAGGCTTCAGCTTTGTGGCGACAACCGTCTACGGATTGTGCCAGCCTCCCCCCAGGGCCTTCACAAGCAGCACACTGGCCGTCATGCGGCGCAGCTGGATGTTGGCGGCGGCGAGGCGCGCCGCCAGAGCGGCATTCTCGGCCGTCACGACCTCGAGATAGGTGGTCTCGCCGCCTTCATAGCGATACTGGGCCTGTTCGAGGACCGCGGCGGTTGCCACGACCGCGGCCGACTCACTGATGCTTTCGAGCTCCAGGTCATGCAAGGCGGAGAGGTTGTCTTCGACTTCCTGGTAGGCCGTCAATACCGTGTTGCGGTAGTCGGCGACCTGTTCATCGTAGGCGGCATGAGCCTGTGCGGCCTGGGCGCGATGCAGCCCGCCATCGAGGGCCGTGACGATCGCGGAGGGCCCGATCGACCACATGCGGCTCGGCGCGGTGATCCAGCTGCCGGCAGTCGTACTTTCAAACCCTATCGCGCCCAGCAGGCTGAATACCGGGAAGTATGCGGCCCGGGCTACACCGATCTGTGAGTTCGCGGCGGCAACGCGCCGTTCGGCGGCCGCCACGTCGGGGCGGCGTTCGAGCAGCGCGGACGGTAGCCCGGGATCAAACGGCGGTGGGAGCGTTGCGACCGGCAAAGGCCTTGGGCTGATGGTGAAGGTTGTGGCCGACTCGCCCAGCAGCACTGCGATGGCGTGCGCACTTTGTGCGCGGTTCAGCCGCATGTCGGCTGCCTGGGTGCGCGCCGTCTCGAGCTGCGCCTTTGCCTGGTCGACATCCGACAACAGCCCGGCGCCGCCGTCATACAGGCTCTGGGTCAATTCGAGCGCCTGGCCATAGGCCACCACGGTGCTGTCCAGCAGTTCCTGCTGTGCATCCTGGCTACGCAGCTGGAAGAAGTCGCTGGCGAGTTCGGCGTGCGTACTGAGATCGAGGGTGGCGAGGTCCGCGGCGCTCGCCTGTTCGCTGGCGCGCGCCGAGGCCACCGAGTTGCGTACTCGACCCCAAACGTCGATTTCGTAGGACAGGTCGGCGTCGAGCACGAAGTCGTTGCCGGTTTGCGGTTTCGTGTTGTTGTAGGTGGGCGAGTTGAGTGAGGTGCGCGCGCGCGTGACGGACGGTCCCGCGGTGATGGTCGGGAAGTACGCGGCGCGCGCGATCCGGGTCTGCGCCCGCGCCTGCTGCAAACGCGCGAATGCCGCCTTGAGATTCTGGTTGGCCACGGTGACCCGGGCCTCCAGCGCATTGAGTTCGGGATCACCGAAATTCTCCCACCACTGACCGCGGTACTGCGCGTCGGCGGGCTGCGCCGGCTTCCAGTCGGCGCTACCCTGGTAGGCCTGCGGAGCCGGCGCGGTCTGCGGCGTCGCGTACCGCGGTGCAAACGAACAGGCGCTCAGTGCCGCACTCAAAATGATGCTGACGGCAGCAAGGCGGACGCGCTTCACGAGGGATTTTTCGCCGGCGGCGTTGCAGTGGAGGGTGCCGCGATCTGCACCTGCGCTCCGTCGTTGAGCGAATCGGGCGGATTGGCGACGACTGCGTCGCCGGCGGCGATGCCGGAGAGCACTTCCACCGACCTGCCGAAATCGCGGCCCTGCACGATTTTCGAGAGTTTCACGCGATGATCGGGTCCGACGATTGCCACCTGCAGACCGTCGGCCCGAAAGATGAGCGCGCTCGCCGGTATCTGCAAGGTCGTCTCGCTGCCAGGCACCTTGAAGTGAACGGCGGGGTAGGACCCCGGAAACAACTCGCCGCGAGCGTTGTCGAGCTGCAACTCGACCTGCAATGTGCGTAAGGTCGGATCAAGCGCCTGCGCGGTCCGCACGATCGTCGCCGGGTAGCGCTTGCCCGGATGCTCGCTGAACTCCAGATCGGCGTTGACACCCGGATTGGTCCGCGACGCATACGCTTCCGGTACCTGCACGTACACGCGCAGCTTGTGGGTGTCGGCGAGGCGGAACAAGGCGGCGCCGGAACTCTCACCCGCATTGATCAGCGCCCCTACATCGGTGTTGCGCAGGGTGATGACGCCGTCGAATGGCGCCACGACGCGCTTGAAGGACTCCAGCTCGCGCAATCGGGCGACATTGGCGCCGGCCGACGTGGCGGCCGCCCGCATCGCGGCGGCATCGGCTGCCTTGGTATCCGCGTCCTGCTGCGAGACGGCATGATGCGCCAGCAGTCCCTTCCAGCGCACATCGGTACTCTCGGCCAGGCTGGCATTCGCCTCAGCGGTAGCGAGATCGGCGAGGCCCTGGTGATACTGCTGGTCGACCTCCGGTGCCTCGATCTCGGCCAGCAATTCCCCCTTGGCCACGGCAGTGCCGATGTCGGTGCGCCAACTGCGCAGATAGCCGCTGGTGCGCGCATAAATGGGTGCCTCGATGAAGGCCTGGACGTTTCCAGGCAGCACGAGTTCATCCGTGCCGGGACTGCGCGTGGGCTGCACGGTCGTCACGACCGGGATGGCCGCTGCCGCCGTCGCATCCGCGAGCGCAGTGCGTGCGCGCACGCGGCTGACCACACCCCAAACCGCAAGGAGCAGCGCGGCTATCAGCACGATCCACAGTAAGCGGCGCACGTTATGCAAGCGCGGGTCGGTCTGGTGCGGCAATTCGGCCATCAACTTCTCCGGGAACTCACGCCAACGGTGGCCGATGTTCGCGACCATGAATCAGGGCAAACACCGTCGGGACGAACAGCAACGTCGCCACCGTCGCAAAAATCAGACCGCCGATCACGGCACGGCCGAGCGGCGCATTCTGCTCCCCGCCTTCCCCCAGGCCGATGGCCATCGGAATCATGCCGATGATCATGGCAAGTGCCGTCATGAGAACCGGGCGGAAGCGCGAGAAACCCGCGGCCGCCGCGGCGGCGAAGGCGTCGTCCCCGGCATTCATGCGCTCGCGGGCAAAACTCACGACCAGAACGCTGTTGGCAGTCGCCACGCCCATGCACATGATGGCACCGGTCAGGGCCGGCACGCTCACCGTCGTGTGGGTGAGAAACAGCATCCACACGATGCCGGCGAGCGCGGCGGGCAGTGCCGTGATGATGACGAAGGGATCCAGCCAGGACTGGAAGTTCACGACGATGAGAAGATATACCAGAACGATCGCCCCAAGCAGCCCCAACAACAGCCCGTTGAAGGAATCGCGCATGGTCTGTATCTGGCCGCGCGTCACTACCCGGGAACCGTGCGGCAGGGCGGCTTGCGACTCGACGATGAGCCTGTCCACCTGCGTGGCGATGAACCCCAGATCGGCGTCCTGAACCGAGCCGTAGATGTCGATAACCGGCTGCGCATCATAGTGGCTGACCACCGCCGGTGCGTTGTCACGGCGGATGGTCGCCAGATTGGCCAACAACTGGCCGGAACCGCCGGCGATGCCCGATAGCGGCGTGGCGACCAGTTCGTTGAGGCTCTGCATTTCGCCCTGCGGGGTCTGTGCCGCGACGTTGTATTGCGTTCCGGATTTCGGATCGATCCAGAAGGAGGGCGAGGTTTGAAAACTTCCCGAGAGCGATACCAGCAGATTCGAGGCGACATTCTGCTGCGTCAGCCCCAGATCCTGGGCCCGGGTGCGGTCGACGTCCACATTGATGCGCGGATAGTCGAAGGCCTGCTGGATGCGCAGGTCGACTGCGCCGGGAACCTGGCGCAGCTTGCGCAGCAGCGCATTCGCGTAGGCACGATTGCCCTCGACATTGTTGCCGACGATCTGGATGTCCAGGGGGCTCGGCAGGCCGAAATTGAGTGTCTGGCTGACGATGTCGGCGGGCAGGAACTCGAACGTCGTGGACGGAAAGTTCTGCCGCAGAACCAGTCGCAGCGCGCGCTCGTAGTTCGCAGTGGCATGATGGTCCGGCCGCAGGGCGACGAAAATATCGGCATCTCCCGGGCCGACGGGCGCAGAGGTGCTGTAGGCCAGATTGATGCCGCTGTACGGCAAGCCGATATTGTCGACGACACTGGCAATCTCGCCCGGGGGAATGACGCGACGGACCGTCGCCTCCACGGCGTCGCACAGCGCCGCTGTCTCCTCGATGCGCAGGCCGGTCCGGGCCCGCAAGTGCAGCTTGATCTGTCCCGAATCCACGGTCGGAAAGAAGTCCTGGCCCAGACCGGGCATGAACCGGCCAAACGGAAACGCCAGAATCCCGGTTGCCACCATGGCTGCGAGAAAGATTCCGGCAAATCTCAGCCCACTGCGCAGCGCAGCCTGCAGCAGCATGTGATAGTAGTCGCGGGCCCGCTCGAAGCGGCGTTCGAATCCGAGCTGCAGCCGTTTGAAAGCGCCCGGCGGTGGGGCGTTTGCATGATCCTCATGCTTCTTGAGCCAGTACCTGGACAGGGTGGGAACCAGCGTACGGGACAGAAGGTAGGAGGCGAGCATCGCGAATACGACGGCTTCGGCAAGCGGCACGAACAGGTAGCGGGCAATGCCGCCCAGCAGAAACATCGGCACGAACACGATGCAAATGGCCAGCGTCGACACCAACGCCGGCAGGGCGATCTGATGGGCGCCGTTGAGAATCGCCGGCTCGACCTCTTCGCCCTGCTCCAGATGCCAGTTGATGTTCTCGATCGTGACGGTGGCATCGTCCACCAGGATGCCGACTGCGAGCGCCAGTCCACCGAGCGTCATGATGTTGATGGTCTCCCCGAGCGCCGACAGGCAGGCGATGGAGGCGAGGATCGACAGCGGGATCGATATGAAAATGATGAAACTGCTGCGCAGGCTGCCCAGGAACAGCAGAATCATCAAGCCGGTGAGCACGGCTGCGATCACCGCCTCGCGCACGACACTCGTGACCGCGGCGCGCACGAACAGGGATTGGTCGCCGATCGGTTCGACCTTCAGCGAGTCGGGGAGCGTGGCAAGAACCTGCGGCAGTTTCTGCTTGACGTTGCGGATGACGTCGAGTGTGGAACTGGAACCGCTCTTGAGTACCGTCATCAGCGCCGCGCGCCGACCTTCCAGGCGCGCGACGTTCGTCTGCGGGGGGTAGCCATCGCGCACATGAGCAACATCGCGAATGTAGGTGACGGCGCCGTTTTTCGCACTCATCGGCAGATCGTTCAGCTCCTCGATCTTCTCCGGGCTGGCGTTGATGCCGACATAGTACTCGAGTTCGCCGACCTTCTCCGTGCCGGCGGGCAGGATCAGGTTCTGCGCGGCGATCGCAGCCGTGACATCATCGCCGGAGAGGCCACGGGAGCGCAGCGCCTGCGGATTGAGGTCCACCTGCACCTGGCGTTGCTTGCCACCATATAGATTGGGAATCGACGCGCCCTGCACGGTGGCGAGCGCGGTACGCATCACGTTGTTGCCCAGATCGAAGATCTCCGCCTCCGATAGAGCATCGCTGGATAGCGCGAATTGGATGATCGGCACGGTGGAGGCGTTGTACGCCAGGATGAACGGTGCGGTTGTCCCCGGCGGGGTGTTCTTCAATTGGGCCTGCAGGACGCCGGTGATCTGGGAATACGACAGCGATTCATCGGCACCGGGCTGGAAGAAGTACTTCACGACCGCAATGCCATTCAAGGACTGCGATTCGGTGTGCTCGACGTCATTGACGGTGGTCTGCGCGGAGCGCTCGGTTCCGAGCACGATGCGATTCGCCATCTCAGTGGGTTGTAGTCCGCTGTAGCTCCATATGGCGGCGACCACCGGGATGTTGATGGTCGGGAAAATATCGGTTGCCGTGCGCACGATCGCCAGCGCACCTAGGAGGAAGATCAGGATGGCAAGGACGATGAACGTGTACGGGCGCTGCAGCGCAATTCGCACTATCCACATGCACAGTTACTCTAGGGCAGCCGCGACCGCAGGCACAGCAATGGTAGTCCATTGTTGCGGCGCACTCCACTGTCAATTCCGATCAGTAGGTGATGGTCCGCACCGTGTGCTCCGACTCGATCACTTCTTCCTGGTTCCACCTGTCGTCCAGGTCGTTCGCGCCGGTCAGGTACCAATAGCGGCGCAGGTCGAAAACGCAGGGTGTCAGTGTCTTCGGGTCCGTCACGATGCGTACGGTCGTCGCCGCCGTATAGTGCAGCGGACGGTCCGATTGCTCCATCGCGTCGAGCGCCGCGGCGAGCGCATCGGTTTCGGGTCGGGCGTGCACGACAATCTCCACGCAGGCAGCTTCGGTGGCGTCGCGCGTGCAGGGCACGGCATGCGTATAGCGAAACTCGATCCGCTGGTTGATGCGCAGGAGGGTAAAACCCGGAAGCGGAAAGGCTGTGGTGATCTCGTAGGGGACACCCTGCTGCAGCGTCGCATCGATCCACATCGCGGTTTGCAGGTTGTAGTCGACGCGCGTTTGAGCCTCGATCGTTTTCGGATCGAATGCGAAATGCATTGAAGCGATTGCACTATTCATCAGCTCCGGCATGAGTGCACCGCGTGGAGCACGCTTGCGAATCTGCGCTTCGGTTTCGGCCGTCACCCGCTGGGCGAACCTGGCCCGGTCGATGACCTTACTGAGTTCTCCGGCCTTCGAAACTGCGATGTCGGGAAAACTCAGAAGCGATGGCCGGAACACGGTGGTGGGGGGGTGGGAATCGGAGTCCCCCGCGGGCCACACGCCAGGATCGAAGTCCGCGCTGCCGGCCTGGTAGGCGAGCAGCCAGCCGTCCTTGCTTGCCCGCACTTGTCGCTGCAGCGTACGCGCGGCGCGCGCACGGTTGATGTCGCCACCCCAGTCGCGCGAGTGATCGGTCTGCACCGTGACGGTCGCATCGCCGGCGGACCAGTTGAACTTGAGCGTCGTGCTGCGACTCGGAAAATCCTGCATCAGGGCCGCCGCGTGCTGGGCGCCTTCCGCGTCATTGCGCCACTCGAGCAACAGCTGGTAGTCCGCCGCCGCCGCATCGCGCAAGCCGTATTCGCGGGCCATGTCAATGGCGGACTGGAGTGTGGCCACAGCCACAGCATTCTGTCCCAGCAGACGCTCGGTGACACTGAGGTTGAATTGCATGACGGCCATCGAGGAGTAGTCGAATTCATCCCGATACCGGCTCACGGCCCGTCGTGCGGCCTCCGCGGCGCCCCGCA
>DATHOA010000247.1:0-20415 GCA_035485475.1 Steroidobacteraceae bacterium | reverse complement strand
CGGCATCCGGCCGCGCGCGACATGCAGGTCGTTGATGAAGTCGTAGTTGCGCACCTCGCCGGGAGCCCCGGCGGGCTCCGTGCTCACGGCACCCACGTCGATACCGTTGATCAGGGCGTCAACTTCGTCCTGATTGAGGATCTTCTCGGCGCCTTCGGCGGTCACAATGGCAATCCCTTGGGTTCTTACTGCATCACGAAGGTGGTGAAGAGCACGGTATCGACCTTTTCAGGTTTGCCGTCATTGGCACTGAGGACCTTGCGCACGGCCTCGAGCGCCGCGGCGCGCAGCTTTTCCTTGCCTTCGTTGGTGGCAAGCTCGGTGGCCTTCTGGTTGCTGAACAGCATCAGCAGGTCGTTGCGGATGATGGGATCGGACGCCTTCAGTGCTTCGACCGTCTTCGGGTCGTGCGTCATGATCTGGGCGGTGATCTGCAGGAAGCGTACCTGCTGGTCGCCCTGGAAGTTGGCCACGAAGGGCGGATCCAGGGGCACATACAAAGGCGGCCCGGAAGGCGGCGGGGGCGCCGCCGCAGCGGTTTTCCTCGGCGTGTGGTGTGCCAGCATCAGCCAAGCGCCGGTGCCGCCGCATGCCAGCAGCACGGCGCCGGCAATGCCAATCAGCAGCCAGGGTTTCTTGCGAGCGGGAGCGGCCGTGACCGGAGCAGCGGCAGCGGCAGCGGCAGGAGCGGAAGGGGATGCAGCCATTGTTTGAAGTACCTGCGCAAGGACATGAGAATCTCTTGTGTCAGGTAGTGCAACGCGTGTGCCACGCGGATCAGAAAATGCATAAGTCCCTATGAATTAAGGGATTTGCGCATCAATGGGGAGTGTGAACAGCGTCTCAATCAAAGCGCCGCGCCAGAATTCCGGCGCGGCGCGGGTGAAGCGCTCAGGCGTAGGTGTCCAGCAGCGCGAGGCGGATGTTTGTGACCTGCGTCACAGTCGGGGCGCTGACCGTGTCGCTGCCGGCGACACGCGAGCCGCTGGAGGTTGGCTGTGACAGTGCCTGCTGTTGCTGCGGCGGCTCGCGAAACACGCCCGAGTCGGTCAAGGGCATGCCGGCGCCCGCGAACAGTTCCCGCAGTCGTGGCAGCGACTGTTCCAGCGCCGCCCTGGTGTCCGCATGGGTGGCGCCGAACCAGACGCTGGCCTGGCCCGCCTGCATGGTGATGTGCACCTGCACGGGCCCCAGATCAGCGGGGTTCATTTGCAGCTGGGCCTGGGTGATCCCGGATTGGGCAAGGCCGGTGATGCGCGCGCCGACCTCATCCGCGAAGGCCGCGGAACCGACGGGGGCCTGGATGGTGAGCGTGGCGCTGCCAACGCCACCGCCTGAGCGCGTCAGCGCGGCAGCCTGCAGCGCTGCGGCTGCCTGGGTGGCCGCATTGCTGTCACCCGTGGCAGCACTGTGCGTTGTCGGCGTCGCCGGGGCAGCATCGGCGTCGTTGTCCGCGGCGGTCGTGCTTGCGCCCGTCATTCCCGAAATGAGTTTCTGTATGTCCGCCAGCATATTCACACCCCCGGATGCCGTGGCTGTCGCCGTGGAGCTGGTAGTGGCGGTGGCGGTGGCGAGGTTCGCTGCCTCGGATTGAGAGTCGTTGGCCGCATTGAAACGGGCGAGGCTCGCAGCGAGCAAGGTTGCAGCGGACTGTCCGGCGCCTGCGGCATTTGCGGCACTGGTGCCGACGGCGATGTCTGCGTCCGAGTCGGCCGCCGACGCGGCGGAGGTCGGCGGCAGCGCCGGCGTCGAAGTCGGCATGAGCGCCTGAGCAATCCAGGCGATGGCATCGACGGGGGTGCCGGCAGGGTCGGACCCCGGCTGGGTAGACGCCGCGGCACCGCTGGTACCGCCATCGTCACTTGGGCTGCGGGCCGAGGTGGCCGGAGCGGCGCTACTGGCGGCGCTGTGTCCGAGCGCCGTGGCCATGACGCTGCCAAAGTCCGTGCTGGGATCCGCTTCCGTCTCCAGCGCATCGGCCGCGGTCGGCGTGCTGGCTGCGGTCACGGCGTTGTTTCTCGCACGCGGGCGTGCGTTGCCCCGAGTCTGCGCCGAGGGCGCGCCAGTCTTTTGCGCAGTGGTGGGGCTGCTGCTGCCACTGCCCGATTGGCCGTTACCACCGGCAGCGCCAGTCCCCTGGGCGGAGCCACTGCTGTTGCCTGCACTGCCATCGCTGGCCTGGCCCGCGGCGCTCTTGGCGTTCGGGCTGTCGGCCACCGGGCCGGATGAGGGAGCCGGCGCGCGTGCCTGAAAACTCGTTGGCGCTGCTTCCGGACTGCCCGCAGTTATTGCATTGCTGTTAATTCCCACTCGAGTCGAGCCTCCCATTTGCCTTACGTTGGCCGCGGTCATCCGACTCGCGCTGATCGCGCTGGTCCCGGGCCTTGGTTTCACCGGCCGCGTGACGTTCCACGACCTTGTCCATGATCTGTGAGCGCTGCGCCGCGCCGCGCCAACTGGTTCGTTCCGACTCGCTTTCGGAGCGAGCCTTGCGCAGCAGCTCTTCTTGTTGATGTATGGCCTCGACGAGTTTGGCCAGGAAGGCCTGGAATTCCCGGATGCCGGTCCCGGCGATCCCCGAGGCTGCGCGCTGTCCGAACTCGCGCAGATAGCCCGCGTGGTAGCCCTGCAGTTCCTTCAGTTTCGCCTCGCACTGATCCACGCGGGCGCAACTTTGTGCCAGCCGCTTCGCGTGCTGGCGCTCCTTTTCGTCGGTGACGCGCTGAACCAGTTGCAGTCTTTGTTTTGCACTCATCTGGAGTTACTCATTCAGGACACCCCAGCCGGTCCGGGACTGTCGGCCATTACGCTTTGCAGCGCCGCGATACTGCCGTCGAAATCCACGCGTGTGCGCATATCCTGCTGCAGGAAGTGCTCGAGCTTTGGCCAAACGGCGATGGCGGCATCGATCCGCGGGTCGCTGCCGCGTTGGTAGGCGCCGATGGCAATCAAGTCTCGATTCTGTTCATAGGTCGACAGCTGCTGCCGGAAGCGGCGCGCCAGCTCGTAATGTTCGGGCGGCACGATTTCGTGCATGGCCCGGCTGACCGAGGCTTCCACGTCGATTGCCGGGTAGCGACCGCCTTCGGCGATCCGGCGCGACAGCACGATGTGGCCATCGAGAATGGCACGTGCGGCATCGACGATCGGATCGTTCTGGTCATCGCCCTCGGCGAGTACCGTGTAGAACGCGGTGATGGAGCCGCTGCCCTGCAGGCCATTGCCGGCGCGTTCACACAGCTGCGGCAGCCGCGCGAACACCGAGGGCGGATAGCCCTTGGTCGCCGGGGCTTCGCCGATTGCCAGGCCGATCTCGCGCTGCGCCTGGGCGAAGCGGGTCAAGGAATCCATGATCAGCAGCACGCTCTTGCCACAATCCCGGAAATACTCCGCCACGGCGGTGGCCAGCCAGGCCCCGTGCAGACGCATCAGGGGCGGTGTGTCGGCGGGCGCGGCCACGACCACGGCGCGCTGCCGGTCCTGCGGCCCCAGGATACGGTCGACGAATTCCTTCACTTCCCGGCCGCGCTCACCGATCAGGCCCACGACGATCACATCGGCGCTGGTGTAGCGGGACATCATGCCCAGCAGCACGCTCTTGCCCACCCCGCTCCCGGCGAACAGGCCGATGCGCTGGCCGCGTCCCACGGTCAGCAGACTGTTGATGGTGCGTACGCCAACATCCAAGGCCTGCGAGATGGGCTGACGCCCGAGGGGATTCATCGGCACGCCGGTGAGTCGCACCGTGTCCTCGCAATTCAGCGGTCCCAAGCCATCGAGCGGCTGGGCGGCGCCATCGATGATACGTCCAAGCAGCTGCGGCCCGACCGGCACGGTGCCCGCGCGCTGACGCGGCACGACCCGCGCATTCGGCCCCAGACCATGCGGATCACCGGTTGGCATCAGGTACAGGCGCTCGCCTGAAAAACCGACCACTTCGGCTTCGATGGTGGCGCCGTCGCTCGTCGTCACGTCACAACTGTCGCCTATGGAGGCCTGACAACCCACCGCTTCGAGCGCCAGACCCACCATGCGCGTGAGGCTGCCCTGCACCGGCGGCGGCGGCAGGCGGTCGATCTGGCGCACGCAACGGGCCAGTGAGTCCCGCAGCCGGCTATCGGCAGTCACATCCTGCGTTGCACTCATGATTCGGCGACCTCGCCGCTGTCGCTGGCCTCATCGGCCAAACGCGCGCTGGCGCGCTCCTCGCCCAGCATGCTGGCGACCATGGCATTGACGCGACTCTCGAGTCGCGAGTCGATCTGTGAATTCTCCGAGCGCACCAGGCAGCCGCCGCGGGTCAGGGTCGGGTCCTCAACGACGCTCCAGGCACGTTCCTGGCCGGCGCTCGCGAGCCGCTCTGCGACTGCCGCCGCGTCCTCGGGATGCAGGTGCACGCGTACGTCGCGCGCCGCCGCGGGCAAGCGGCCCACGGCCTCGCGGATCAACGCGGCGATCTGTCCCGGGTCGGCCTTCAACTCGCGGCGTGCGAGCTGCTTGCCCACCGCCAGCGCCAGCAGCACCAGCTGCTGTTCAACTTCGCCCTCCAGAGTGGGTAGCGGTCGCGACAGCTGGTTCAGGATTCCCTCCAGACGCACCACCTGCGCGGCGAGTGCGTCGTTGTGCTTTTGCAGTTCGGCGCGTCCGGCGCTGAGGCCGGCCTCGTAGCCGCGGTCCAGTTCCGCCTGGCGGGCGCTTTCACTGGCGCGGGTGGCTTCGGCATCGCGCGCACGCGACGGTGCATCACGACGCAGGCCCACGATCGGGCCGTCGACATTGGGCAATGACCAAAGCTCGGCCACGGTCGTGCGGCTGCGGGTGCTATCAGACAAACGCTTCTCCCTTGCCACCCAGTGCAATGGTGCCTTCCTCGGCCAGCTTGCGGGCTACCGCCAGGATTTCCTTCTGGGCGGCTTCCACGTAGGCAAGTCGCACCGGACCTTTCGCTTCGAGGTCATCGCGCAGCATTTCGGCCGCACGCTGGGACATGTTCTTGAAGATCTTCTGCTTGAGGGGCTCATCGCAGCCCTTGAGCGCCAACAGCAACTGGTCACCCTGCACCTGGCGCAGGATTTCCTGCAGGCCGCGGTCATCGACATCGATGAGATTGTCGAACACGAACACCAGGTCCTGGATACGGGCGCCGAGCGCCGAATCGGCGTTGGTGATGTGCTCCATCACACTGGACTCGATGGCAGGTTCGAGCGCATTGATGATATTGGCGGCCGCCTTTTCACCGCCGAGTTCGGAAGTGCGGCTGGAGGTGCTGGCGAAGCTCTTCTCAATGACTTCATCGAGCTCCGAGAGGGCCGCCGGCTGCACGCCATCCAAAGTCGCGATGCGCATCATCACATCCGCGTGCAGATTGGCCGGCAGCTGGCGCATCACATCCGCAGCCATGTCCGGCTCCAGGTACGCCAGCACAATGGCAATGATCTGCGGGTGCTCGTTATGAATGACCTCCGCGACGCTGCGCGAGTCCATCCATTTCAGCGTCTCCAGGCCCTTGTTGGGCAGGCCGACGTTGATGCGTTCAATGACGTTGGCGGCTTTTTCCTCACCCAGCGCATTGGTCATGACATTGCGCAGGAACTCATCAACGCCAACGCCTACGGAAGTCTGGCGGGCTACGCCATTGGAGAATTCAGACAACACGCCGCTCACCTCCTCACGTGACACATTCTGCAGCTGCGCCATGGCGGCGCCGATTTTCTGCACTTCGCGTGCGCCCATGTGCTTGAGCACCTGGGCGGCCTCGTGTTCGCCGAGGGTGAGCAGCAGGATCGCGGCACGCTCGGTGCCATTGCGATCATCCTTGACGGCTTCCTCACTCATCGACGGACACCCAGTTGCGGACCACCTGCGCTACGCGCTTCGGATCCTGGTTCACCAGCGCGCGGGCGTTGGTGATCTGTTGCTCATAGGGAACGGCCGGGGCGGGCGCTGCCGCATGCCCGCCGCCGGCCGCGTCCCCCACGAATCCTGGCTGCTGCGCGCCGCCGGCAAGCGCGGCGGTGGGGGCTCCACCGCTGAGCGCGGCCGTATCGCCCGAAGCGGTCAGCAGGCCGCGGGTCTGCGCCGAGGGCATCAGGGCCTTGATCATCGGCCGCAGCACCGCCAGCGACAGCACCAGCAGCACGATCACGCCGGCACCGAGTTTCGCCATGTCACGGAACAGCGGCGTCTCCCACAGCGGGACTTGTTCAAGCGCGGCGTCGGCAGGCGCCGGTTCGCTGCGGAAGGAGGCATTGACCACGTTGACGCTGTCACCGCGCGCCTGGTCAAAGCCGACCGCGTCCTTCACCAAGGTGGTGATGTGCGTCAGTTCCGCATCGGTCAGTGGCCGGCCCTTGACGGGTTTGCCGTCCTTGCCGATCACTGGCATGTCATCTACGACCACTGCGACGGTGAGCCGCTTCAACTGGCCGGCGGGTTGGCGCGTGTAGGCGACGGTGCGGTCAATTTCATAGTTCTTGGTGCTCTGCGTCGCGAGGTTGTCCGGGGCGGTCGGGGCACTCGCCACGGCGGCTGCAGTGGCCTGGGCCGCCGCCTGACCGGCGGGCGTGGCCGGCGCGGCCGCGGGCGGCTTGTTCGGTGGCGGTGGCTGCGCAACGCCGCTGGCCGGCGGCTGATTGCTCAATGCGCCGGGCACGCCGCCGCTTTGCGAGGCATCGCGGCTGCTGGTCTGGGACTGCTGTTCGCTGCGCACGATCTGGCTGCCGGGCGTGTAGTTCTCGGTGGCCTGTTCGGTGGTCGAGCTGTCCACCTGTGCCACGACCTGCGCGCGCACGCGCCCGATGCCGACGATGGGGGTGACGATCGCCTCGATGCGCTGCTCGTAATCATCCTCCATGCGCTGCACGACCTGGAAACGCTCCTCGCGCAGCGAGGAGTCATCGCTGCCCGGCGGTGTGGTCAGCAGGTGTCCCTGCTGGTCAATCACCGTGACCTGGTTGGAATGCAGGTCCGGCACACTGGAGGCGACCAGGTTGACGATGGCCTGCACCTGCTCCTGCTCGAGCCGGCGACCGGCCTTCAATTGAACGAATACCGAGGCGCTGCCGTCACGCTGATCGCGAACGAAAGCGGACTGTCGCGGAACTGCCAGATGCACCCGGGCCCCGTCAATGGGACGCAGGCTCGCAATGGTGTGCGCAAGCTCGGTTTCCATGGCGTGCTGGTAGCGGGCGTTCTCCACGAACTGACTGACGCCCAGGCCGGCATCCTTGGTCATCATTGCGAAGCCATTGTCGTTGTCCGGCAGTCCCTGACCGGCAAGCTTCAGGCGCGCCTCGCTCAGGCGCTCCGCGGGCACCATCAAGGCGTTGGACCCGGCTTCGAGCCGGTAGGGGATCGTGGCCGCATCGAGCGCCTGGGTAATCTGCGCCTGGTCCTCGGTCGCCAGGTTCGCATAGAGCATGCTGTAAGTCGGACCACGCGACCACAGCACCACGGCGACGCCCGCGGCAACGGCAGCGGCAATACCCACCAGCAGCAGGATCGGGCGCAGGCCTGCGGTCCAGCGCGGGTAAATCACTTCGGCATTCGTCGCCGTACTCACGGTGAACTCCGGAAAAGGTTTGTTTTAGGAGACATGAATAGCCCGTCGGTTCCGGTTACATCTGCATGTTCATGATGTCCGTGTACGCACTGATCAGTCGGTTGCGTACTTCGGTCACGGCGCGAAAGGTCAGATTCGCCTTGTTCGCCTCGAGCATGACGGTCGGCAGGTCCACGCCCGGCACGCCGCGTTCGAACTTGTCGGCGACATCGTTGGCGCGCAGCTCGCTTTGATTGGCCTGTTCAAGGCCGCTGCGCATCAGCGTTGCGAAGCTGTTGCCGGCGCCGGAGGCCGGCGCCGCGCCGGATGCCGCCGCGGCATCGTTGGTGAGTCCCGCAGGTCTGATGCCCGGGGACTGGGTCTGCGCAGCGAGGCTGCGGATCTGGGAGAGGACCTGGTCAATCTGTAGTTGGCTCATGGGAGACTCCGCCGCTCAAACTGCGGGAACATCAATGCCCGCTGCACGCAGTCGGGCGAGTTTGTAACGCAAGGTTCTTGGCGAGATGCCCAGGCGCTCGGCGATCTCGCGACGCGTGCAGGTGCCGTTGCGCAGGGCATCAAGAATCACACTGCGTTCGACCTGTCCGAGCGAATCGGCCAGTGAACCGCTTGTGTCAGCGCCGCCGCCCGTGCCGGTCTCAACACCCGGTTCGGTCGCTGCAAGTGCCGCGGTAGCGGCCGGGGCGGCTGCCGGCGCGCGGGCGGCGGGAGGCGCCAGCCGAACATCCGGTGCCGGTTCGAATTGTATGTGCTCCGGTCCGATGACCGGGCCGTTGACCAGGATCAGGGCTCGCTGCAGCAGATTGTCGAGTTCGCGCACATTGCCAGGCCAGGAGTAGGTGAGCAGCAGCTGGGCCGCGTCGGCGCCGAGGGCCGGAATCAGTTCGCCGGCTCGCGAGCGTGATCCCAACAGCTGCATGGCCAGCGGCAGGATGTCATCGCGCCGGTCGCGCAGGGGCGCGAGCCCCAGGGGAAATACATTCAAACGATAGTAGAGATCTTCGCGGAAGCGGCCGGCGGCAACTTCCTCGCGCAATCGACGATTGGTGGTGGCCAGTACCCGCATTTCGAGCGGTATGGGGTTGCGACCGCCGAGGCGTTCAACCTCGCGCTCCTGCAAAACCCGCAGCAGCTTCGCCTGCAGGCTGAGCGGCATTTCGGTGATTTCATCCAGCAGCAGGGTGCCACCCTGCGCCTGTTCGAACTTTCCAGGATGGCTCGTGTGCGCGCCGGTGAAGGCGCCACGCTCGTAGCCAAACAGAATGGCCTCAAGCATGTTTTCCGGGATCGCCGCGCAGTTCACGGCCACGAATGGCCCGGTGCTGCGTGCGGAGAAGCGGTGTACGAAACGGGCAAGCACTTCCTTGCCGGTGCCGGACTCACCCACGATGAGCACGGTGCAGTCACTGGCGGCCACGCGGCGTGCCAGTTCGAGCAGGCGCTGCGAGCATGCGGCGCTGGCTACCGGCTGTGGTTCAAGTGCACGCCGAGCGTTGGTTGAAACCGTGTCTGTGGAAACGTGGACCATTCAAACCCCGAACAGAAATGCTGTTGCAGGGGGTGTGGTGCAAGAGGCGTGCCCGGCGGCAAATTGCCATCAAAGCGTGATGGCAGTCACACGAAGCGGCAGGCGCTTGCCGCTTTCCGTCAATCTTCCGTCGCGGATTCGCTCGTGGCGAGATCGGCCCCGGCGAGTTCCGCACTCACCAGGCCCAGCTTGCGCAACTTCTCGACCAGAGTGGTCCGCCGCAGGCCGAGCAGGCGCGCGGCATGGGCGACGGTGCCATTGGAGCGTTCCAGCGCCTGCTCGATGAGACGCCGTTCAATCTGCGTCAGATGCGCGCGCAGGTCGATGCCATCGGCCGGCAGCAGCGCGGCGTCGCTTATTCCGGGGGTCACGCCGGCGCGCGGCAGGGCGCCGTGTTGGCTGGTCGGCTCGGCCGCTTCCAGCAGGGCGCCGGGGCTGAGCAGTTCCGCCGTCTCTTCGCCGAACTGAAATTCAGGCGATACCGGCACATGCGAGTGCTGATCCGCCGCAGAAATCTGTGCGGGCTCGGTGACCGCGGTCCAATCAGAAGGGCGGTACTTGGCCGGCAGGTCGCGCACGTGGGCGACCCGTCCTGAACAGATGATGGAGAGTCGCTCGATCAGGTTGCCGAGCTCGCGGACATTGCCGGTCCAGCGATACAGCGAGAGCGCCGCCAACGACAGGGGCGACAACTGCACCTGGCCACGGCCCTCCGACATGTTGTGAGCGATGAAATCGCGCACCAGCAATGGCAGGTCCTCGATGCGGTTGCGCAGTGCCGGCATTTCAATGGGAAACACGTTGAGCCGGTGGTACAGGTCCTCGCGGAAGGAGCCCTGTGCGATCGAGTCTTCCAGGTCGCGATGGGTGGCCGCGATGATGCGCACGTTGCAGCGCACCTGCACGTGGTTGCCGACGCGCTCGAATATCCGCTCCTGCAGCACCCGCAGCAGTTTGACCTGCATCGTCGGGCTCATGTCGCCGATCTCATCGAGGAACAGCGTGCCGCCCTCGGCAATTTCAAAGCGGCCCTTGCGGGTGGCGACGGCGCCGGTGAAGGCGCCCTTTTCGTGGCCAAACAGTTCGGATTCCAGCAGCTCCGCCGGAATCGCGCCGCAGTTGACGGCAACAAATGGCCGCTGGCGTCGTGGACTCAGATCGTGGATGGCCCGGGCGGCGACTTCCTTGCCCGTGCCGGACTCGCCCAGGATGAGCGCGGTCGAGTCGTGTTCGGCGACCTGGCGGATCAACGAGATCACGTCGCGGATGGCGAAGGAGGTTCCGGTCGGCAGCCGAACCCGCACGCGCTCTTCGGTGCGCGGTATCACTGGTGGTTCACGAACCTCTCCCCGGTGCAATCCCGGGATCACGGCCATTTCGGGCGCCGCCATCAGATCTCCAAAAGCATCCGTGCAGGTGACGGTTTTTTCTCAAGTATTGGCCGCCAATATAAAGAACCGTTGACCCAAGTGAGTGGGCGGCGCGCGCAAGCCGTGACTCCAATCACACTTGAGGGGTGGGGAACGTGACGTGGCGCGGGCGGACGGCAGGCAGGGTAGCAGATCAGTCGTGGCGCGGCTGGCGGATGCCGGCGACGTGACGGCGATGATGGCGGAAAATCAGCCGCTCGAGCAGCTCAGCGACCGGTTCGCCGACCGGTGCAAAGCGCACGGTGGCTTCGCCTGCAGCGCTGACCTTTGCAAGGGTGCCCATCAGCCGCAGTGGTTCGGCGAGAAAATCGCGCAGATGGATCTCGACGATGCCTTGCCCGCCAACCGGCGCGAGCGTTGCGGCGGCCTGCCACACCGCGCCCTGTGCATTGAAACGGATGGCCACCGGTGGCGGTTGCGGGCGATTGGCCACCAGCAGCTGGCCCACCAGATCCAGCAGCAGGTTGATCTTGAAGTCCAGGCGCGCCAGGTCGGGCGTCGCCTCATCGGGTTTGTCAGATACGCCGTGGTCTTCGATGGCTGCGAGCGCCTGCAGCAATCTGACATTGCGTTCAGTGAAACTGGCCGCCAGGGCCGCATCGACCGAACCGGTCAGCGGCACCCACTTGACCGGGCGAACTTCCTCGTAGGCCAGTTCGTTATAGAGAACTACTGTATCGGAACCATCGAACATGGACCGGGGCTCCAGAACTGCAGGGCTGTGGCGGAACCGCTGGCGGGCTTCATACGCGCCGCCGCGGGCAGGGCAAACCAGGCGGCGCGCACCTCCTTGAGCAGATGCCAGACCTCATCAAGGGGTGCCCGGCACCTGCCGGCGGCTGCGAGGCCCACTTTCTGGCCGGCGTAATCGTACAGCTCGGCGAGATTGGCCGCGAGCGGGTCGCCACCCAGAACATCAACATTGTCACGCAGCGCCTGCAGCAGTTGGCAGGTGGCAAGCATTTGCCGCGTCGCGTGCTGCCACTGCCCCTCAAGCAGCGAGCCGCGGCCCATTTCCAGGGCAATGATAGCCCCATCCAGCACGGCGACCATGACATCGGCGCCTGCCTGTGCGGCATCGGCGGCCGCCTGGCGCAGCGGGTGGGCTGAGGACAGATTCGGATACGCGACTGACATGAATGGCGGCAATCCGTGCAGGGAGGTAACCCCTTAACGGCGCTCGCGGGAGCAACTTGAGCTATCCCGCGGGCCGCTGCGCCGCGTCCTGCAGCGGCATCAGGTTCTCGGCGGTCTCTTCGGCCAGGAACTTGCGCATGAGCAGCGCCTGCTGCAGCCGCCCGCGCCGCACATAGGCCTCATACAGCAGGTCCTTCATGATCTCCAGCACCACGGCGGCGTTGTTGGCATCGAGTGATGGAGGTTCGGGGTGCGGGTCGGCCGGCGTGCCGAAGATCACCGCCTTGAGCAGCTGGAACGTTTCCGGATCTATCGCCACCAGGGCACGCACGTCATTGAGTTGATCGAACATGCGCAGCTTGCCGGGTTCGCCCAGGTCCACGAACGCGGCCCGGGCGGTGCGTCGACACATGGAGGCAAAGGCGTTGTAGGCGCCACTGGAGAAGCACACCAGCGACTCGCGGAACAACTGTTCGACCTGCGCCGGCAGATGTGTGAAGGTGAACTTCTCGCGCGGCCGTTCAACCTCCGTGAACTGCGAGGACAGCTCGATGCGATTGCTGCGGTACATGCGCACCGGGAAGCGCAGGAAGATTGGTGCGTGACAGGCGTCGCAGCGCCCCACCACGCCGACCGCGCGCGGCTTGTACTGCTGCAACTGTGCGAAATCCGGAACGGCACTGATGGCGATATGCGCCGTCACATCACAGTGCGGGCACTGCAGGACGAGGTTGCGCTCCTGCTCGTAAATCAGCCGGCCCGTGGCGTCGATATAATCGGACATAGTCCTGTGCGCCGTTGGGGTTGATATCGGGTTTGTGGCGCATCCTTGGCCGACCAATATTAACCCAATTGGCGCAGTCGGACAGGTGTACGAAATTTAGGCAGCGGCGCCTTATGTAAGGCCGCTATTTAACGAAAAGTTCCTTTATGCCACCGGCGATCAGCACCGACACATCGACCAGGATCAGCGGCAGGCCGACCCCCCCCGGAGCCACCAGGTACTTCGGCTCCCAGGTGGGATGGAACTTGGCCTTGTAACGGCGCAGGCCTTCAAAGTTATAGAAGTGTTCGCCATGGCGGAAAATGAAATTGCCGATGCGATGCCAGGCTGGAGCCAGCGGATGGCGCTCCAGGCCCGCCAGCGGCGCCACACCGAGGCTGAACCAGCTGAATCCCTCCTGGCGTGCCCAAAGCATCAGTTCCACGAACAGGAAGTCCATGGCGCCCGGCGGCGCATCGGGGCTGAAGCGCATGAGATCCACCGCGACCTCCTCGCGCCCGGCCGAGGGCCACAGATTCGCGAAGGCCACGGGCTCACCGTCACGCCGCACCAGCGCGATCGGGAAGTTGCGCAAATAGCGCTCACCGAATGACCCGACTGAGAAGCCTTTTTCGGCGGTGGCCTTGTCCTTGAGCCACGAGTCGGAGATGGCGCGCAGCGCGGGCAGAATCTGCGGCACATCGGCCGGCTGCACGACTTCGAAGGTGGCGCGGTCGCGCTCACCGCGCCGCCGCGCGGTCCGCAGTTCGCCGCGGATGCTGCCCTCGAGGGAGAAGTTTGCCAGGGGTACCCGCGCCTCTTCGCCGATCTTCATGGCCGCAAGGCCCAGGTCCACGTATAGCGGCAGGCACTCCACGCTCGATTGGTAGAACACGACGCGGCCGCCATGCTCATCGGACAACTCGCGGAAGCGCCATACCAGTTCTTCGGCCTCGCTGTGCGGGCCTACCGGATCACCCAGTGCGATCCAGCTGCGTCCCTGCACCTGGTACATGATGAAGGAGCGGCCGCTCTCGCTGAACAGCACATGCTTGTCGCCGGTGAGTACCGCGTTTGAAAGCGTCGAGGGTGATTCGCTCAGCACCCGCTTGATGTCATCAAGCTCGGGTTTGCGGGTCAGTTCCGGTACCGGCGGCGCCGGCCGCAACAGTGTCATCAGCAAGGTGCCTGCGGTGAGCATGCACACCAGCAGCGATGCCCGCAGCATGCGCGGTGCATTCGCATCGAAGGTGAAGGTCCACCACAGGTCATTGGAGTATTCGACGTGGCGGTTGACCAGCAGGCCCACCCACACGCTGGCGACGATGACGCCTACGATGCTGGCCGCCCAGGTCGGCGTGAATCGCTGACGCACCAGGGAGGCCGGGCGGTAGAAGGATGTGCGCCCCAGCACCAGCATGCCCAGTACCAGCCACAGGAACAGCGCCTCCTTGAAGATGCCGCCCTTGAGCAGGGTCAGGACTCCGCCGGCCAGCAGCAGCCAGAAGCTGATGTGGTAGGCGGCGCGGATGCGGCGAAACAGCGCGCGCGCCAGGATCAGCAGTGCCAGGCCGATGGCGCTGCCGGCGAGGTGTGAGAACTCCACGACCGGCAACGGCACGAAGCGGGTAAATGCGGCGAGGCCGGAGTGCACATGGTGCGTGGCGCCCGAGAACAGCAGTTCGGCGCCGGCGATGAAGGT
The DNA here is from genome assembly GCA_035485475.1 of Steroidobacteraceae bacterium. Lineage (GTDB taxonomy): Bacteria > Pseudomonadota > Gammaproteobacteria > Steroidobacterales > Steroidobacteraceae > DAIDKA01. Next base: position 6,294 of record DATHOA010000247.1, on the reverse strand, counting down.
CAGCGCGCCCACTACCGAGGGGACCACCGGGCCGATGAAGGCTGAGGCACGCGCCCGTGCCTGTGCGAGGCGCGCGCGCTGCGCGCCGAGCTCCTCGGCCGCGAACATCACGGTCGCGACGCCCAGTGGCGCCAGATAGAACACGGCACGATAGGCCAGCAGCGAGCCGAGCAAGGCGTCGGCCGGAATCTGCGGCAATGCAATCACGACCACGGTCTCGAAGACGCCCAGGCCGCCGGGAACGTGACTGATGATGCCGGCCGTAACCCCGATGGCGTAGGCGCCGGCGAAGGCGACGAAATCCACGTGCGCCGTCGCAGGCAGCATCAGCCACAGAACCCCGCACGACATCCCCAGGTCGAAGGTGCCGACGATGATCTGGATGGCGCCGATGAGCGCACCAGGCGGCCGCAGCAGCCAGCCGCGAAATTCCAGGTGCGCGCGCCGCGAGCAGGTCCACACAAAATAGGCGCCCACGACGGCCAGGAGCGCCACACCGATCAGCAGCGGCCAGTCGGCGTGGCTGCGCAGCGCCAGCGACGCCTGCTCGGGATAGAACAGAAAGGACACTCCGGCCAGCACGGCGAGCCCCAGACCCGTCGTGATGCTGGTGAAGCCGGTGACCGTGGCCACATCGATTGCGGTCAGGCGCGAGGAGGCATACAGCCGTAAGCGAAATGCGCCGCCGGTGAAGGCCGCGAACCCCAGATTGTGGCCAAATGCATTGGCGATGAAGCTCGCGACGACCACCCGGCTCAGGGGCACTTTCTTGTGCAGGTAGCGCAGTGCGACGAAGTCATACAGACACAGCGCGAGGTAGCTGCCGGCCGTCAGCAGCAGGCCCGTCAGCAGCGTCTCGGCGGGAATGGCCTCCAGGTGCTCGATGATGTCGTGCACCCGGATCTGTTCCAGTTCCCGGTGCAGCAGCCAGGCCACCACCGAGAACACCAACAGCGCCGCGACGGGACCAACCCACAGGCGTGACCCGTCGCCCGGGGAAGCGCCCTGCCTGGCGGAAGGCTTTGCAGACACCGCGTCAGCCCGTCAGCGCGCGAGGGGTTTGTAGCGGATGCGGTGTGGCTGGGCTGCCTCGTCGCCGCGGCGGCGCCGGTAATCCTCGGTATATTCCTGGTAGTTACCCTCAAAGAAGACCACTTCAGAGTTGCCTTCAAAGGCGAGGATGTGGGTCGCGATACGGTCGAGGAACCAGCGATCGTGCGAGATCACGACCGCGCAGCCCGGAAAGCTCAGCAGGGCTTCTTCCAGCGCACGCAGCGTTTCCACGTCCAGGTCATTGGTGGGTTCGTCGAGCAGCAGCACATTCCCGCCGCTCTTGAGGACCTTCGCCAGGTGCACGCGGTTGCGCTCACCGCCGGAAAGCTCGCCGATCAACTGCTGCTGCTGGGCGCCGCGAAAATTGAAGCGGCCCACGTAACCGCGCGAGGGCGTCTCGTAGTTGCCGACCTTGATGATCTCCGAGCCGCCGGAGATTTCCTGCCACACCGTCTTCTTGTCATCCAGGGACTGCCGCGATTGGTCGACATAGGCCAGTTTCACCGAAGGACCGATGCGGATCTCCCCGGCGTCGGCGGCTTCGCTTCCCGTCAGCATACGGAAAAATGTGGTTTTGCCGGCCCCGTTGGGCCCGATGATGCCGACGATGCCGCCGGCCGGCATGTTGAATGACAGATTGTCGATCAGCAGTCGCTCGCCATACCCCTTGCGCAGTCCCTTGACCTCGATGACCAACTCGCCGAGCCGCTCGCCGGGGGGAATGTAGATTTCGTTGGTCTCGTTGCGCTCCTGGAATTCGCGCGAGGACAGCTCCTCGAAGCGCTGCATGCGCGCCTTGCTCTTCGCCTGCCGGGCCTTGGGATTCTGCCGCACCCACTCGAGCTCCCGTTCGAGGGTCTTGCGCAGCCCCTCGCGCTCGCGCTCCTCGACCCGCAGGCGCTCCCCTTTCTGCTCCAGCCACGAGGAGTAATTGCCGTGCCAGGGAATGCCGTGCCCGCGGTCGAGCTCCAGAATCCACTCCGCCACATTGTCCAGGAAGTAGCGATCGTGCGTGACCGCGATGACGGTGCTGGGATACTCCTCCAGGTAGCGTTCCAACCAGGCAATGGATTCTGCATCCAGGTGGTTCGTCGGCTCATCGAGCAGCAGCATGTCGGGCGCCGACAGCAGCAGGCGGCATAGGGCGATGCGGCGCTTCTCACCGCCGGATAACTTGCCGACCAGGGCCTCCCAGGGCGGCAGCCGCAGGGCATCGGCGGCGATATCAAGCTTGCGCTCGAGCTCCCAGCCGCCAACCGCGTCGATCGCATCCTGCAGCTTCGCCTGCTCTTCAAGCAGCGCGGTCATTGCATCATCCGACATCGGTTCGGCGAACTTGTCACTGATTTCGTTGAAGCGCGCCAGCTGACGAAAGGATTCCCCGACGCCCTCCATGACCACGCTGCGTACGGTTTTTTCCGGGTCCAGTTCCGGTTCCTGGGACAGGTATCCCACGCGGATGCCCGTTTGCGGTCGCGCCTCCCCGTCGATGTTCTGATCGATGCCCGCCATGATCTTCAGCAAGGTGGACTTGCCCGAGCCGTTCAGGCCGAGCACGCCGATTTTGGCGCCGGGAAAGAACGAGAGGCTGATGTCGCGCAGGATGGTGCGCTTCGGGGGTACCACTTTGGATACCCGATTCATGGTGTAGATGTATTGGGCCATAATGTGTTGGCTGGCTGAAAGCTTGAGTTTATCGCGAACGCGACGGTGCCGTATGGCCGGCGCAGTGGGGTGTCATTGAGCGCATCGGGGGACGTGCTAGGCTCGGACTCACGGATGAACAGCCCGGTTGCAGTAGTGATCGGCGAGCGACTGGCTCGCTATGGATTTCCGGACGGCCACCCTTTCGGTCCCGACCGCCACGCGGCGTTCGTGCGCGAATTCGAAGCGCGCGGCCTGCAGCGCAGCGTGCAGGTGCTTGAACCGCGCGAAGCCAGCTACGATGAGTTGCTGATGTTCCACACCCCCCGGTACGTGGATTTCGTGCGCGAGCGCTCCCACAGCGGCCAGGGGTTCCTGGACGGCGGCGACACACCGGCGTTTCGTGGCGTCTACGAGGCGGCCGCGACCGTGGTCGGGGCGAGTATCACGGCCGCGGAGGCCATCATGAGTGGCGCGGCGCGGGCCGCTTTCGTGCCCATTGCCGGGTTGCATCATGCGGGCCGGGACCATGCCGCCGGGTTCTGTGTCTTCAACGATTGTGGCGTCGTCATCGAATTGCTGCGCCGCCGTCACGGGCTGCAGCGCATCGGCTACGTGGATATCGACGCACATCATGGTGACGGGGTGTTCTTCGGCTTCGAGGATGATCCGGCAGTCATTTTTGCCGATATCCACGAGGATGGTGAAAGCCTGTATCCGGGCACCGGCAAGGCCGAAGATACCGGGCGGGCCACGGCGGCGGGCACCAAGCTCAACCTGCCGCTCATGGCCGGCTCCGGCGATCGCGCGTTCCAGGGCGCGTGGGCCCGGGTGCTGGAGCACATGGAGCGCTTCGAACCGCAGTTTCTGATGCTCCAATGTGGCGCGGACAGCATTGACGGTGATCCCATCACGCACCTGCGTTTCAGCCCGGCCATGCATGGGCGCGCCGCGCAGGACCTGGTGCAGCTCGCCGGCCGCCTCGGCCACGGCCGGGTGCTGGCACTGGGCGGTGGCGGCTACAACCGCATAAATCTGGGCAAGGCCTGGTCGGAAGTCGTGGCGGGCCTGGGCTAGCGCCCGCACGTGGCCTTAGGGTTCCCCGGGCCGCTACAATAGCGGGCTGCGCAGCACCGCTCCCGCACCTATCAAAGGCACCGTGAATGTTTAGAAAGTCGATGACCATCGCCGGTTTTGATCCGCAGCTCGCCAGCGCCATTGCCGGGGAGCAGCAGCGCCAGGAAGACCATATCGAGCTCATCGCTTCGGAGAACTACACCAGTCCCCGGGTGCTCGAAGCCCAGGGCTCCGTTCTGACCAACAAGTACGCGGAAGGCTACCCCGGCAAGCGCTACTACGGCGGCTGCGAATATGTCGACATCGCCGAGCAGCTGGCCATCGATCGCGCCAAGCAGCTGTTCGGCGCCGCCTACGTCAATGTGCAACCGCACTCCGGCTCGCAGGCCAACGCCGCCGTATACCTGGCGCTGGTGCCCCCCGGGAGCACCATCCTGGGGATGAGCCTTGATCATGGTGGCCATCTCACCCACGGCGCCAAGGTCAACTTTTCCGGCAAGCTGTATCGATCGGTGCAATACGGGGTGCGCGGCGACACCGGCGAGATCGACTATGAAGAAGTCGCGCGGCTGGCGGCGACGGAGAAGCCGGCCATTATCGTCGCCGGCTTTTCGGCCTACTCGCGGGTGATCGACTGGCAGCGCTTTGCGGCGATCGCGCGCAGTGTCGAGGCGCTGTTCTTTGTGGACATGGCGCATGTCGCCGGCCTGATAGCCACCGGCCACTATCCCAACCCGCTGCCGCATGCGGATGTGGTGACCACGACGACGCACAAGACGCTGCGTGGACCGCGCGGCGGCCTGATCCTGGCGCGCGAGAACCCCGAGATCGCCAAGAAGCTAAATTCCATGGTGTTCCCCGGCACCCAGGGCGGTCCGCTGATGCATGTCATTGCGGCCAAGGCCGTCGCGTTCCTGGAAGCGCTGCAACCGGAGTTCAAGCTCTACCAGGCCCAGGTGCTGGCCAATGCACGCGCAATGTGCGCGCGCCTGGGCGAGCGCGGTTTCAACATCGTCTCGGGAGGCACCGACAATCACCTGTTCCTGATGAGCCTGATCAACCGTGATATCACCGGCAAGGACGCCGACGCGGCACTGGGCCGGGCCTTCATCACCGTGAACAAGAACGCCGTGCCGAATGATCCGCGTCCACCCACGATCACCAGCGGGCTGCGCATCGGGACTCCGGCCGCCACGACCCGCGGCTTCAAGGAGCCGCAGATCGCGCTGGTCGCCGATCTCATCGCCGACGTGCTGGACGCCAATGGCGATGCCGCGGTGGTGGAGAAGACGCGCGGCCGGGTGTTGGAGCTGTGTCGCGAATTCCCGGTCTACGGCGCGTGACGGGGCGCGGCGGGACGCACCATGTATTGTCCCTTCTGCAATCACGTCGAAACCAAGGTCATTGATTCGCGTCTCGCCGGTGAGGGCCGACAGATCCGGCGCCGGCGCGAGTGCCTGTCCTGTGGCGAGCGCTTCACGACGTTCGAGGCGGCCGAACTCATCATGCCCATGGTGGTCAAGAGTGACCGGACTCGCGAACCCTTCGATGAGGCCAAGTTGCGCGCCGGCATGACCAAGGCGCTGGAGAAGCGACCGGTGGCCCTCGAAGCCGTGGAAGAGGCGCTCAGCCGCATCGGCCACAAGCTGCGAAGTCTCGGCGAGCGCGAAGTGCAGTCGCGTGCCGTCGGGGAGATGGTGATGGACGAGCTGCGACACCTGGACGAGGTCGCGTATGTGCGTTTCGCCTCCGTTTATCGCAGCTTTCAGGACCTGGATGCATTCCGCGACGAGATCGACCGGTTGCGACATCGCCGTGGGCGCCGCGAAGCCAGCCGCGATGTCGCCGCGATTGATCAGTTGCCACTGCTGACCAGCGATACCCCGCCACCCAAGGCGCGCAAGTGAGCACTTTCGATGCACAGGAGCAGGCCTTCATGGCGCGGGCATTGGTCCTTGCCACGAACGGGCTGGCGACGGCGCACCCGAATCCGCGCGTGGGTTGCGTGCTGGTGCGCGACGGCGCAATCGTGGGCGAGGGCTGGCACGCGCAGGCGGGCGGCCCGCACGCCGAGGCCATGGCACTGGCCAATCTGCAATCGAGTGCGGTCGGTGCCACCGCCTACGTGACTTTGGAACCGTGCAATCATCACGGCCGCACGCCTCCGTGCACTCATGCGCTGATCGAGGCGGGCGTGACGCGGGTGGTCTACGCGGTCGATGACCCTAATCCGCTGGTCAACGGCGGCGGCGCGCGTGCCCTGCGCGCGGCGGGCGTGCAGGTGGCGTCGGGTTTGCTCGCGGCCGAGGCCGCCGAGCTCAATGCCGGGTTCATCAAACGCATGCGCGTGGGCCTGCCGCTGGTGCGGGTCAAACTGGCCATGAGCCTGGATGGCCGTACGGCCTTGAGCGACGGCCGCAGCAAATGGATCACCGGTGAAGCCGCCCGCCAGGACGTGCAGTCCTGGCGCGCCCGCAGTTCCGCAATACTGACCGGTATCGGCACGGTGCTGGCCGATGA
>DATHOA010000246.1:0-15224 GCA_035485475.1 Steroidobacteraceae bacterium | reverse complement strand
CAACAGTTATCTGATCCAGAAACTCACCAACGCCAGCGGCATCCTCGGCGCGCAGATGCCCTTCGGCGGACCGTATCTGCCCCAGACGACCATCGCGTTCATTCAACAATGGATCACCAACGGTGCGCCGCAAGCAGCGGCCGCAACCAGCAGCGCCCCGAGCGTCGCGCATGAGCGCGCGCAGCCTGCCGCCCTGGAAGTGATTGCCACCATGCCCGCGGACCGCGGCGTCGTGACGGCGCCGCTGGCAACGATCGCGATCGGCTTCAGTGTCGAACCGGATGTCTCGTTCCTGAACGGTGCCGTGCGCCTGCAGAACATCACCGCGCGGCCGGTACCGGTTCCCCTGCTGCTCGCTCAGGCGGAAGGCAATCCGGCGACGGTATTGCTGACGCCGCTGGCACCCCTGGAGGCGGGTGTCTATCAGGTCACGCTGCATGGCGGTGATGCGACGGCCCTGACCGCCGTGGGCGGTGAGTCCTTGCCAGCCGATTACTCCTTCACCTTCACCGTGGAAATGCCCTGATGAGCAAGCGACTGAGGTTGATGGCGTTGCGTTGGCTGCTGGCAGGCCTGTTGCTCGCCGCGGGTAGCGCGTATGCCGAGCCCTATCTGGCCGTACAGACCGGATTGAAATGCACTCAATGTCATGTGAATCCCACCGGCGGCGGGCTGCGCGGACCGTATGGCGATGTGTTCGCACAGACGGCAATGCCGGCCACACACCTGGATACCGGCCCGGACGTGTGGACCGGCAATGTGAGCAGCTTCCTGCGCGTGGGCGGTGATCTGCGCACCGAGGCGCTGGCCACCGAAGTGCCGCACTCCAAGACCATTTCGCAGTTTGAGCTCGAGCAGGTGCGAACCTACCTCGAAGCACAGGTGATTCCGGAGCGACTCATCGTCTATGCGGATGAGCAGATTGCCCCCGGTGGCGCCCTGAACCGTGAGGCGTATGTGCTGTACTGGTCGGCCGGACACGATTGGTATCTGAAGGCCGGTCAGATGTATCTGCCCTTCGGCTGGCGCCTGCAGGACCAGACGGCCCTGATTCTGCAGGCCAGCGGCATCAACATGACCACGCCCGACCAGGGCGTTGAGTTCGGCTGGCTGAAGGGACATTGGGACGGGCAGTTGGATGTCACCAACGGCACGGCCGGCGGTCCTGTGAACGACTCGCGCAAGCAGTTCAGCAGCCAGCTCAGCTGGGTCGAGTCGGTCTGGCGAGTCGGGGTGGCCGCCAACTACAACGACAAACTCGGCGGCAGCCGCGGCACCTACGGCCTCTTCGGTGGCCTGCGCACCGGTCCGATCAGCTGGCTGGCCCAGGGCGAAGTCATCGAGGACAAGAGTCAGGGGTTTGGATTGGGACGCAGTGCCGCGACGCTGCTGGAAGGCAATTGGCTGATCGCGCGCGGCAACAACCTGAAGATCACCTTTGAGTATCTGGATCCGGATCGCAGTGTCAGCAACAACGGGGAGACGCGCTGGAGCGCCGTGTACGAGCTGACGCCGATTCAGTTTGTGCAGCTGCGCACCGGAGTGCGGTATTACGACGGTATTCCGCAAGTCGACTCGCAGCACACGCGCCTGTACTTCGTCGAGTTGCACGGATTCTTCTAGTAAGGAGCGCGAAATACGGCCACCGGAACGCACTGAGTTACACGGGTTGTTCTAAACGGGGCGGAAAAATGCGCTAGATTCAGCGTAATGGATCTGTTGCGCCGAATTCTGCTGCCCGTGATCAGCCTGGTCTGTGTGCGCGTGGCATCGGCGGGAATTGCGCTGGACGATTTTGGCGGCTCCGTGGCGCTGACCAGCAACTACATGTTTCACGGCATATCGCAAACCTGCGGTGATCCGGCGGCGCAAGGGGATGTGCATTATCGAAGTTCCGGCGGCCAGTCGGCGGCGGAAGGCTTTGCGGGGGTGTGGGGATCGGCCGGATTGGGCGAGTCGGCCTGCGGAAAGTCCCGCGAGGTCAATTTCTACGCCGGTTACAGCTTCCTCACGTCACCGGATTCCAGCGCGTCGCTCACCTACACCCACTACGCGTATCCCGGCGGCGACTACACCATCGGCCGCCTGGCGGGGCGTCGCTACGACTACGATGCGCTCGAGGCCCAGTGGGCCTGGCAGGACCGGGTATTCCTGACAGTGGCCTGGACCCCGGATGCGCTGGGTTACAGGCCCTACGCGGTGTCGCAGAATCGCAGCGCGTTCTCCTATGGCATACAGCTGCACCAGCCGCTGGCGCGGGGTTTCTCGCTCTCGGCAGGGGTCGGCTACGACCAGATCGCCGACCCGTTTGGCACCGGGTACGGATTCTGGAATGCTGGGGTCGGTTACACCCTCGGTGCCTGGCAGTTTGACGCCGGGTATTTTGGGACGGCCAACCGGGCCTTACGGCTGTTCGGGTCTTATGTCGCCGGTAGCCAGGCCTCGGTCTCGGCAGTGTGGCGGTTCTAGACGGCGGTTCTTGAAAGAAATGGCTCCCCGGACGGGTCTACCATGAACCTGGGCCGTATAAGGGGGGACTTACCGGACATGCATCAAGTCTCCGATCGACGGCCGGATCCGGCCGGCGTTGACCAAAACAAGCTGGAACTGGCACTGCTCGCCCGCATTGCGGCGCGCGATGCCCAGGCCATGCACGAGCTTTACCACCTGTACCACCGCCGCCTGGCGCGTTTCCTGATGCGCATGACCTCGCGCTACGACCTGGCGGAAGAGGTCATCAACGACACTTTCTGGGTGGTTTGGCAGCACGCGGCGGACTTTCGCGGTGCCTCCCAGCTGTCGACCTGGATTTTCGGCATTGCCTACCGTCGGGCGCTGAAGACCCTGAAGCGGGTGCGGCCGGAAGTGCCGGCCGAGGAGGGCGAGGGTCTGGAGCAGGTCGAGGAGCCGTGGCTGCAGGCGGAGCTGCGCGAGTGGCTGGGTGTGGCGCTGGGCAAATTGCCGCATGAGCAGCGCATGGTGCTGGAGCTCGCATATCACGTCGGGCACTCCTGCGAGGAAATCGCCGTGATCATGGAGTGCCCGGTCAATACGGTGAAAACACGGATGTTTCATGCACGACGCAAGCTCAAGGGTTTGTTGACCGGCTTGGCGGGTGCGCTGTGAACGGAGAAATCGACTTGAACCTGGAACCTGAAGATGGCGATCCGCACCAGTACGCGCGGGGCCTGATACCGTGGTACGTGAACGGCACGCTGGCTGGACCCGAGGCGGCGAAGCTCGGCGCGCACCTGGAAGTGTGCGCACCGTGCCGCAGCGACTACGAAGCACAGTTGCGCCTGTGTGAAGCGATGCAGCCGGAGGCCACGTTGGTCTTCGCCGCTGAACCCTCGTTCAGGAAGCTGCTGGCGCGAATCGGTACGGGTGAAGATGCCGGTCAGTTGGCATCAGGCAGGCCCATGCCCGCGGCAGCCATTCCGGTGGCGGCGAGGAGTGCGCGGGCACCCCGTCGCGTGGCGCACTGGCTGGCAGCAGCGGTGGTGCTGGAGGGGCTGGCGTTGGGCTACGGTGGCTGGGTGTGGCATACGGACAGCTCCGGTGCGGCACCTGCCTATGTCACGCTGACGGCACCGGAACCGTCGTATCGCAACAGTGCGCGCGTGCGCATCGTCTTCCGCTCCACACTTTCGGTGCAGGATCTGGGCAAGATCCTGCACAAGGCAGGCGCCCATATCATCGATGGGCCGACGGACTCGAATGTCTACACGCTGGGCTTCACCGGCGCCGGGGTATCGGCGGGCGTCGCCGAGCAGCGTATTGCGGCGCTGCGGGGCAACGCCGATGTGTTGTTCGCGGAGCCGCTGGGCGCGGCGAACGAGTCGAGATGAAGCAGGCGCTTCCTGTCGCCGCTCTCGCCCTGCTCATCGGCCTGCTGGCCACCGGTTGCTCGCTCACCCGGCCGCTACAGGCCGACCCGCTACCCGCGCAGGCGCGTTCCAGCGCCGCCGGCTATATCGTCGTAACGCTGCGCAACGAGCCGACTTCTCAGGCTGAACATCCCGGTGCGACGCCGCGTGGCTATGATGCCGCCGGACGCTACGGCGTCACGGGCAGCGCGAGCCTGCAGGCCAAGGCGCTGGAGCGTGACTACGGCCTGCGGGAAATTTCTGCATGGCCCATTGCGACACTGCACGTTCACTGCATCATGTTCCAGCTGCCGGGCGCCACGGCACGGGCCACCATGATTGCGCAGCTGGCGAATGATCGGCGGGTGGAATCGGTGCAGCCGCTCAACGAATTCACGACCCAGTCCGTACCGGAGACGCTGCGGGCCCTCCCCGCGGCGGCGCCGGTGCAGGTGCCCTATAACGATCCCTATGCGAAGCTGCAGGTATCCCTGAGCGAACTGGCCGTGGTGCCGGCGCAGCGCCTTTCACGCGGCGCCGGCGTACAGGTCGCCGTGATTGACACGGGCATGGATTTTGATCATCCGGACCTGAAGGGGCGGGTGATCAGGAGCCGCAACTTCGTCGATGCCGATGCGGTGCAGTTTCAGCAGGACCTGCATGGGACCGAAGTCAGCGGCATCATCGCGGCGGTCGCTGACAACGGCATTGGCATCGTCGGGATCGCCCCGGATGCCCGGATCTTCGCCTTCAAGGCCTGCTGGCAGCCCGCGGGCGGTGGCTCGGCGGTATGCAATAGCTTCACTTTGGCGCAGGCGCTCGAAGCGGCCATCGTGGCGCACGTCGATATTGTGAACATGAGTCTGGCCGGACCCCCCGACCCCTTGCTGGCACGGCTGGTCACCCGCGCGGCGGCGCAGGGCACGATCTTCGTCGGTGCGGCGGGGCGCGCCGGCAGTGGCAATACTTTTCCGGCGGACCTCGATGAGGTGCTTGCCGTGGATGCCGCCGAGGACAGTTCGGGAAATCCACGCCACCTGCTCGCACCCGGCCGCGACATCCTGACCTTGGTGCCGGGCGGCCATTACGATTTCGCATCGGGCAGCTCGCTGGCCGCCGCGCAAGTCTCCGGCATCGTCGCGTTGATGTTGGCCGAGCATCCCCACCTCTCCGCCACCGAAGTACGAAACCTGTTGCTGCACAGCTCGCGTCGGGTCGATTCACCCGCGGGGGAGATCCTGGTCGTGGATGCCTGCGCCGCGCTCACCGATGTACATGGCCACGGCTCATGCGGCGGCGATGCCCGGCCGGCCCCGACGGTGCGAACACCCTAGGCACTTGACTGTAGCGATTACGTACGTAATCATACGCACCGTTTATAGCTGTAAACGGTCGAGTGACCATGCGCCGAGAATCGCCCGCCCGCGCCCCCGCCATCACCGAGGCCGAATCGGTGGTCATGGAAGTCCTGTGGCGTCGCAATCCGCTTCCCACCGATGAGGTGCTCGCGGCGCTCGTGGGCGAGCGCCGCTGGCGGGAGGGCACCGTGAAGGCGCTTTTGAACCGCCTGCTGCGCAAAGGCGCGGTGCGCGCCGACAAGGAGGGGCGGCGCTCCAGCAGGGCAAGCTCACCAAGCGCGATATTGCGGACCTGAAGCGTCTGATTGCCGAGATCGACGATGGCGACTGAGTTGCTGCGGTACCTGCTGGCGCTCGCGTTTGCCTCAAGCCTGGGCCTTATTGCAGCCTTGGCATTGCGCGCCGTCACGCGGCGCATGTTCGGCGCGCGTGCATCTTATTCGCTGTGGTGGCTCGTGCCGGTCGCGATGTTGTCCGTGCTGTTGCCGCACGTTCAGGCTACGGTTGCGGCAGCCCCGAGCAGGGCGCTGCCGGCCGCGAACTTCGCGCTGACTCACGCGCTCGACCGCCCGATTGATTCGCTGGCCGCCGCGGCAGCAACGCCGATCGATGGTGAGCTTTGGACCTTGGGTGTGTGGGCAGTCGGTGCCGCGCTCTTCGCCTTGTACCTGTTCGCGCTGCAGCGCGCATTCGTGAAGAGCCTGGGCGTTCTGTCCGGTTTGCGCTGTGTGCTGCGCGCCGAGCATTCGGCCGGTTGTCCGGCGCTCATCGGCGTCATACGGCCGAAGGTCATTCTGCCGGCTGATTTCAGGGTGCGGTACACGCGACTGGAGCGGTTGCTGGTCCTTGCCCACGAGCGGACCCACCTGCGTCGCGGCGATGCGGGCTGGAATGCGCTGGTTGCCCTGATGCGCTGCATCTTCTGGTTCAACCCGCTCATTCACGTGGCCGCGCGCTACTTTCGATTCGACCAGGAACTGGCCTGTGATGCCGCAGTCCTTGCGGCTCGGCGTGGCTCGCGCCGCCCCTATGCGACCGCGATGCTGAAGACCCAACTGGCCGAGGGCGCATTGCCCATCGGCTGCCATTGGCGATCCGCGCAGGATCTCAAGGAGCGCATGAGAATGTTGAACCGACCAGCACCGAATCGCCGGCGTCGGCTGTTCGGCGGGGTGCTCACGACGCTCATGGCCGTTGTCCTTGCCTACGCGGCATGGGCCGGGGAACCGGTGGCAGGCAGTCCGAAGATGCCCGCAGCCAGCGCCTCGAGCGGCGGTCGGGCGGTAGTGGGGTGGACCGCTGCCTGGGCGGGTTGGCTGACGGCGCCGAATCAGGCCCCTGATCAGCCCGTCATCATCGTCATGCACCATGCGCAGCTGTTTTTGGCAGCGGGCGCAGTCACGAGCATCAAAGCCGATATGGTCCGCTCCGCAACTATGAATGACGCACAGGGGCTTCTGCAGACGATCACTCTGGAGGGGCATGTACATATGACGTTCACAAGTCCCACCGAAGCACTCGCGAGCCCGCGGGCGATCATTGTGGAGACGAGCAGGGCGGTACTGGTGGGACAGCCCGATGGCACCTCACAGGTGCAATTCGACGATGCCACCATGCAGACGCTTATCCCGCCGCAGTTCGAGTACCCGGGCACACCGCAGATACTCCCGCAGCTTCTGACGCCGAACTCGCTGACAATAAATCTCAAGGACGCAGACATCTCCCAGGCCGCCGCGGCTGCGCAATTGGCAACGCACCGCGCGATCCGCGTCGATCCACGGGTGCGCGCCCAGCTCAACATGCTCTCGACCACGCCAGTGGCGCCGGAGGCTTTCTACCAGGCGTTCCTGGACATCCTGCACACCCGTGGATTCGTTGCGATGCCGGTCGGACCGGCCGCGAACGCCGTCACGATCCGGCCCGGCGCGAATGACTAACCCATTTATCGCATAGCGGCTCTACGGCCCCTTGCCGGGTTCGAACATCGGGCGCACTTCTGACTCGCCTTCGAATTCGGGCCAATGCTTGCGGTGCAGATCCATGAACTCCTGGCTGATTCGCAGTGCCTCCGCCTTGGAGTCCGCCTTGAGAATGGCCCAGCCGCCAATCACTTCCTTGGTTTCGATGAAGGGACCGTCGGTCACTGAAATCGCGCCCTTCGCAAGCCGTACGCGGAAGCCGTCCTTGCTCGGCAACAAGCCCCCGGTGTCGACCAGCGAGCCGTCCTGCAGAGATTTCTGCACAAACCGGCCCATTGCTTCCATGAGCGCGGGCGGGGGCCCCGCTTCGCGGTGAGCTTCGGAATGGCGGATGAAAGCAAGGTACTTCATGGTGTCTCCTGTTGGTGCAAGTCACATTAACCATCTGTACGACGAAGCAGATCAGCGCAGATCGACACGCCGGCCTGCACCTGGAGATTATTTCCTGGGTGGATCGTTTCGCAGTACCTTGCCGATCGCCGCGATCGTATTCCAGTTGCGCGTGGTCACGGGAACGCCGTAGAGCCGGTCCAGTGAACCGAGCAAGCCGATGACCTTCATGTGGCGCCGGTACATGCCGATGACGAAGCGGTCTCGTCGCGCGAGGATCTTCATCAGCCACGGGCCGGTTTCGGGCAGTCGCATGGGGGTCGATGGGGTCAGGCGCGGGCGCTGGGTCAGCACGCTGACGAAGCGGACCACACCGGGCGGCACCGCTTCTCCTGCAAAGGGATCCTGGGACAGTAAATTCGCAATTTCGCGGCCCTGGCAGACAACGATATCGATGACAAAGGGAAGTCTGCGCGCCACCTCGGCGCGTGCCTGGGCCTGGGTCATGGGGCGTCGAATGACCAACGTACCCGCCGCGCCAATGTTGACGGCGCCCAGGTGCAGCAGTGATTCGGCCAGTTTGGTCGGCCGGAAGGTTCTGTGGCCCCCGACGTTGACTCCGCGCAGAAAAAGCACGAGCGCCACGCGATCCCCCTTAGTGGGTCCCCTTTGGAACCCAGCCGATCTCCCCGGCCGTCACAGGCCCGACACGCTCATCCTCAAGACCGTCAGGCAGCCGTGCTTGCGTGGCGCTGAACGGCATGCGCCCCGCCATGATCTCCGCCAGCCGCTGCGGGTAGCGCGGCGCGAGCTGCGGCTCGGCGAAGCCGTCCGGGTACTGCGGCAAGCCGGTAGCCAGATCGTATTTGTCCGTGGCCCCGAAGGTATGCAGCAGCTCGTGGGTGATCACAATGCGGTTCTGCGCCTCCTGCGCGCGGCTGGCAAACAGGTGCACCACGGCGCTCAGTCCGCGCTGCAGCCCGGCCGAATGCGGGAGGCTTTGGGTGAGTGCCGGATCGTGGTAGAGCAGGAACAGTGCAATCTTCGGGTGGGGGCCGGAAATCGCGGCGAGCGCGCGGAAGCGGTAATAGCGCAGCTTCAGGCTCCATAGAATGCGGGTCAACACGTTCGCGCCCGCATCGAGCGCCGGGGGTGGCGAGGTCAGGGTGGGGTAGAGATTCAGCTCAATCGGCTCGTCGATGCCGACTCCGTAGCGCTGGGCCTCGGCCTTCAGAAAGCCGGCGACGTCATCAATTTTCCCCTGATCGAGCTGCGCCAGGTAGCGCGCGGTGACCGGGCTCGCATCGGCACTGACCGGAAATGCGCCGACGAACACCGTGCGCTGCCAATGGGTGGTGCTGAATCGGTCAAGCCAGGCCTGGCCGGCTACCACCAGCAACACCAGCAACAGGACGCCGATACGCAAGGCTCGCCACATGGGAAGGGGTGTGCTCGCTCGAGAGTTTCAAGGCGTCGATGATACGGCGAAAGGGCGTGTGTTGACGGCACCTTCGGCACACTGCAACGCGCCGTGCGGCCTTCGCCTGAATCTTCGGGCCCTCGCCGGACAAAGATCAGTAAGGACGCTAAGGCGCAAGGGCGTTACTGGATAACTGGTCTAGATGCTCGAGTTGAGCGAGCTGTTCACGGAGTAGCGCGGCTTGTTGGCGCAATATCGGGGCCTGGACACGGGCTGGGGTGGCAACAACCGTTCCCAGCGAATCGAAGATCTTCGTGATACCCCTTCCAATGACATTGTTGTGCGCATGTTTGCTGTTTGTGCCCATGTTGGCCAATTCGTCGGCGTTCAACTCGTCCTGAAGGGCGTCGGTCTCAAGTCCGGCGATTTTGTTGCGGAGATCCAGAATGCTCGCTCGGCGCTGGACCAGCTCGAGAGCCGGGTCGTTCACAGGGGCCCCCGAGTCGCACAACTCATCGCCGCGTTGTTCCAAGTCGACGCAGAGATTCCGGAGATTGCTGTCGCCGTCGGCGTTGCCCTGGTCGTCAGAAAGGCGGTACCACGCCACGGCCATGGCATCGTCTTGCGTAACTCCTTGCCCGTACTGATACATCCAACCGAGCTGGTTCTCCGCGGCGGCGCTTCCCAGCGCGGCGGCCCTGTAGAGCCACGACCGAGCCTTGGCATAATCGACCGCCACACCGACGCCATTCTGAAAGTTGAAGCCGATGTTATCCATGGCCGCTGCGTTGCCTTGATCCGCGGCTTTGTAATACCAGGAGAAGGCTTGGTCGTAACTTTGCGGTTGACCCCATCCCTTCTCCGCCATTAAGCCGATATTCGTTTCGGCGTTGGAGTTGCCGTGGCTGGCAGCGCGGCGATACCAGTCTACCGCCTGATCATAGTCTTGCTTGACCCCACAGCCGCACTGGTATGCGTAGCCGACTTCATTCTCGGCATCCCCGAGATTCTGATCCGCCGCCTTGCCGAACCATTCGAAGGCTTGCTTGAGATCACGATTGACCCCCAGGCCACTCTGATACATAGCGCCAAGATTGTACTCGGCCCGCGCGTAGCCCTTGCTTGCCGCCAAACGGTAGAAATACAGGGCGTGCTTGTAATCTAGCGGCAAGCCAGTCTTGTGTTGATGCATGTAGCCCAGTTGATTCAGCGCGGGAGCATAATTTTGGTCGGCGGACTTGCGATACCAGGCGAGCGCCTGACCGTAATCTTGGGCAACTCCGCGGCCGTCGAAGTAATGGTTCCCCAGTGCGAATTGCGCCTGCGCGTCCCCCGCCTCGGCGGCCCCGAGAAGAGCGTCGATCTGATTGTCCGCCGATAGTGCCCTCGCGTCGGACGGCGCTTCTACCGGGGCCGGCGCTGGTTTCGGTGCAGGCACCTGGGCACGGACGGGGATAACGGCGGCGAACGCCAAGCAGGCTGCCGCCATGGCGACGCTCGAAGAAAGCCCTTGAGATCGCCTCGCGCCATCCGAATCGCGCTCAATAGTTGAAGCCCGCACGAAAGCGCCCCTCGAGAGTTGCTTCCTGAAACAATGCGGCGCCATAGCTTCGATGCCCATCGACTCAGGTCTCCTGGCGGCCCCGCCGACCTTGACCGTAGACTATTCCCGCACCCGAAAACGTGCCGGAACCCCGTCAAGCTTCTGGGATCTTGGAAACACCAGCCGCGACTCCGATTCGGGACTCGATCGCGCGCCGTGAGGCGCTCATTTGACAGTCAAACTATGCGTACCGGATTCCAAATGCTCGTCCCATGGAAAAGCGCAGCCACACTTTTGGCAACTCACCGGCCAACCTCGTGTCAAATGTCCTTCCCGGCCTCTGAGCGGGCGCCGGGCAATGGCAACAACGGGGGGCGGAAAAGCTTGCGCGTCCAGGTGCTCAAGCTATCCCAGGAGTAGGGCCCGGGGGCCGGTCTGCGCTCGGAGGAAACCCGTGTACCGGTAATTCGGCGCTAACACAAAGATCACGCAGGTCCGTGCGGCAGGTCCATGGGTTCCGCCCCGCTGCCGAGGAGATAAATCAGAAAACAGTTTCGTGTCGTGGGTGTCGCCATCAAGCTCAATAACAACACCGCGCACTGGAACGCGCACCGCGCATACGTCTACGGTGATCGGTCGTCCCTCGCTTTGCGCGGTGCGGCCGATTGACGGCGTTCACTTTGCGTGGCAAAGTGAATTCGCAATGCAACAATGCGAATTATTCGAGGCAATAGTTCTCGTCTGCTGCGGCAGAGGGCGCGCGAGTGATGGCCGCGGCGGCGATCCGCCTGATTGATGAATGCAATGCTGTGAAGATTCCGATGGCAGTGAGTTTGGGAGAAGCTTCTTAGGATGAGGAACCTTCACGTGTTCGTACTACAGACGCTGCTGGGGTGTGCATGGTGTCTGGGGGCGACCGCGGCTTCGCGTCCCACGGTTTTGGACTTGAGCGCATTTAAGGGGCGAGTCGTGTATCTCGACTTCTGGGCGTCTTGGTGTGAGCCGTGTCGAAAGTCCTTTCCGTGGATGGAGACGCTCAGGAAAACCTATGAGCGCAACGGCCTCACGGTGCTTGCCGTAGACGTGGACAGCGATCAGGCGGACGGGGATCGTTTTTTGCGCCGGTTTCATCCGGGCTTTGATGTGCGATTCGATCCGAGTGGAACACTGGCTGAGCAATACAAAGTGACTGGAATGCCGACCAGTGTGCTCATTGACCGTCACGGCGTGCAGCGCTTTCGACATATCGGGTTTCAACCTGTGGATACGGCCTCCTACGAGGCACAGGTGCGCCAGTTGCTCGCGGAACCGTAGTGGCCGCTTTGCTATTCCTTTCGCGGAGGATCAGACGATGACGATTAAGGCGAGGCCGTGGAGTGTGCTGCTGGTGGCGATCGCGGTCGCCGCAGTCAGCGGCTGCAGCTCATTGGGTGCCAAACCCTGGCAGCGCGGGACGCTTGCCCGTGAGGACATGCAGCTGGGCGGGGATCCGATGGATGCCGCCATTGACGATCACGTGTATTTCAGTCGGGAAGCCTCTTCAGGCGGGCGAGGGTTCGCGGGCGGGGGCTGCGGGTGCAATTGACCCGCAGGACCCAAAGCGTTCGCCATCAGCTCGCTGCCGCAAGCTGCGCGCTGCTCGGCGCCACGGCGGCACGGGGGCAGGACACCGGCGGCGTCGCTCCGGAAGTTCAGGCCGGTGATTGGAGTGTCGACTCCGCGCTCGCTTACTATCATGAGGACGGTCGTATCCAGGCGATCGAACCCGTTGTTGATGTCAGCAAGGCCTTTTCGGCCGGGCAGCTGCTCGGCCTGAAACTGACCGCCGATAGCCTGTCGGGTGCAAGTCCGAACGGGGCGCTGCCGAGCAACAAGGCGCAGACGTTCGCTTCGCCTTCGGGCACTTCATTGAGCCCGGTCGCTGCTTCTGGTAAAGCCGCGCATCCATACACCGTGCTGCCGGGCCAGCTCCCCGAGGATCCGGACTATCACGATCAAAGAGTTGCGGCGGCGCTCAGTTGGGACCAGCCCCTGACGCGGCTGACACAGATGAGTGCGGGCAGCAAGCTGTCATATGAGGACGATTTCTTCTCCGCCTCCGTGAACGCGTCGATCGCGCATGACTTCAACGAGAAGAACACCACAGCCTCCCTTGAGGTGAACGGCGAATTCGACACCATCAATCCAATCGGCGGAACGCCCGTCCCGTTGAGCGATTACCTGCTATTCGACAAGACCTCCGGCAATGAGCATAAGAATGGCGCAGGCGTGCTCCTCGGGCTCACGCAGGTCATTACGGCGCAATGGGTGGCCGAGCTGAATCTGACAGCCGATCGCTTTACCGGCTATTTGACCGACCCCTACAAGATCATCTCGGTCATCGACCCTGTGGGCAACACCACGGGATACCTGTACGAGCACCGTCCCGACGAGCGCACGCGCCGCAGTGTATACCTGGAGAATCGCGTCGGCTGGAGCCGGGCCTCCGTCGCCTTATCATTGCGCTACATGACGGATGACTGGCGGGTGCACTCCGAGACGGTCCAGCTGACTCCGCGCTGGTGGATGGCCGCGAGGACCCAATTCCTGGAGCCCACGTTCCGCTGGTACCATCAGTCAGCGGCGTACTTCTATACGCCATGGCTTTCAAACACCGACACCGAGGTAGGGTATGCCTCCTCGGATCAGCGGCTGGCGGCCTTCGATGCTGTGACGTATGGACTTAAGTACGGCATAAAGATCGACGATGCGCGACAGGAGCTGAGCCTGCGAATCGAATACTATCAGCAACGGCAGACCGATCGGATGGCCGCACCGGCCACGCTCGAGGGTCTGGACCTCTATCCGGGAGTGAGAGCGATTCTGGTTCAAGTCGGATGGCACTTCTGAACAGCAAGTGCGGAGGGCTCGAGTGGCGGAAACGAACTCTCCCATCGCTCGCAGCGTCACTGCAGAGGACAGGCCTGGGGATCTCCTCGCCGTGTGCTTTCAGGCTCTCGGCGGGCCATGCGAAGTCCTGCTCGCCACTGCGGATCGGTCGCTGGCGCTAGAGCTCGGAACATTGGCGGCCCAAGAGGCGTGGCGGATCGAACAGAAGTTTAGCCGTTACCGTGACGATAGCGTCGTCGCTGGGATCCACTCCCAGCGCGGCAGAATGATCACCGTCGACCCCGAGACTGCATCGCTCCTGGACTTTGCTGAACAGTGCTATCGAATCAGTGACGGCCTGTTCGACATTACGTCGGGGGTGCTCAGAAAAGTATGGCACTTTGATGGGTCGGATCGAGTGCCGGGCGTGAGCGAGGTCGCCCGCGTTCTACCCTTGGTGGGTTTCACAAAGCTTGGCTGGAATTCGCCACAATTGCTTCTGCCGGTCGGCATGGAACTGGATTTCGGCGGTTTCGGCAAGGAATACGCGGTCGATCGTGTCTACGAACTGCTCGCTGCCCGGCGAACAGGTTCGTTTCTGGTCAACCTCGGTGGCGATCTTCGCGCCAACCATCCGCCGCCGAGCGGTCGGTGGCAGATTGGGATCGAGCGGCCTGAAACCGATCGGCAGGCGGCGCTGCTCCTTGAGCTCGAGCACGGCGCGCTGGCGACCAGCGGGGATGCGAAGCGCTTTTTGCTGAAGGACGGGGTCCGGTACGGACACGTCTTGGATCCGCGGACGGGTTGGCCAGTTCCGGGCGCCCCTCGTTCCGTGACGGTGGCAGCGAGCAGTTGTACCGAGGCGGGACTGGTCTCCACACTCGCGCTACTCCACGGCGCGCATGCCGGTGAGTTCCTGAGTGAACAGGGACTGAGATACTGGGTGCTCGAGTGACGCAGGTGAACTAATCCGCACTGCTGGATCCAGGTGCGGGGGCCGACGCCGACCCCAACCCCAACCCCCACCCCAGGGGCCGGGGTGATGCTGGCGTTCAGTCCGCCGTTGCCGCAGGCAGTCCAGGGTGCTGACATCCCGCGGCTGTTATGAACCGGCAACGCGGGCCGTTGGCCCTGACCAGTCGCCCATCGAGCGTCGCGAGCGGCATACCCAGCGCCTCCGCGACTGCGACATACCAGGCATCGTAGCTGGTCACGGCATGGCGCAATTCCCAGATACGTTCGGCGAAGGGCTCGAAGGGCTGCAGCTCGATGTTCAACTGCAGCATTTCTTCGTAAGCGGCGTTGGCTTCCGATGCCGGGAGCTTTCCGGTCAGTTCCAGCCTGCGCAGGGCGTTGGCCGCCTCCACCCGCACCAGTTCCGGCGCGTGCAGGTCACCGCCGGCCAGGAATTGCTCGGCCCAATTCCCATCCGGTCCGCTATCGACGAGGGCGGCCACCAGCACCGATGCGTCAATGACCCCACTCAACGTCGGTCAGCGTCCCGGGCTTTCACAATGTCCTGTGCGGACACGCGGATCTGCGAGGACCGCTTGCGCTTGCGGACCTGCTCCAACCAGGCATGGACCGTTGGGCGTGCCGCCAGGCGTTCCAGTTCTGTGCGCAGATATTCCTGCATGGACTGGCCCTGGAGTGCAGCGCGGGCGGCCAGTTCGTCGCGGACCTTAGCGGGGACGTCGCGAATGGTGATCTGGATTGTCATGCAGGCAGTTTGCTGCTACTCGCATCAATTTGCAATCAACACGAGTCGCTGACCTGGAGTTGCCGGCGATGCCGCTTAGGAGCGCGCAAGCCGCCGCCGCAGGCTCGTTCAAGCGCCGTGCGCGGGCCGGGAGCGTGGCC
>DATHOA010000245.1:0-10041 GCA_035485475.1 Steroidobacteraceae bacterium | reverse complement strand
AGGTGCGCCCGGGAACTATCCCGTGACGGGCACGGTCCACTCAGCACGGCGGAACTCAGGATTGCTGTGTGTCACAGGCTACCCAGCGCACGAACCGCGGGATTGCGATCGTCCTGGTCGGGGCGGTGCACATCCTGATATTCGAGCAACTCATCGGTATCCTACAGACGCGGCAACCCGCGATGGCAGACGAAAGTGCTGTATCGATGCTCTTTTTCGTTACGACTCCGACGCAGCAACCGCAGCCACGAATCAGAGCCAACCCCAGAAAGCCATCTTCAGCACCCCGTCGTGTATCAAGCGGTGCCGGCGCAGACCCGGCGTTGCCGATCACCATGACGCCCGCAGCAGCGGCGCCGGTCGCCGTAGATTGGGCCAAGGAGGCCGAACGGGTGGCGGCGCATCGCATTGAGGCCGACGAGGGGCTGCGCCGCAGCGCCTCCATTGTGTCACCCCCGCCTGCGCCATTTCGTTGGGACTACGCGCATATCCATAGGATCGAGGCGATCCCGGATGGAGGATTGATTCTGAATCTCAGCGATCGCTGTGCGCTGGTGTTCAAGTTTCCAATGTTCTTAGGTGGCTGCAAGATCGGCGAGATTGAAAGCCGGAGTGATCTTTTCGCACATATGCGCGATCCACGCTAATCACGCCAGTCAGGAAACATCGGCCAACTGCGAAAGGCGGTGAAATCGTGGTTTGGCCAAAGATCTGCGTTTTCTGCCTCGGAGATAGCCTTCAGTTTGCGGATACTGGCAATTGCGAGCGTGTGATTGTCCTGCCAGCAATATCCTGGCGCCACTTCATCCGCCAGGTTTTCGCGCAGATCCGCCGCATCTCCACACAGCACGACCGGCCGTCCCTTGGGCAACTCGATGAACAAAGACATGTGGCCGGCGGTATGACCGGGTGTGGCGATGGCCCGGACGCCCGTCGCGACCGTGTATTCACCCTGCTGCAGTTTCCATTGGTCCGCATCACGCACTTCATCCTCGAAGATTCCATGATCGAGCTTCGTCGCAGCCGCGACCAACTCTTCGCGATGCACGTGCACTTCGCAACCCGGCATGTCGCATAAGCCACCCGCATGATCGAAGTGCAGATGCCCCAGGAAGACGATGTCGATGTCCCGCGCAGAAAGACCGAGTCTTGCCAGGTAACTCGGAATGCGCTGCTCCTGCGTCATCTGCGGCGGTTCGAACAATGGACGCATGGGGTCGAAGAACTTCGTGCGCAGCTGCGGGGTGGCGATCTTTCGATAGTCGCAGCCGACGTCGTAGAGAATTCGACCGTTCGGTGTCTCAATCAGATACGCGACAATCGGAGCCTCTATGAAATGTCCGTGGCCGCGATTCCTGGTCGATACTATTTTCTCATAGCGCTGTGTGCCGGTCAGTAGCGGCCACATCCGAACGGCGGGGGTCATACACTTCTCCCTAGCACCTGTGGGCGATCAGATCGATTTCGACGCGCGCGCCGCGTGCCAGGGCGGTGACGCCGATGCAGGTGCGGGCCGGTAGGCGCGCGGGTTCGAAGTATTCGCGGTAGAGACTGTTGAAGATCGCGTAGTCTTCCTCGAAATGCGTCAGGTAGGCCCCGACACGCATGACCTGCGCCAGGGTGAGTCCCATGCCTTCCAGCACCCGACGCAGGTTGTCCATGACCAGGTGCGTCTGCGCCGTGATGCCCTCCGGCACCGGCGCCTCGGGCCTGCCCGGATAGGTCGGCATCTGTCCGGTGATGAACACCCAGCCGTCGATCTCCGTGGCATGAGAAAACGGGCCGACCGGTTCGGGCGCCCCGGCTATGAAGTGGAACAGCGGATTCGGCATCGCGGCTCAGTCATCCCGTGACGCAAACAGAGCGCGCGAGACGCGCACGTGAATGCCGCGTCTCTGGTCGACCACCTGGGTCACGGCGAAGTCGGCAGCGACACTCATGAGCGAGTATGCATCGTCGCGTGACAGGCGTTGTCGTTCGCTCAGAAAATGTAGCATGTCGAGTGCGGCATCGCGCATTGCGAGGGTCAGGTCTTCATTGAAACCGTGCACGATCCAGCAGTCCGCCGTCTCCAGCAGCGGCGAGGGAAAGGTGAAATCCCGGCAGAGGCTGACCTGCATCAGAACATCCAGCGAGGCCTCAATCGCCGTACCCGAGATCTCGCCATCGCCCTGGGAGATGTGTGGGTCACCCACGGAAAACAGTGCGCCATCAACCTGTACCGGGTAGTACATCGTGGCGCCGGCCCCGATGCGCCAGTTGTCGATGTTGCCGCCATGCCGCCCCGGGGGCACCGTGCTGATGCGGCCGGGCTGATCCGGTGCCACGCCCGCCGTGCCGAGGTGCGGACGCACCGGAATGCGCACACCCGGCAGTGCCTGCTGCCGATCACAGGTCGGACAACGGTGGATGCTGCCCGGGGCGCGGTAAGCGCCGGGATAATCGTAGGCGTACACGGCCTGAGCCGTATTGGCCTGCTCATCCAGGCGGTAGATGGTCACCCGGTCCTTGCTGCCCAGTTCCGGGTAGAGGAAGCCCCAGTTCGCCGCGAGGTTGGAGCCGTAGCGCGTGCGGGGTCTCATACTCAGGTATGTGACCTGCAGCAGGTCCCCGGGCCGCGCGCCCTCCACGAATATGGGACCGGTCATGATGTGCGGGCCCGGCTCCCGCCGTGCCGGCGGAACACCGGCGAACAGGGCCTCGATCCGCGAGTCGAACATCAGATCGGGATCATCGCCCGCGTGGTGGCTGACGGCCTCGACCTGGATCAGATCGCCGCTTCGCACGCGCAGGACTGGCGCGAGCGAGCAATCGAAGTGGCCCCAGTGAACGGTGGCGGGTGTGGCCGGCAGGGTGTGCAGGGCGCTCATTCCACGCTGGCGGGCAGTGCGACCGCGGCCACGCTGCTGCGGCGTTCCAGGGCGAGCGTCAAGCCCGCATAAATTACGGCGGCCACAGGAAATCCCAGCAACCAGCTTAAGTCTGCACCGCCCAGCGCACGCGCCAACGGGCCATCATAGAGCGGCGATCTCATGGTCATGGCCGCCATCAGCATCCCGGCGGCCAGCGCGATGCAGCCGGCGGGATTGAAGCCGCGCCAGCCCCAGTAGCTACCCGTGGGTCCCTTGCGATGCAGGGCCAGTGCATCGTATCGACCGCGCCGCAGCCACGCGTCGGCAACCCAGATTCCGCCGTACGGCCCGACCCACATCACCAGCAACGCGATGAAGTCATTCAGCGCGGTCGTGAAGTCCTGGACGAAGACGATGTAGAGCGTGATCAGGGTCGACACGATCACATCCAAAGCGGTCGCGAGGTAGCGGTGGACGTTCAGGCCCAGGGCCTGCAGCGTGAGGCCCGACGAATAGTACGTGGGTACGTTGTTGGCCAGCGAGCCGCCGATCACCGCCGCGATGTAGACGAAGAATAGCCAGCCCGGAACGTAGGGCTTCAGGCCCGCCACCGGGTCGGACATGTCACCCAGCGTCGCGCAGTAGGCTCCCATCAGCGTCAGCACCAAGGTGGGCAGGAAACTTGCCCAGAAGACGTGCCGGAAGATCGAACGGCCCGAGGTCTTCGACGGCAGGTAGCGCACCCAGTCCGGGCCGTTGAACAAGAACGAGAGCGGGTTGGATGCGACCACCGCGATGGCCGCGAACAAAGTGGCCAGCGCCGTCGCGCCGGACAGCGACGCATGCGGCACGGCAGCGTGCACCCAGTCCACTTTCCCTACCGTGAACGCCAGCACCAGCAGCAACGCACCGCCGATCAGCGCCGAGAAGATGCGCTGGAACCAGACCATGGTGGCATGACCCAGGACGGCAATCACGCCGCACATCAGCATCTGCAGCAGTACCGCGAGCAACTTGCCGCTGTTGCCGGGCTGGACCCAACCCAGCAGCTTGAACAGTGCCAGCAGGGCCTCGACGCCGAAGACGGTATTGATGACCTCGAAGGCCACCGAGGCGATCCAGGACAGCAGCGCATTGAAGCGGTTGCCGCGCATCCCGAAGGCAGCCCGTGCCAGCGTACTCACGGGCAGCCCAGCACGCACTGTCGCAATGGAGCCCAGGCTGATATAGGCATAGGTCAGATTGCCGACCACCGCGGCCACGATTCCCAGCCACAGGCTCAACCCCATGGTGATGGCGAGTGCCCCCAGCGCGAAGGACAGCAGGTTCACGCTGGTGCCCACCCACAGGTAGTCCACCTGAGTCAGCGACATATTGCGCTCAGGCTCCGGGATGTGATCAAACCCCCGGACCTCGATGTGAAACACGTCGTTGCCGTGGCGGATGACCTGTTCAATGTCGGCCATGGAGCACCCCCTGGCCTTAGTTGACCGAATACGACACGGTGAGACCGATGGTGCGCGGCTGCGACACGATGGCCTGATTGCGGTTGCCGAACAGCACCGGATCCTGGTACGCCGTGATGCCAAGCGTGTCGGTGAGGTTGTTCACGTACAGGCTTGCCGCCCAGTGCGTGAGCTGGTACCTGAGGCGCGTATCCAACATCGTGTATCCCGGCACCGTTGGCACGGTGGCCGACAGCGACGGCAGCACCGAACTTTGGTAGTGAGCGTTGATTGCCCACTCCCATTCGCCGCCGAAGTACATGAAGTGCCCGAACTCCAGCCCCAGGGCGACGCTGTTGCGCGGCGTGCCCGGCAGCGCACCGCCCGTGGGGGGCGGGGCGAAGGAAGTGTTCGGCTGGGTGAACAGCGGATTGAGGGTCGTCAGTTTGGTCTGGTCGTATGCGTAACCCAGGTGCGCCGTCACATGGTTGGTGATGAGCGCGTCGGCCTCCAGTTCCAGTCCACGACTGTAGCCATCACCGATATTGAGTGCCCCGGGCAGCACCAGTGGCGTCAGATCGATGCCTTCCTGGATGTTGTGCCATTGAATATCGTAGATCGCGGCGGAGTAGCGGAAGCGACCGGCGATGGTGCCTTTGGCGCCAATTTCGTAGTTGTCGGCCGTATCCGGTGCCAGTCTTTCCAGGGCCGGCGGGGTTACGAAGGTGCCGAGCAGTTCCGATGGGGGTAGCGCGTTCACGCCGCCGCGGCGAAAGCCCTGCGACCAGGTGGCATAGACCAGGTCGGTGGCATCGAGTTGGTAGGAGGTATTGAGCTTCCATTGGGCGCGGCGCCACTGATCGCTCAAGGTCTCGTTGGCGGCATAGCCCGGCCCGTCGAACAGCAGCGCGTTCTGCTGACCCTGGTTGATGGTCTGTTTGAAGACGCGGGTGCCAGCGGTAACGTTCCAGGCGGAGGTGAGGTGTGCGGTCAGTTCACCAAAGGCGGCGAGATCCGTGAAGCGGGTCTGGAAGGCATTGACGTAGACGTCATCCTTGATGATGGGCAGCCCGTTCGTGTACTGGATCGGCCCCGGTGTATAGGCGGTTTCGCCGATACCGCACTGCGAGGGTGTCACACCATCGCCGCTGCTTTGTCCATAGATCGCCGAGCAGGCGTTGTAGTAGTCGAGATAGCCCGGGTAGTGGTCGTTCTCTTCAATGTCGGTGGTCTCATTGCGGTAGAACAGCCCTGCCAGCCAGTCGAAGTGTTGACCTTGCTTGGAGGCGAGCCGGATCTCCTGCGTCCAGCCCTTATCGTCCAGGCTCTCGTCGCCCACGATATAGGTGCGCGGATTCTGGCCGTACAGGCTCGGTGCGAAGGAGAAGTTCAGGTACTCGCCGGTCTCATCGACGCTTGAGTAGTTCGAGTGGTGCGACCATGAGGTGGCCGAGGTGAGCGTGGCAAACCCCAGTTCGTACTCCAGTTCCAGCGCCGCGAGGTTGATCTCATCGCGGGTCGTGTCCGGGGCGTTGTCCGCATTCGACAGCCGGTCGCCGCCGGCGGGCGCCGTGGCCGGAAAAAGCTGCAGCTGTGAACCGGCCGGCACGTTGCTGGCGCTGATCGGCTGTGTATAGGCCAGGGGGTTGGTTGCCACGTACGGGAAGCCACCGGCAGTGCCCAGCTGGTAGTAGTACGACAGCTGCGCGTGGAAGTCACTGCCGGGCTTCCACAGCGCCGACACGCGCGCCGACCGGTACTGGTAGTCGTTGACGTTGTCATTGGTGTAGGTTTCGGGGGGACTCAAGAGGTTCCCCGGCTGCGCGGGCAGCGGCACGCCTGAGGCATCCAGCCGGTACAGGTTTGGCTGATTGATGAATCCGGCGTCGTAGTTCCAGGCCGCGTTCACGCGTACGGCCAGCGTGTCATTGATCGGCAGGTTGAGCATGCCGTAAACATCGCCGTTGGGTTCGTTGGTGTGCGCCGTATCACTCAAGCCGAAATCGACCTTGGCATCGAAGCCCGACGGGTCGGGTGCGTTCTGCACGTAGCGAACCGTGCCACCCAGGGAGCCCGAGCCGTACAGCGTACCCTGTGGGCCACGCAGGATCTCCACGCGATCCAGATCATGCAGTTGCAGGTTGGCAAATAACGGAGTGTCGTCAACGTAGGTGGAGACCGGCGCCACGATCGGCGTCGCCGCGCCCGGCAGCCACGCCGTTGCATCGCTGTTGAGACCACGGATCAGCAGGTTGGCACCGGAGGCGCCGCTGAACGGACCTTTATCCGTGACGTCGATGCCCGCCATCGAGCGCGCCAGCTGCGCGACATCCTCAATTCCCGCCGCTTCCAGGGACGCGCCCGTCACCGCGGTTATGCTCATCGGCAGATCCTGCACCGAGGCTTCGCGCCGCGTCGCGGTCACCGTCACCTCCTGCAAGGTGGTGGTTTCGTTGGCATTGCTGTCCGCGGCGGCATCCTCTGCGATGGCCATGCCGCCATAGAGCACCGCGAGCACTGCCGCCGTAACCGTGGTCGTGGACGTCGTCTGCCGTCCTCGCGACCGAATTTCGCGTCTCGTCACACCATCTCCCCAATAATCCAATGGGATGCTGCAAAGCTTGTGCCGGGGTGGTGCACCCGCCCCAAGATCGACGGCGCGCATGGAAACAGCGGCTTAGCCGCCCTCCAAAAAGGGGCCGCGCTCGCAATGCGTATCGGCCTCATGCCCTGTCGCAGAGCATTTCCCGTTCCGGCGCCCCAACATGGATCGGGCCCCGAGGCGGTAAGATTTCGGCAAGGCGGCCGTGCCGCTCACCTCGAGGAGTGTCGAATGGCCGTGCGGATTGAAGCGGATGCCTATGCGTTTCCCTACGAGGGTGGTCTCACCCCCGAGACCACGGCCCTCATGGTCATCGACATGCAGGTCGACTTCTGCGGTGAGGGCGGCCTGGCCACGGTCGCGGGCATGGACTTGCGTGAAATGCGGGCCCCCATCGAGCCAATTGCGCGCGTGTTGGCGGCCGCCCGCCGCTGCTCCATGACGGTGATCTACACGCGCGAGGGGCATCGCGGCAACGGTGCCGATCTGACCGGCGTGAAGCGCTTCCGCAGTCGCCTGGGCGGTGCCGGTGTCGGCGACCCCTCGCCGATCGGGCGCATCCTCATTCGCGGCGAACCCGGACACGCCATCATTCCGGAACTGGCGCCGCAGGCGCAGGAGCCGATTGTCGACAAGGTGGGCAGTGGCTGCTTCTACGGCACCGAGGTCGAACATCTGTTGCGCAACCGTGGCATCCGCAACCTCATCTTCGTCGGGGTCACTACCGAGTGCTGCGTCCACACCTCCCTGCGCGAGGCGTCCGACCGTGGGTTCGACAATCTGCTGCTGGAGGACTGCACCGCCGGCACTACGCCGCAGTTGAAGCAGGCTGCCATCGATATCATTCGCAATCCCCTGACGCTGTTCGGTACGGTGGGCACTTCACAGGCGCTGCTGCAGGGGCTATCAGGCTGTGACAAGCAACAGCGCGTTCACGGCAATATTTAAGATCAGCGCAATCAGGCCTAGACTAATTGGCAGGGCGATCGCTGCGAGCGTTGCGTAGAATCGCGATGCGCCATAGAAGCGGCGAAACGCAAACCAGCCATACACGGCCAGGGTCGGCGCGAGCCACTGGGCCAGCTCCAGGCCCGACTCGCCAAACCGTCGCGAGCGCATGAGCACAAGCGCGAATTCGCCGAGCGATAGGAGCACGAGGTACCACGTGGTAATGCTAAGCGCCAATACTGCATGCTCGAGGTAACGGCGGTGCTGTCGGTAGAACAGCAGTTGCAGCACGCCGCCCACGCCCAGGAAAATGACCATGGTCCCGAACTCAGCCCCCCAGCGTTCACGCTCGGCCAGGCGCTCCTGGAGATCGGGAGCGGACCAATGCACCTGCGGGCGCGCTCTGGTGATGACGAGGGCGAGGCCGGTTGGATCGATCCTGGCGGCTTGATCAGGCAGCGTGCGTGTAGCATCCGGCGACGCTGCCACCAGCGCCAGATGCACCAGAAACACGGCGAGGTACAGACGCAATGGAGCGATATAGGCGACGCGCCGACCGGCGGTGTATTCGGCAGGCAGGAAGCCGGGTCTCACAAACAATGCGCGCAGGGTACGTTTCAGCTTGCCGTCGACGTGCCAGACATCATGAGGCAGATCGTGAAGCAGGAAGTGGCGCAGTTCGAAATCGGCGGGGCCAAGAAAGCGTTCGCCGCAGTTAGCGCAGTAGGGGCCGCGCTTCGGCGCTTCGCAGCTCGGGCAGTGATCCGGCGACGTAGACAACAAAAACCCTCCTCGACTCGATCCACGCTGAGAGACAGCTACCCCAGAATAGCCAACCGCGAACGGCTAGCAAAGGCCCTCCTGCTTCACCTATGATCATGCGATCGGTCGCATTGAGAGGCCGTCGACCCAGACGGGAGCACGCACTCAGTGTTTCGGCGATCTTTCCTCCAAAACGGCGTGGCCATGGCCACGGTCCTGTGGCCGGGTGGCCGAATATTTGCAGAAAATACCAGTGCGCTGAAGCCTCGCGGACCAGGACTGCCCTTCAGCTATCCAATGCTCAAGGATACAGCGCGCACTTTGGCATCCGCGACATACCAGCCGCAGCCCGGGAAGCTGCCACCCGCACTCGCCAACCTC
The DNA here is from genome assembly GCA_035485475.1 of Steroidobacteraceae bacterium. Taxonomy (GTDB): domain Bacteria; phylum Pseudomonadota; class Gammaproteobacteria; order Steroidobacterales; family Steroidobacteraceae; genus DAIDKA01. The sequence continues at coordinate 1,051 of DATHOA010000245.1, read as the reverse complement.
ACTTGGGACCAGTGGGAAGCCATTCGCTTCCGTGATGAACATGCATTGTGGGCCGGTGAGGGTCTGCGTTTTCAGGTCAAGTTCTTCCACCTCGGTCTTGAAGTGAAGACTCCGGTGCGGATTTACACTATCGACGCGGGTTTGGCACGCGAGATCATTTACGATCCGGCCCTGTTCGACTTCAGCAGGAGCGGCATCGACGGCGGAAAACTCCCGACAGTGCTCGGATTCGCAGGATTTCGTCTTTGCTTTCATCCGGATTGGATTCGCGACGTCGCTGAATTTCAGAACCATTCTTACTTTCGAGCGGTTGACGGCGATAAGCAATATGGGCTGTCCCACCGCGGGTTGGCGATCGACTGCGGTATGCCCACTGCGGAGGAGTTCCCGTATTTCGTCGCCTACTACCTGGAGCGACCGCAAAACGATTCGAGCCGGCTCGATGTCTACGGCTTGTTGGATTCTCCCAGTATCACAGGGGCTTACCGTTTCGCCATCAACGTCGCTGATACGCTCACAATGGATATCGACGCGGCGCTCTATCCGCGCAAGCAGATCGAGCGCCTTGGCGTGGCGGCCGGCACGAGCATGTTTCTGTGCGGTTCCAACGATCGCCGCGTCGGCGCGGATCTGCGCCCGCAGATTCATGACTCCGACGGACTGCAGCTGAACACCGGCGCCAACGAGCAGATTTGGCGTCCACTGGTTAATCCCGCCGAGGTGCGCGTCAACACTTTTAATGATGAGAATCCACGCGGTTTCGGTCTAATGCAACGCGATCACAATTTCGATCATTACCAGGATGACGGAGTGTTTTACGACAAGCGTCCGGGCGCCTGGGTCGAACCGCGCGGGAAGTGGGGCAAAGGTGCTGTGGTCCTGGTCGAGCTGCCGGCCCCCGCGGAGACGACGGACAACATCGTGGCCTTCTGGACTCCCGCTGATAAGCCACAGCGTGGGCAGGAACTGCTATATAGCTACCGACTCTATTGGTGTCGCGAAAATCCGTTCCCATCCAAATTAGCAACAGTGCAGGCGACGCGTACTGGTC
>DATHOA010000244.1:0-18157 GCA_035485475.1 Steroidobacteraceae bacterium | reverse complement strand
ATTTCGCGCAAGGACAAGTAACCGGTAAACTTCCAATCTGGAGAGGTGGCAGAGCGGTTGAATGCTCCAGTCTTGAAAACTGGCGTACCTTCACGGGTACCGTGGGTTCGAATCCCACCCTCTCCGCCAAGGTTGAAACTCCGGACCCCGTTTATTGGCGGAGGCCGTGGGGGCGTCCGAAGGACGCTCCATATTCAAGACAAAAAATTGGAAACCGTGGGCATCCATTTATCCACCCAATTGCATCCAATTAGCTCGCGATAGGCCAGTACACCTCAGTTCTCCAGTCGGCGGGATCCGGGTGCTGTGCCGGGTCCGTCACATACGATTCCCAGGGGGCCCCGCCCGGGCGCACGCCATTGGTCTCCATCCACTTCTCAATGGCGGCATAGGTCTCGGGAAGCTGCTCATAAGGTCCGCCGTGAATCCCGAGGGCTGCCGGGCCGGCCGGCAGCATCCCGGGCTCCATTTCTCCCTCGCCCTTTACCGCGCTCGCCAATGGCATCGCCGCCTCGACCGTCCATAATCCCGGCCCGACTGACAAATACCGAGCCACTGGCCAACCGGCGATCGGCAGCCCGGCTTTGTGGCCATGCGCGAACAGCTTTCCGAAACACTCCGACAGCATTCCCTGCAGCTCGGGGCGCGGAATTTTCCGGCGGATGAGCAGGATGTGCTGGCCGGCGTACTGCTGGCGGGCTACCGATATCGTGGGCATGGTCGACTTCCTGTTTGAGTGGTGCAGCGGGAGGTGGAAGAGGTGGACGCAGGGACTGATCTGCGCCGTGAGCGCGATATGTTTCGCGCGCACGGCGGGGGATGCCTGCGGCATTGCCGTCGCACGATATCGCAGCGGCGGGCAGCCGAATTGCCGGCGAAAGGCGCGGGTAAATACCTCGTGGCTGGAGAATCCGCACTGCAGGGCGATCTGGCACACCGAATCGGTAGACCCGATGAGGCGCCCCGCTGCCTGTTCGAGGCGGACCCGTTCGATGAACTTGCGTGGCGTCTCGCCCAGGCGCTTGTGGAATTCACGGTGAAAGTGAAATCGAGATTTGCCCGCCCTGCCCGCAATGCCGGCCAGGGTCAAATTTCCGTCGAGCCGACGACGAAGATCCTGGAGAAGGTAGGGGATTTCCTGATTGCGCATGGTGCCGTAATCATAGGAAATTCTGCGCCCAGGTTCTTGATGTTTCTTGCGGCGGCTACTTCTTGCGGTGCGCTCGCGGACTGGGTTGTGCCGCAAGATCGTGGCGTACGGCCTGCGCTGCAGCCGGGTAGCCGAGGTCGTTGGGCACATAGGCGACCTGTTGGCGCGAGCCCAGGTCGATCGTCACACTGTCGTCCGGTGTTTTCGAATTGAGGCCGTCACTTGCCGGGTGATACTCGATCCGCAGCTGGTGCGGATCAACAATGAGACGCAGGTAGCCGTAATCCGTATCGTCATAGTTCTCAAACGTCACTTCATCATCGTTCGCCGTCTTGGGCAGGAACACCTGCGGTGTACGCAGTGCGGTACTGCCTTTGGGCGCCTGCAGCCGCTGCACGTTATGGCCCCCGTTGCCACAGATTATATAGGGCACCTGCGTGCCATCCGCACGATGGCGCGTGAAGCGCTGGTAGGAATGCGCATGGCCCGCGAGGACCGCGTGGGGCCATACCCCCACGGCCTTGCATACCTTGTCCATCTGCTGCCGCATCGTCGTGCTCGAGGAGTGCTGTCCGCCGATGGCGTACGGAGGGTGATGATGGGCAAGTAGCAGGGCGCCGGTGTATTTCTCGGATTTGACGCGCTGCAGAGCCGTCGTGAGATAGGCCAGCTGCTCCGTTCCGATGTTGTCGTCGGCAATCACGCCCGGGTCCTCGAGCGTATTGCTGTACAGCACCAGGATGCGCACAAAGGGCGCTTCGAGCGTGAAGTACACGCCGGGTTGGATCTGCGCCGTGCGTGACAGGCCGCCCGCCTCCGGTGTCACCGTGAATCCCGTAGCCGGGTCCGCGCAGAAATTGCGCTCGTAGGCCTCGAGGCTTTGCGCGTTTGCTAGCGGTGACACCATGCCATCGTGATTGCCCGCGGCGGCAAAAATGGGTGCGTGATAGTTTCGGTACGGCTCGTAGAACTGGTCGTAGTAGTACTCGGCCTCACCGAAGTTATAGACGACATCGCCCAGCAGCAGCAGAAATTTGGGTGTTTCGCGCGCATCGGTCTCATCGAAGTCGCCCGACATCTTGTCGGCGACCTCGTTCTGGGTCTTCGGGCCTTTCGTGCTGCCGCAATCCCCGGTCGCGTGAAACACAATCTGCCCGTTTGCCGTTATCGTGGCATCGGCGTTCGGGCCGCCGCCGAGAGCCTCAGCAAGCGTCAGGGTCGGCTCCGGCGTCGCCCGGGGCGAGGGAAAAGGCATTGCCTGGATCTTGTGCTCGGCGTTGAGCTTATCGATTGCGGCGTAGGCATCCTTGTCCGAAGGATGGCGGATTCGAAACGTCGTCGGATCGGCCGTGGGCTGCGGCTGGCTGAATACGGGACCGTCCAGGCTTCGGGTAGGCGGCGTGCTGGGCATGGGTACTCCTGCAGTCCTAACTGCGCTGACTCGCGGCGTTATCTCATTTCAAGAATGAATTCTTGATGACCGCGCAATGACACCTCCGTGTTTACTGGGGCGCCAGCTGGCCCGCTTTGCTGCGCATCTGCGCGGCCGTCAGGCTCCCCGTCGCCAGCGGCTGCCCTAAGTCGAACACCCGCGTTCTGGCCAACGATCCGATGACCACCGGATCGAAGCCGATTTCGCGTACCAACCGTTCGGCGACGGCGAGTGCCTGCGCATCGTCCCCGCCAATCGGGATCGCCAGTTGCTCCGGCTTTCGAAATCCGTCGCTTGCGAGTGAGCCGGCACCGATGCAGTTGAATGCGCGCACGATGCGCGTGTTATGCAGGAGCTCGGCGGTGGTCAAGCCGGCGCCCTTCTTCTGGGCGTCCACGGCCATCGCACCGTCGCGCCCTGCGGATGGATTGCTGGTGTCCAGGATCACTTTGCCGGCCAGCTGCGCGTGCAGGTCAGTGCCGATCTGCGGCATGGCACCGTATGGAATTGACACCAGGATGACGGTGCCAAATTCGGCGGCCTGCTGGGGCGTGCCGGCATGGGCATGCGGACCCAGTTCGGCGACCAGGCCCTGCAGCTGCTCCGGGTGACGCGAGGAGACAAAAACCTCATGGCCCGCCTTGACCCAGGCGCGAGCGAGAGCGCTGCCGATCCGGCCCGTGCCGATGATGCCGATCTTCTCTGGTTTGCTGGCATCCGCCGCGTGAGCGGGCAGGGCACCGAGCATGGCCGTCACCCCCCAGATGAGCGTGACTGCGAGTATTTGCAACGACTTGCGCACTTGAATTTCCCTTCCCCGAAAGTTGAGCGCAAAGCATCAGCCATACGTCAAATAACCGCAACGTCCAATGAAGGCATTTTCCTAACAGCCCGCTCACGGGTGCCCCGCTACAGTTCCCGTAATTGCCAAAAGGAGGCCGTCGTGGACGTCATATTTCTGTTGGCTGTCGTTGCGCTTTATGCCGTCACGCACTGGCTCATCTGGGCGATTGATCGCCTGAGGAGTCCGCAATGACCACGATCTATCTCATCAGTGGGCTGCTCTGTGTCGCTCTGTGCGGTTATCTGCTGTACGCACTGATCAAGCCGGAGAAATTCTGATGACCGCCTCAACCATTACATTGCTGGTGGTATTTTTCGGCGTGGTGCTGCTTTGCGTCAAGCCATTGGGTTTGTACATGGCGCACGTGATGGACGGCACACCCATCTGGCCGCTGCGCGCTGGCGCGCCCATCGAACGCCTGGCCTATCGGGCCGCAGGTGTCGATCCGGCCGTGGAGATGGATTGGAAGCGCTATGCGCTTGGACTGCTGCTGTTCAACACCTTGGGAGCATTGTTGCTGTATGGACTGCAGCGGCTACAGCTGTGGCTGCCGTTGAATCCCCAGGCGTTTGCCAATGTCTCGCCGGACTCCTCTTTCAATACCGCACTGAGCTTTATCACCAACACCAACTGGCAGGGGTACTCGGGCGAATCGACCATGAGCTACCTGACCCAGATGGCCGGTCTGGCGGTGCAGAATTTCATGTCTGCCGCCACGGGAATCGTGGTGGGGTTTGCTTTGATTCGTGGCCTGGCGCGGCACAGCTCCGCCACCATCGGCAATTTCTGGGTGGATCTGACGCGCGCCACGCTCTATGTCCTGCTGCCGATGGCCGCGGTGCTGGCGTTGGTGCTGGCTTCGCAGGGTGTGGTCCAGACCTTCAGTGCCTATAAGGATGTGACCACGGTCGAGGCTCTGACCTACCAGCAGCCCAAGGTCGATGCCCAGGGTAACCCGGTCAAGGATAAGGCCGGCAACCCCGTGCAGGAGACGATCACCACCCACACTCAGACGCTACCCATGGGACCGGTCGCCTCGCAGGAGGCCATCAAGGAGTTGGGCACCAACGGTGGCGGCTTCATGAATGCGAATTCCGCCCATCCCTATGAGAATCCCAATGCGCTGACCAATTTCCTGGAAATGGTCGCGATCCTGCTGATTCCCGGTGCATTGACTTACACCTTCGGGCGCGCCGTGGGGGATACCCGCCAGGGTTGGGCGGTGCTCGCCGCAATGGTCATCCTGCTGGTGCCGCTGGTGGGCGTGGCCGAGTACTACGAACAGGCCGGCAATCCACTCATTGCGCACCTGGGCGTCGACCAGAGTGCCAGTGACCTGCAGTCCGGCGGCAACATGGAGGGCAAGGAAACCCGCTTTGGCGTCAGCGCGTCGGCCCTGTTCGCCTCCGTGGCCACCGCGACCTCCACCGGCGCCGTCGATTCCGCGCACGACTCCTACACACCGCTGGGCGGCATCGTGCCGCTGTTCCTGATGCAACTGGGCGAGGTGGTGTTCGGCGGCGTTGGCACCGGACTGTATTCGATCCTGGTGTTCGCCATCGTGGGCGTCTTCATCGCCGGATTGATGATCGGACGCACACCGGAATATCTGGGTAAGAAGATCGAGGCCTTCGAGATGAAGATGACCTCCATCGCGATCCTGGTCATGCCCGCGCTGGCCCTGGCGGGTACCGCGGTAGCCGTATCGGTGGCCGCCGGGCAGGCGGGTGTCGCCAATCCCGGCGCGCATGGATTCTCCGAAATTCTCTACGCGTTTACCTCGGCATCCAATAACAACGGCAGTGCCTTCGCTGGCCTTTCAGCCAACACACCGTTCTACAACGTCGCGCTGGGACTGGCGGTTTGGTTTGGACGCTTCTGGCCGATCGCCGCCGTACTGGCCGTGGCCGGTTCGCTTGGCGCCAAGAAGCGTGTGCCGGTCACCACCGGAACCATGCCGACCCACGGCCCGACCTTCGTCGTGCTGCTGATCGGCACCATCCTCCTGGTCGGCGCCCTCACCTTTGTACCGGCGCTGGCGCTGGGGCCCGTCGTCGAGCACCTGATGCTCTGGCACTGACGGCTCGCACTGAAGGCAGAAAAATCATGACACATCCGAAATTGTCCATGTTCGATCGATCGTTGCTCGGGCCCGCGGTGGCCGACAGCTTCGCCAAGCTGGATCCACGCGTGCAATGGCGCAATCCGGTGATGTTCGTGGTCTACATCGGCGCCGTCCTGACCACGCTGCTGGGCATTCAGGCCATAGTGGGCAGGGGCGAGGCGCCGGCCTGGTTCATTATCAATGTCGCGATCTGGTTGTGGTTCACGCTGCTGTTCGCGAACTTCGCCGAAGCGCTGGCCGAGGGTCGCAGCAAAGCGCAGGCCGCGGCACTGCGCGGCCTGAAACAAAGTGCGGCAGCGAAGAAACTCGCGGATCCGGCTGACCGGTCACGCCACACCACCGTCCCCGCCACGCAGCTGCGGCGTGGGGATGTGGTGCTGGTCGAGGCCGGCGACTACGTACCAGCCGATGGCGAGGTCATCGAAGGTGCCGCGTCCGTGGATGAGAGCGCCATAACGGGTGAGTCCGCGCCCGTCATCCGCGAATCCGGCGGCGACTTCTCCGCCGTTACAGGTGGCACGCGCCTGCTGTCTGACTGGATCGTGGTCAAAGTCACGGTCAATCCGGGCGAGACCTTCATCGATCGCATGATCGCAATGGTGGAGAGCGCCAAGCGCCAGAAGACGCCCAATGAGATCGCACTGACCATCCTGCTGGTGGCACTGACCCTGGTGTTCCTGTTTGCGACCGCGACCTTGCTGCCGTATTCGCTCTTCAGCGTTGCGGTCGCCAAGTTGGGTACCCCGGTCAGCATCACGGCGCTGGTCGCACTGCTCGTGTGCCTGATCCCCACCACGATTGGTGCGCTGTTGTCGGCCATCGGCGTGGCCGGCATGAGCCGGATGATGCAGGCGAATGTGATTGCCACCTCGGGGCGAGCGGTGGAGGCCGCTGGTGATGTCGATGTACTGCTACTCGACAAGACCGGGACGATCACGCTGGGCAATCGGCAGGCGGCCGCCTTCATGCCGGCACCCGGTGTGACGGAGGAGGAACTGGCCAGCGTTGCGCAGCTGGCCTCCCTCGCCGATGAGACCCCCGAAGGCCGCAGCATCGTGGTGTTGGCGAAGCAGCGCTTCCAGTTGCGTGAGCGCGATCTGGGTGCCTTGGGTGCGACATTCGTCGCGTTCTCGGCGCACACCCGCATGAGTGGCGTGGATATCGGAACACGGCAGATCCGCAAGGGCGCTGCGGATGCCATCATGAAACATGTCGAGGCGACCGGGAGCGTGTTTCCCAAGGGCATCCAGGGCACGGTCCAGGAGGTTGCCCGACGCGGCAGCACGCCATTGCTGGTGGCTGACGGGGATCGGGTACTCGGCATCATCGAGCTCAAGGACATTGTAAAAGGCGGAATCAAGGAGCGCTTCGGCGAGCTGCGACGGATGGGAATCAAGACCATCATGATCACGGGCGACAACAAGCTCACCGCCGCCGCGATTGCGGCCGAAGCGGGGGTCGATGACTTCCTCGCGGAGGCAACGCCGGAAGCCAAGTTGCGCCTGATCCGCGACCACCAGGCACAAGGGCGATTGGTGGCGATGACGGGCGATGGCACCAATGATGCTCCCGCCCTGGCGCAGGCCGATGTTGCGGTGGCCATGAACACCGGTACCCAGGCGGCGAAGGAGGCGGGCAACATGGTGGACCTGGACTCCAATCCCACCAAGCTCATCGAAGTGGTCGAAACCGGCAAGCAGATGCTGATGACCCGCGGCTCATTGACCACCTTCAGCATCGCCAATGACGTGGCGAAGTATTTCGCCATCATTCCGGCTGCCTTCGCGACCACCTATCCGCAGCTCAACGCCCTGAACGTCATGCACTTGGCGAGTCCGCTGTCGGCAATCCTCTCGGCCGTGATCTTCAACGCACTGATCATCATCTTTCTGATCCCCCTGGCGCTGAAGGGTGTGAAGTATCGCGCGCTCGGGGCGGCCATCCTGCTGCGTCGTAACCTGCTGATCTATGGCCTGGGAGGCATTATCGTGCCTTTCGTCGGCATCAAGATCATTGATCTGGGACTTGAACTGGTCCACCTGACCTGAGGTTGATTGTCATGAATTCACTCATACGTCCCGCGGTTGTGCTGCTCGTGTTGTTCACCATACTGACCGGACTCATATACCCGCTGGCCATCACGGGTATTGCCCAGGCCGCCTTCGGACATGCAGCCTCGGGCAGCATCGTGGCGCGCGGCGGCAAGCCGATTGGTTCGAGCCTCATTGGCCAGAATTTCAGCGATCCGAAGTATTTCTGGAGCCGGCCATCGGCCACTTCGCCCCAGCCGTACGGCGGTACGGCCTCCTCGGGCTCCAACCTCGGACCGCTCAATCCCGCGCTGATCGATGGCATCAAAGGCCGCATCCAGGCCCTGCGCGCGGCCGATCCGGGCAACAGCGCACCGATTCCCGTGGACCTGGTCACGGCCTCGGCCAGCGGTCTTGATCCGGAGGAAAGCATTGCCGCAGTCCTCTATCAGGCGCCTCGGGTCGCGCGCGTACGCGGCGTACCGCTGCCGGTATTGCGAACCGTGATTGATGCTCATTCACAACTGCGCTGGCTGGGCGCCTTCGGTGAACCGCGCGTCAACGTCCTGGCCCTGAACCTCGCGCTGGATGATCTCGCACCCAGCGCGGGGAGCAGGTAGCCTTGGGACCATGGTGGAGCGACCGGATCCTGACCAATTATTGGAGCATGTCCAGGCGGAGGAGGCGCGGGCGAAACGCGGACACCTGCGCATTTTCTTTGGTTCATCCGCCGGTGTCGGCAAGACCTACGCCATGCTCGAGGCGGCACGGGCGGTCAAAGCGGCCGGCACGGACCTGGTGCTGGGGTACGTTGAACCTCATGGGCGAATCGAAACCGAGCGCCTGACCGAAGGCCTGGAGCGACTGCCGACCCGGACCGTTCGCTATCGGGATATTGCCCGCGCCGAGTTTGACCTGGACGCGGCACTGGCCCGGCATCCGGCAATCCTGCTGGTGGATGAGCTGGCGCATTCAAATCCGGTCGGTGGTGAACCCCCGCCGCGCCATCCGAAGCGCTGGCAGGACGTGGAGGAACTGCTCGAGGCCGGTATCGATGTATGGACGACAGTCAATGTCCAGCACCTCGAGAGCCTCAACGATCTGATCGTACAAACCACCGGCGTTCAGCAGCGCGAGACGCTGCCGGATCATGTATTCGACAAGGCCGATGAGGTCGAGCTCATCGATCTGCCCCCGGATGATCTGCTGGCGCGCTTGCGCGCCGGCAAGATCTACGTGCACGAGGATGCGGCCAATGCCGTGGAGCGCTTCTTTCGCAAGCCCAATCTCATGGCGCTGCGCGAAATCGCCCTGCGCCGGGTCGCGGACCGCGTCGAGGCCGCGGCGCGTGATTCGGCCGTTGGCGAGCGCACGCCGCGCTCGAGGCTGGCCAGCGATCGGGTCATGGTGGCCACGGGGCCGGACGCGCAATCCGAGCAGCTGATCCGCGCCGGCAAGCGACTCGCGGACGCGCTGGATGCGGATTGGACCGTGGTCTATGTCGAGACTCCGGCGTTGCTCAAGCTCTCGGAGGCCCAGCGCAATCGGCGCATTGAGTTGCTGCGGCTCGGCGAATCCTTGGGGGCTGAAACCGTAACCTTGGATGGGCCGACGGCCGTCGAGGCGCTGCTGGAGTACGCGGCCACGCGCCATGTCACCCGGGTGATCGTCGGTGCCCCGAAACGCTTCGGCTGGCGAGCGTTGGTGCGACCCTCGACCGCGATCGAACTGGCCCGGCGGGCCGATGGGTTCGATGTCATTACGGTCGCGTGCACCGAATCGACCAAGGGCGACTCCCGGCGCAGTACGCCGCGGTCCGAGCGCCAGGCCGCGCCCGTACGCTGGAGTCGCTACGCCTGGGCAGTGGCATTGGCGGCGGCCTGTACGCTGGCCGCCTTCGTCATGTTTCCGCACCTGGACACGGTCAATCTGCTGATGGTGTACCTGTTGGGTGTGACCATTGCCGGACTGCGGCTGGGTCGTGGGCCATCGGTACTCACATCGATTTTAAGCGTGGCGTCGTTCGACTTCTTCTTCGTGCCACCCCGGTTCAGCTTTTCCGTCACGGATGCGCAGTACCTGATCACCTTTGCCGTGATGCTGATGATCTCACTGGTCATCGCCACGTTGATGGCCAGCGTGCGCCAGCAGACCCGCGTTTCCGGGGCACGCGAACGCCGCACGGCACTGCTGTATGCGATGAGTCGGGAACTCGCGGCAACCCGCGGTACCGCGAACATGTGTCGGGTCGCGGTGCGCCATGTGGCCGAGGTCTTCCAGTGCAAGGTGGTGGTGTTGCTGCCGGATGCGGCGGGTCGCCTGCACTTTCCCGGCGATAAGCCCGGCGAGACGGCCTTGCGCGGCGCGGATCTGGCAGTGGCGCAGTGGGTAGCCGATCATGGGCGCCAGGCGGGCCTCGGCACCGACACTTTGCCGGGGGCCGCAGCCTTGTACGTGCCGCTGGGGGACGTGCACCGGCAATTGGGGGTGCTGGCGGTGCTGCCCGAAAACCGGCGTCGGGTGATGCTGCCCGAGCAGCGCCACCTGCTGGAGACATTTGCGGGGCAGATCGGACTGGCACTGGAACGGGCGTTGCTTGCCGAAACAGCCGAAGCCGCCCGGGTTTCAGCCGAAGGGGAGAGCTTGCGCAATACGCTGCTGGCATCGATTTCGCACGATCTGCGCACCCCGTTGGCGGTGATGGCCGGTGCCGGCAGCACGCTGGCTGACCACGGTGCCTCACTGGATGAGGCCACCCGCTCGGCCCTGGCGCGCTCGATCGAAACCAAGGCGCGCGAGATGTCTGATCTGATCTCCAACGTGCTTGACCTGATGCGCTTCGAATCCGGGCAGATCAAGCTGCGCAACGACTGGCAGACCCTCGATGACCTGGTGGAGTCATCGCTGCGCGCGCTGGAGGAGCCGCTCACCCGCTATAGCGTGGAGCTGCGCCTGCCGGTGGATCTGCCACCGGTTTATGTGGATGCAACACTCATCACACAGGTCTTCACGAATCTGCTGGACAACATCGTCAAGTACACGCCGCCCGGAACGCATATCGTCATTGCCGCCGTCGTCGATGACAGTGGTACGAGACGTGCTTCGGGATCCAAGGTACGCGTCAGCGTCGATGATGATGGTCCGGGGTTGCCGGCCGGTGATCCGGCGCTGCTGTTCGAGAAGTTCCAGCGCGGCACGGGGGAGGGCACGATAGTCGGGGTCGGGCTGGGGCTTGCGATCTGTCGGGCCATTATTCGTGCGCATGGCGGGGAGATCGAAGCACACCCCCGGGCCGCGGGCGGTACCCGCATTGAACTGACGCTGCCGACCGCGGAGCCGGAGCCGGCATGACACAGGCGATGCATCAGATCCTGGTCATCGAGGATGATGCTGCAATCCGCGAAGTCCTGCAGGCCCTGCTGGGCTCGGGCGGCTTTCGGGTTATCGAGGCCGCAACGGCGGCGCGTGCCGATATCGAGGCGCGCGCGCACAAGCCGGATCTGCTGCTGGTGGACCTGGGGCTTCCGGATGGCGATGGCCTGACCGTCATTCGCGGCGTGCGCAGCTGGTCGCCGGTGCCCATCGTCGTGCTCTCGGCGCGCACGATGGAAGAGCAGAAGATTGCGGCCCTCGATGCGGGCGCTGATGACTACATCACCAAGCCGTTCAGCGCAGCCGAACTGCTGGCGCGGGTACGCGCGGCGCTGCGGCGTAACGTGCGGGCGAAGGATCAGACCCCGCTGCTGGTGTTCGGGGCCGTCCAGGTGGATCTGCAGCGGCGTGATGCAACCGGGCCGGAGGGTCCGGTGCACCTGACGCCCCTGGAGTTCCGGGTGCTCGAATGCATGGCCCGCCACAGCGGTATGATCGTGATGCAGACCCAGCTGATCCGCGAAGTGTGGGGCCCGGGTCATCTGGGAGATTCCCGCAGCCTGCGGGTGTGCATCCGGAATCTGCGTTCGAAGCTGGAGCCGCTGCCGCATCGCCCGCAGTACCTGGTAACCGAAGCGGGGCTGGGGTACCGTCTGCGCCAGGACTAGGGGTCAAGGAGTCGGATAGCGATGAACAAGGCCAACATCTGGCTGGCCGTGCTATTCGCAGCAGCCGGCGCGACGGCCAACGCACATTCGCAGCTGCGCAGCTCCACGCCCGCTGAGGCCAGTACCATTGCGCCACCCACCCAGGTCGTGCTCGGGTTTTCGGAGATTTCGCAGCTGACGGCCTTGACGCTGGTGCAGGGGCCGGGTCCGGCGCTCAAAGTTGCACCGCTCCCGCAGCAACCCGCGCAGCAGCTGAGCGTGGGGCTGCCGAAATTGGCGCCGGGCGCGTGGAGTCTGACCTGGAGGGTCATCGGCAGCGACGGGCATATCACCCACGGGACCGTACACTTCACCGTCAAATGATGGTTGATGCGGTCGCGATCCTGCTCCGGGGCTTAAGCTTTATCGCGATGTTCCAGGCGGTGGGCGGTGCGCTGTTCGTGATCCTCTTCGGGACTGCCTTACCGGTTTCCGGGCTACGAATCCGGCGGCTGCTGCGCATCGCGACGCTGGTTGCCGGCGCGCTGGTGCTGCTGCAATTCAGTTTCGAAGCAGCCCGGCTTGCGGGAGAGTTCTCCGGGCTGTGGGACCCACGGATGCAAGCGCTCGCCTGGCACAGCGCCGCGGGGAGCGCCACGCAACTGCGACTGATCGGTTTGCTGCTGGTACTGGTGGGCCTGCGGGACCTCCCGCCCGCCGCCCCCGCAGCAGCGCGCCGCCGCATGGCGGCGGTGCTGTGCAGCCTCGGCGCCATCGTGCTGGTGGTGGCTTTCACCGTCATGGGACATACCGTCGATCACCCGCATCGAACCGCCCTGGCCTTGCTGTTGCTGGCGCATCTGCTGAGCATGGCGTTCTGGTTCGGCGCGCTATGGCCCTTGCGGCAGGCCGTGATTCACGAGCCACCCGCCGCCGCCGCCGCGGTGCTGGAACGATTCTCCCGGCTCGCCGTGTGGATCGTGCCAGGGCTGCTGGTGGCGGGGGGAACGCTGGTGGTACTGCTGGTGCCGGGCCTCGGCGTATTCGGCCAGCCCTACGGCCGGTTGCTGCTGGCAAAGGTGGCTGGTTTCGGCGCGCTGATGGGCTTCGCGGCCTTGAACAAACTGCGGCTGACCCCGGCGCTGTTGCAGAACAATCCCGCCGCCAAACCACGGTTGCGCCGCTCCTTGATGAGCGAGTACCTGATCCTTGCGGGGGTACTCGGCATCACCGCGATCATGACCGGGCTATACTCCCCGGACACGGTTTAACCGAATCACGTCGGGTTTTCGCGACGTCCAACGGGGTCAAAAGCGGGGGGCCGCGCATGTATGCTGGTGCGCACAATTGTGGGCACAGCAAGTGACGGGAAAATGAGCTGGTTCTGGAGTCGCCGCATGGCACCGACAAGTGCGTCGGTCCGCCGTCTGACCGCAACTTTGGATGACCCGGTGAAATTCGGGCGGCTGCTGCGCGAGTTGCCGGAATCCGAAGAACTGCGGCCGCGTCTGGCGGCAAACTTCTATGCGCGTGCCTGGGATGCCGCTACGGAACGAGATCTGTGGATTGTCAGTGACGGCACCCGGGTCGATTGCTACGTGCTGAGCGGCCTTAAGTTCCAGCAGGCCGCCTCGGTACGCGTACGCTGGGACGTGAATAAACGCGAGCCGGCCAACCTGTCGGTGGAGACTCTGGCGGATTGTGTGGCCAAGGTGACCGAAGGCAGCGTTACACTCGTCGAAGAGTAACGGTTGCTGGGCAATACAGGGGGCGATTTGGGCCAGACCATCCGCATCGATGATCTCGTCGATGGCCAGAAGTTTCGCGGGTTCAATTTCAACCTGCTGTTCTGGTCATTCCTGGCAATGTTTGCTGATGGCTATGACATCAGTGTCATGCCGTTCGCCATGCCTACTTTTGCCAAGCTGTGGCATGTGGATGCGGGCTACCTGGGCTATGTGATCAGTGCCAGCCTGGTCGGGGTGCTGGCCGGTTCGCCTCTCCTGGGCTACGTCGGGGATCGGTATGGCCGCAAGGTGGCGATTCTGCTCGGCAGTGTCATCTATGGTGTAACCACCCTGGCCGTCATCTGGGAGCACGCCTACTGGGCGACCATTGCGCTGCGCTTCCTAACCGGGATCGGCATCGGCGGCCTGATGCCCAATACCATCGCCCTGAACTCGGAGCTCTCGCCCAAGCGCTTGCGGGCCACGCTCGTGGTACTGATGTTCACCGGCATCACCCTGGGCAGCAGCGCGCCGGGTTTCATTTCGGCCTGGATGCTGCCAACGTTTGGCTGGCCGGTGCTGTTCGTGGTCGGTGGCATGGTCCCGCTGCTGGTGGCCGCTTGTCTGTACTTTGTGCTGCCGGAGTCGGTGAAGTTCCTCGGAGGCCGTCCCGAGCGGCGCGCAGAGCTCCTGGTCACCGCGCGTCGCATGCGTCGCGATCTGAACCTGGCCGAGGACACTCAGTTCGAGGCCGCGGCGGGGTCGAAGCCCGCCGGTGGCGGCTTGGGGTTTGCCCAGATATTCGGGCCCGGGTTCACAGGGATCACACCGCTCCTGTGGGTATGCTTTGTCACCGCCTTGATGGCCAATTACTTTTTGAACTCCTGGACGCCGCTGCTGTTCAACAACGCGGGGCTCGCGCCCGACAAGGCGGCCCTGGCCTCGAGCCTGTACCACATCGGCGGTACGGTGGGCGGCCTGCTGATCAGCGTGCTGCTGGATCAATTCGGCTTCGTCGTGATTGCCGTGCTGTTCGCGTGCGCCGCGCCGGCCATCGCCGCCATCGGCAGCAGCAACATGTCCTTCGGCGCACTGGCGCCGCTGGCCGGGATCGCGGGGTTTTGTGTACTGGGCGCGCAGTTCGGCAACAACGCGGCCGCGGGCCTGCTTTATCCGACGCAGTTCCGCTCCAAAGGGGTCGGCTGGGCGCTGGGCATCGGTCGCTTCGGTTCGGTGGTCGGTCCGCTGCTGGGCGGACAACTGATCAAGATGCATCTGCCCCTGCGGCAGCTGTTTCTGGCTGCTTCCGCGCCCATGCTGGTCGGCGCGATTGCGGCGATCATACTGGTACGCCTGTGCTACGTGCGCCTCGGCACGCTGCGCTTGAGTGACGTGCCGCTACAGCGCTGAGCCGGCCCTATATCACTGCATCATTCGGGTGAGCAGGGCACTGATCGGATCCGACAGCTCCTTGTCTTTGGCGGACATCTCCTGCGCCAGCGCCAGGCATTGTCCAGCAAACGCTTTGTTGTTCTCATCGTCTGCGGGAGTTTCGCGTACTTTGACTGCCAGGACGAGCCCGTAACCGGCTTCCTGTTGATTGAAGCCGTCGCCGAGCGCACTCACCGCCGGAATGGCCCGCGGCAGGACCGCCTGCAAAAGACGAATTTTCTCATCGGTGGTGGGGGTCTCGGCCCAGAAGCTGAAGCGTCCTACCGAACCGGAATGGCGGATCTGAAAGCCGATCGAGCTGAGGTAGAGCGCCCAGATCTTCGGGTACATCGCCTCCAGCACGTGTTTCGACAGATTGGTCTTGTCGAGAGTCTCGTGCAGCGCGCGCTGCATCGGGCTGGCAAAGTTCGGCGCTCCAACCATGATGGCGCCTCCGAGTCGGCACAGGCGCGCATGCTTGTGCAGCACATCGCAGAAATCCGCAAAATGTTCGATGAAGCCGAGTGAGATCACCACATCAAAGGCGATTCCCGGGTTGTCCACGAGATATTGATCCAAGGACTTGCACTGAAACTCGCCCACGTCACGGTCGCGTTTGCGCAACCAATCATTGATCAGTGGTGTCCTTTCGTAGGTATCAAAGCCGCTGACGCGATAGCCTTTGCCGCCAAGAAAATCGATGAACTGTCCGGGAAAACAGCCAATTTCAAGCGCGGAGTTCTGACCGCGCGCAACGTCAGGGAATGACTGCAGGATCTGCCCGAAGAAGGTGTTGGACTCGATCGGAGCAAGTTCCCCGATAGTGTCCCAGGAAGTCTCCCAGTGTGGCGCTTTCTCCAAGTCCTCGTCCCCTTTGTGTTGATGTTTCGCGAGGCTTGTCTTCAATTGACAATAAGACTGGCTGCCCTGGGGAGTCAATATATTCGAGCGTACGTGGTTCACATTCCAATCAGCTGCGTCTGCGTGGCCGGCGGAGCACGACTAGCGTTGTTTGGCGGCGGCAGCCTTGCGGAAGAATTCCTCATGCCGACCAATGCGCAGATCCGCCAGAACGGCATCCTCAATATCGCCCGCGCGGCTGATCAGAAAACTGGCGCGGCGAATACCAAATCCCAGTGGGCCGACTACGTCGTACGCGCGGGCCAGCACTTTGTCCGGATCGCACAGTAGTGTGAAGGGCAGGGCGTACTTCGCCGCGAAGGCCGCGTGACTCGTCGGGGATTGTGGACTGACGCCGGCCACACCGATCCCGGCCGCCACCAGCTGTGCGGACAGGTCGCGCAAGGAGCACGCCTCCCGGGTGCAGCCAGGGGTGAAATCGGCCGGGTAGAAATAAAGGATCAGCGGCCCGTCTTTGAGCAGGTCGGTCAGGCCGACCAGCTCATCGTTCTGGTTAAGGACCGTAAAATCCGGCGCACGGTTTCCGACTGCGAGCATCCCGCCAGCCCCTTGATAATCAATGAGAAAATGAGGATGCGTATGATATCCCTTATAGAGTTGCGATCCCGGGTACGAATGCTAGAATCGCCCGCTCTTTTGGGACCCCGGCCACCTCGGCCGTGGGGCTCCCATGCGAATCTGTGGGGCGGTAGCTCAGTTGGGAGAGCGTCGCGTTCGCAATGCGAAGGTCGAGGGTTCGATCCCCTTCCGCTCCACATCTACCCCGTCCAAGCGCGTCCATAGCCGTCCACCGGCGTCCATCGGCGCCGCGTATTTTACCGTTAATTCAGCCACTTAGCGTCCAAGGGACGAATTCCTCGTCCACGGCCGCGCGATCGGGACCAGTTGGTCAAGATTGTCGGGCCACACCTGGGAAAGAAGCCGATCGCTGCAATAGAGGCTCCCGATTTACTGGCCGTCCTCCGCGGCCTCGAGAAGCGGGGCGTCAACGACACCGCTCATCGAGTCCGAGCGGTCTGTGGTCGAGTGTTTCGGTATGCCATTGCCACCGGCAGGGCGCGCCATGACATCAGCGCCGACCTGAAGGGGGCGCTGGCGCCGAAAGGCACGGTCAGCTATGCGGCGATCACCGATCCGCGCGGAGTCGGCGAGTTGCTCAGGGCAACTGACGGCTTCGGCGGGGAGAGGACAACTTATGCCGCCCTTCGTATCGCCCCGTACGTCTTCGTTCGGCCGGGTGAGCTGCGCGGCGCGGAGTGGTCAGAGATTTCATTCGAGCTGGCCGAATGGCGCTTTCCTGCGGAGCGAATGAAGATGAAGGAACAGCACATTGTCCCGCTGGCTCGGCAGGTCGTAAAGATATTGCAGGAGCTGCATCCCTACACCGGTGGTGGCCGGTTCGCTTTTCCCGCGATCGCTCGACAGCTACGGCCGCAAAGTGAGAACACGATCAGCGCGGCCCTGCGTCGCACGAGCGGCATACAACCGCGCTCAGCGTCTGGCCGAGCGGCGGCAGATGATGCAGGCCTGGGCGGATTGCCTGGATGGTTTGAGGGCGAGCACATATGGCCCGCCGCGTTTATGCGTGCTGTTAAGTCGCTAAATTGAAGCCGCCAGACGGACTATTCACATCTAGCTGGAGGCTTAGAACAGTCCGTATATTTCGCCGCTAATTCCGCATGATATCCTACGGCTGCGACACGCCGACGGACCCACATAATAAGAGTGTGCATTATGGTCAGACGATTAATGGCGCTACTGGTTGTCGCGTCCGGTATTCACTTGGCATTCGCGGACGTTTCTCCCGAGCTGCAGCGCCGCATCCGAGCCTCGACCTTCGAGGTCGTAATGAAGAAGCCCCCGGAGGACGCGGTCCGCTACGAGAAGCCGCTGCCGCTCGAGCTGCTGCCTTACATCGAGCGGACCGATCGCTATCGTTCCGTCGGCACCGCCTTCGCGATCGGCCCGAACCGCTACGTCACCGCGGCGCATGTTCTGCTCGCCGGCATCGGCAGCCAATTCGGCGCGCCGGCGTTACGCTCGTCGAACGGAGCCGTGCACCCCATCGTCAATATTCAGAAGTTCTCGGCCGCGGAGGACTTCGTGGAGTTCTCACTCGCGGAGCCCCTGAACGTCGCCGCGCTGCCGACGAATCGGACCCCGCAGCTCGATGATGCGGTGTTCGCGGTCGGCAACGCCCTGGGCGAGGGGGTCGTGATACGCGACGGATTATTTACGTCCCAGATCGCCGAGGAGCAGGATGGCCGCTGGAAGTGGATCCGATTCTCGGCGGCCGCCTCTCCGGGCAACAGCGGCGGACCGCTGCTCGACGCGACCGGGCGCATCATCGGCGTAGTCATCGCCAAGTCGCCGAACGAGAACCTCAACTACGCCCTCCCCATCGCCAACGTGCTGGACGCGCCGCCGCTGCAGGCGCGGTTTGACCAACGGGCACTCACGCGCTTGCCGTTCGCGCAG
>DATHOA010000243.1:0-38900 GCA_035485475.1 Steroidobacteraceae bacterium | reverse complement strand
AGCCCGACTTCGATCCAGCGGCGCAGCGCGCCGGTCAGGTCATGCACAGCGAGCGCGGGTGCATCCGGGTCGGACAGGCCGCCCTTGGAGAAGCTGAGACCTTCGCGATACTCCAGGCAGTAAGCCAGCACGCGGGTCATCAGGTACGCGTCCGTCTCGGAGGGATGCTGGGCAACCCGAAACGCAAGCGCCTGGCAGACGTTGCGATCCAGGTCGCTGAGGTTGATCTCGAAGCTGTAAACGGTTGCGTTGAGCGCCACCCGCCCAAGTTAGCAGTGAAAGGCACTACCTTGAGACTTATTTTCGGGCAACGGAACGCGTAGCTGTCCCCGCCTGATCAGTTGGGTTGCGCCCCGAGGATGATGGATGCGTAAACAAGCGAGACACTGCTCCACACTCCGAGCGTGAAGTAGAGCGACATCCACAGCATCTCGTTCTTCCACAGCTCCCAGCGATAGGACACGATCCGCCGCCGCCAGGCATCGAGCACACCTTGGGCAATACTCAGGTAGCGGCGCCCGCTGGATTGATCAGCATGCCAGCGCGACCAGTAACCAGGAACGTCGAAGAGAAATATGAATGCGACGTAGGCGGCACCCCCGACGCACCACACAATCATTGGCAGATACAGTCCTGCAACTCGATGCGGCTCCAGCGCCAGGAGGCTGATCACCACGAGCGCTGCTGTTACACCCCAGGTCGAATTCTCGAGCGCGTGAGGGCGCTGCGCGGTGGTCAGCACGGCGTACCACGAGAATCCCTCGGCGAGCACGATGATCGGTACGATCAACAGTGAGACGGTTCGTACGGGCAGGCTATCGCTCAACAGCGCCATACGGTGCAGGATCAAGGCCCATTGGGCAGCGAAGCACAATTCAGCGATGGTAGCGACCGACCGACCGACGATGACGCTGGACAGCCGCGAGTCGACCAGCACAACGCGTGGGATGTCGTAGACAGGCAGCACGGAACGGAACGCGCATCCGAACACGTAGGCGGCGGACAGCAGCAGCTGCAAGCGGCTGGCGGCCGCCGCAGCATGGTTCACAGTCTGCGCGTGGGTAACTGCCATCGCGGATAGCGACCAAACCACCACGTTCAGTGCGGCGATTGCACACAGCAGCGCATGCCACCACACGACTGCGCGCGAGGTCACGTCCCCCGCCGGCCGCGCAAAGAAATTAGACCTGGCGCGCGCTAGCCAGCTGCCAGGTTTTAATTCGGTAAGGCCTTGCGGGTGACGATTGTCCACAGTCGCTTGTTATCATGACCCCGTGAATCAGGCAATCAGCACCTTCCGGCTTGCGGCGTGGGTATTGAAGTCGGCGCCCAGACTATGCCACAAAGGCAGCCAGCCGATATCGCGAGTGTCCGGGAGGTTCTACATATGAAGGCGTTTTTACTGCTATGTCTGCTCGGCTGGGCGCCTGGCGCACCCGCCGCGGACCGGCCCGTGGTCCCTGAACCGGCGCCGAATCCCGGCACTGCGCTTGTAACCGGCTCGGACCGAGGCATCGGATTGGCGCTTACGCGCGAGTTCGAAAGCCGCGGGTGGCGGGTAATAGCAACCTGCCGGGATCCGGCCAAGGCCACGGAGCTCGCCAATTTCGCACACGATCATCCGACGGTCAGTGTTGAGAAGCTCGACGTGAGCGATGATGCGGCGATCGACGCCCTGGCCGCCAAACTCAAGGGGCGGCCAATCGATGCGCTTGTCAACAACGCCGGAGTCAGCGGTAGTGTCGAGGGCCAGACGCTTTCCAAGCTCGATCCGGAGGACTTTGGACGCGTGCTGCAGGTGAATAGTTACGCGCCGCTGCGCGTGTCCGCAGCGTTCCTTGAGCTGGTTGCCGCCAGCAGGCAGCGCAAGATCATCGGCATGAGCAGCGGCTACGGGTCGCTCACCTCGGTTCGGGAGATCGCCGCCCAGGGCTACCCGAACGCGTACTTCTATGCGATGAGCAAGGCAGCACTGAACATGGGGTTGCGGGAATTCGCCTTCGAGGTGGCGCCGCGCCACGTTACGACGGTGCTGCTGTCCCCGGGTGCGGTGGATACGGACATGCAGCGG
The DNA here is from genome assembly GCA_035485475.1 of Steroidobacteraceae bacterium. GTDB lineage: Bacteria > Pseudomonadota > Gammaproteobacteria > Steroidobacterales > Steroidobacteraceae > DAIDKA01. The sequence goes on along the minus strand of DATHOA010000243.1, from coordinate 36,829 downwards.
GCCATTCGGGATCAGATGGCGAAAATCGGCAAGCCGATTACCTCACCGGAGCTGACCGCGGCCGAGAGCGCACACTCACTGGTGCTCACCATAGAACAGCTTAAGCCTGAACAGAACGGTAAGTTCCTGACGCGCGGTGGCGCCGAGATCCCCTGGTAGGCGCCGCTGATCATTCCTCCGCAGCGCGCCAGAAATTTGGCACAGTGCGGCTACCGCAATCCTGAAGAGGACACCACGATGAGACGTGCACGCCGGCTGGCATATCACGCAGCGCTTGCAGGAGTTGCCCTGTTGTCGCTGCACGCGACACCGTCGCGCGCGAACGATGGACCGGACTTGGCTGGCATGGATCGCAGCGTCAAACCCGGCAATGACTTCTTTGCCTACGCCAATGGCACGTGGTTTCAGAAAACCAAGATTCCGCCGGATCGCGCGGATTACGGCACTTTCTCGATTCTCTCGGAGGCGGTGGACAAGCAGGTCGCGGAACTGATCCAGGGCGCGGCGCAAGGCGCCGACAGGAGTTTGGCGGCCGGCAGCGAGGCGCGGAAGGTTGGCGACTACTATCTGAGCTACATGGATGAGGCCGCGATCGAGGCGAAGGGAAGCGCGCCCCTGGCGGCAGGTCTGGCGCGAATTGCCGCCATCAAGGACAAGAGCGCATTGGCCGCCGAGCTTGGTACGGAACTGCGGGCTGATGTCGATGTGCTCAACGTCGGCACGTACCACACGGACAATCTATTTGGGTTGTGGGTGGCAGCGGATTTGGATCACCCCAGCCGCTATGCGCCCTTCCTGCTTCAGGGCGGTCTGGCGCTGCCAGATCGCGACTATTATCTGGTGGCCTCACCCAAAATGGCCGAGATCCGCGCCAGATTCCAGGAGCACATTGCCGCGGTACTGGCGCTTGGCGGGATAGCGGATGCCAAGAACAAAGCGCGGCGCATATTGGCGCTCGAGACGGCCATCGCCCGCCTGCACTGGACACGTGCCGACTCCGACGACGTAACCAAGGCCGACAATCACTGGGCGCGGGCGCGCTTCGCCAAGGACGCGCCGGGCCTGGACTGGCCGACCTACTTTGCGGCCGCGCATCTTGATAATGCGCCGGAGTTTGTCGTCTGGCAGCCATCGGCGCTGATTGGCGAATCCGCGCTGGTGGCCACAACTTCGGTGGCGGACTGGAAGGACTATCTGCAGTTTCACTACATCGATCACAACACCATGCTGCTCTCGAAGGCATTCGTGGCCGCCCACTTCGCTTTCTATGACAAGACGCTGAATGGCACGCCCGAACTGGCGCCGCGCTGGAAGCGGGCGTTGGCGGCGACCAACGCCGCGCTCGGTGAGGCGGTCGGCAAGCTGTATGTGGCGCGCCATTTTTCACCGCAGGACAAGGCAGCAATACAGCGCCTGGTCACGAACCTGATTGCCGCGTTTGGCCGTCGCATTGACGCTCTGACCTGGATGAGTCCGCAGACCAAGGTCAAAGCGCATGCCAAACTCAAGACCTTGAAGGTCGGTGTCGGGTATCCGGACCATTGGCGTAGCTATGATGGTCTCGAGGTCGTGCGCGGCGACGCTTTCGGCAATGCGCAACGCGCCGAAGTCTTTGACACGCGGCAGAAGGTTGCGAGGCTATCGCTCCCGGTGGATCGCGACGAATGGGTGATGAACCCGCAACTGGTGAACGCGGTCAATCTGCCGGTATTGAATGCGCTGAACTTTCCGGCGGCCATCCTGCAGCCGCCATACTTCAGCGCGACGCGCGGCGCCGCCGCCAACTATGGTGCCATCGGCGCGGTGATCGGTCACGAAATCAGCCACAGCTTCGACAGTTCGGGAGCCCTGTTCGACGCCTCGGGGAAGCTGAACAACTGGTGGACCAGCGACGATCTGACCCATTTTCGTGCCTCGGCACAAAGACTGGTGCGACAGTTCGATACCTACAAGCCCTTTCCGGATCTGGCGGTAAATGGCCGGCAGACCCTGGATGAGAACATCGCCGATGTCGCCGGACTCGCGGTCGCGCTCGATGCTTATCATATTTCCTTGCAGGGAGCGGCGGCCCCGAGCATCGATGGCCTGACCGGTGACCAGCAATTCTTCATCGCCTACGCGCAGAACTGGCGTGAAAAGATGCGTGAGGAGATGTTGCGACGGGTGATCGTTACCAACGGCCATGCGCCATCGGAATATCGTGCTCAGACGGTGCGTAATCTGCCGGCCTGGTACACGGCGTTTGCAGTCAAGCCGGGCGACGCGCTGTATCTGCCGCCCGATCAGCGCGTAGAGATCTGGTAAGTCCCTTCCGGGGTACGCCTTATTGCCCGACCACGATGATCTGGAACGAATTCGGAATCATCGGCGGCCGTGGGCGGCGCATGAAATCCGGAGCGCCCGCCGGCAAAGCGGTGCTCTGCGCCGGTGCGGCCGGAACGGGACCATACTCCGCCGTGATCAGGTAGATCTGCTTGGTCTTCGCATCCAGCGTCAGCGTCTTGGCGCGCGCCGGCGTCGCCACCGTCTGCTCGACATGGAAGCTCGTCGGAGAATCCTCCTTCACGACGGTGAGCGTGCCATCGCCCTGTGAGCTGAAGGCCTCCATTGTCGCGGGGTTGAATGTCATGCCATCGCAGCCGACACCGGTGGGCAGATCGGTGATGATATGGCCGTCTTTGGCCGACAGGATGACCATATTGCTCTTGTCGCGGCAGGCGGCGAACAGGATCCCGTTCTTCGTGTCGAGCGCCAGTCCCGCGCAGCCCGCGCCCTTGCTCGAAACGTCGTAGCGTCCGACCATCTTCATGGTGTGCGCGTCGATCACGGCGATGGCGGATTTGTCTTCGATGTCCACGTAGATCCGGCCGCGGCCGTCGGTGGCAGCCTGTTCGGGTGCGCCACCGATGTCGATGGTGCCGAGAATCGACCCGTCCTTGTCGTCCAACACCGTGATGTTGGGCGCGGCGTGGCTCAGAACGTAGAAGCGATGATTGTAGGGGTCGTTCAGATAGCCGTCGGGATTGCCCTGCACGTCGATCTTCTTCAGGATTGCAAACGTCTTCGCATCGAACATGGTGACCGGACTGGACGTGGCGAAGCCGTGGCCGGTGGCCGTGTCGACCGCTGCGCCGTGCGAACTCACGCCCGGAATGTCGCCCGCCGATGCCAGCGTGTCGAGGTTATACACGCCGATATGACCGGCCGGGCCGGACCGCGCCACATACAGGTTGCGGCCGTCAGGGTCCGCCGTCACATAGTCGAATCCGCCGTCGCCTCCCACCAGTTGAATCCGCAGCACCTTGTAGGGGCCGCTGTCCTGCGCGTCGGCAACGCCGGCAAAGGGCAGCACGATTGCGAGGGCCGCGAGGAGGAGCGATTTGCGGTGCATAGTCATATTTCCTAGGGTGCGGGGTCGAAGAACAGCAGCTTAAGCGAACCTGCAACAAAGGGTATGCGCCGCGGTGCTGCCCCGGAGCCGCGGGCTGCCTGCTGCGCTGCCACGGCATTCGCGTCGATATCGGCAGCAGCGACGTAGAGCCGCCCGCTGTGCGGATCGACGCTCATGGTGCGCGCCGATGATTGGGTCTTGATGGTTCCGGCGGCCACGAAGGTCTCGGCGTTGACTTCGCGAATGACCGAGATCGTGCCATCGATGCCGTTGGAGCTGAAAATCAACCTGCGCGTCGCATCAAACGCCGCCGCGTCGGTACCGGCACCGATGGGCAGGGTGGCAACGGTCGCGCCGGTGTCCGTATTGACGACGACGAGCCGACTGTTCTGGCAGCTGGAGAACAGGCGATGACGGGAGGTGTCGATGGCGAGGCCATGCGGAGCCGCGCACTCGGGAATGGGCCAGGTGGCATCGACACGGTTCGTCCGGGTATCGATGCGAAGAATCTGCCGCTTGGCGACGCCATTGGCGTAGACCTTGCCGTTGGCGCCGGCAACGGCGTATTCGAGCTTGCCGCCGGCATCCACCGTCGCCACGACTTCATCACGTTGCGGATCGATGACGGTCAGGGTGCCCGGCTCGCTGTTGACGACGAACACGTGGCCGCTGGTGGGATCGATGGTGATGGCATCCGCATCATCCTGCGCCTTGAGCCGCTTGAGGACTTTCAGCGTTTTCAGGTCGAAGGAGGCCGCCTGCCCGGCCTGTCCGTCATCCGTATAGCCACGCCCGGCGGGATGTGAGATGGCGATTCCATGCGTACCGCCGGCAAGGCCTTCGACCTGGCCGATGACTGTGCCGTTCTGCCCATCGACCACCGTAACGCGATCGCCATGGGCCACATAGACACGGTGCGAGGGGGCATCGTAAACGACATAGTCCCAGCGGTCGGGTGCACCCAGCGCCACCGATTTGACCAGTTGATAGTCGACACCAGGCGCGGTTGGGCCGGCGGGGCTGTCGGAGTAAGCGCTGGAGGTGAGGCCGAAAGCCGATACTAGGGCCGCGAACAACGGGAGCCGGACTTCCTTCTGCATACAACGCCTCTGACATAGGATAAGCCCCGATGGGGCGCGCGACCCCGCGGGATCCTGCCACCATCTGGCAACCACTGGCGTTGCTTACAAAAATATATAGATACCACCGCCGCCTTCTTGCCGCGGCGCAGCAGCGGCCGCAACCGCGACAACGGGCGCCAGCGCAGGCACGACATGAAGCAATCGCCGGCCCCGGAAATCGCGGTAGAGTGTCGCGCTCCCGTTCTGCATTCGAACATAGGACTGGGCTCATGCTTCCCAACTCTGGCCGATGGTGGAAGATGTTTGCGGCGCTGCTTGGCTGCATGGTCGTCGCTCTGAACGCACTGGCCCAGGCCCCTCCGCCAAACCCCACCGTGCCCGGCAGCGCGCCTCGAGAGGTGGTCGCGGTGGATCCGTCCATTTACGACGGCTATGTGGGGCGCTACAAATTCAGCGATACGGTTCTCATGACTGTCTCACGGGACGGCCCTCACTTGTTCGCGCAGCTGACGGGCCAGGGCCCGCTCGAGATATTTCCGAGCAGTAAGACCGAGTACTTCCTGAAAGTGGTGAACGCGCAGATCATCTTCGCGCCGGACGCACAGGGCCGTGCCACGGCGCTGACCCTGCATCAGGGCGGCAGAGAGATTACCGCGCCGCGAATCGACGACCAGCTCGCGGCACAGATCGAGCAGAACGCGAAGCAGCTGCGGGATGCGGTGAACGCGCGTGTGCAAAGTCAGACTGCGATGCCTGGCAGCGAGGCCGCGCTACGCCGGCTTTTTAGCGGTCTGCTCGCGGGCAAGCCCAATTACGACGAAATGGCTCCGCAGTTCGCTGAGGTGACTCGCCAGCAACTGGCCCAGCTGCAGGTGATCGCTCAGGCACTTGGCGCGATTCAATCGGTCAAGTTCCTCAGTGTTACAGGTCAGGGAATGGATTCTTACGAAGTGAATTTCGAGCATCGCACTGCGAACCTGCAGATCATGCTGTCGCCGGATGGAAAGATTCAGGGCGCATTGATTCCGCCCCCGGTCATGGCGGGTGCGGTGAAGGCGCAGCCGGGTCCGTACCGGGTTACTTACGATGCCGCCTTCGGAGCTCCCGGCCTCAGGGTGTTCCGACCCGACAGCCTGGAGCGAATTTCGCGCTCCGAGCGACTGCCGGTGGTGGTCTGGGGCAATGGTGGCTGCACCTTCGATACGCCGGTTTACTCAGAGCTGCTATCGACAATCGCCTCGCACGGCTTTCTCGTCATGACGACGGCCGGTCGACCCGAGGGCGGCGCGGCGGGCCGCGACGCCACTGCCGGTGATCTCAAAGCCGCCATCGACTGGGCCGTGCGCGAGAATGCTCGCGCCGGCTCACCGTTGAAGGGCAAGATCGAGACGAAGCGGGTCGCCGTCATGGGGCAGTCGTGTGGCGGAGGGCTCGCGCTCGAGCTGGGGGCCGACCCGCGCGTCGCCACGATCGGTGTATTCAACTATGGCACCGGTGACGATGTCCTGAAGAAGCTGCACGGGCCGGTGCTGCTCATCAATGGCCATGACAGCGACTTCATGATGGGGCCCTCAAAGGCCACATACGACGCCATCGAAAACTTGCCGGTGTTCTACGGCGCCCTGCATGGTGTGGGTCATGTCGGAACGGTGACGCAGCCCGGTGGCGGTGAGTTCGCGAATGTCGCCTCAAACTGGGCCCTGTGGCAGCTGAAGGGCGATAAAGCGGCCAGCGCGATGTTCGTTGGCGCAAAGTGCGGCCTGTGCACGAGCCCCAATTGGGACGCGAAATCGAAGCGACTGCCGGATTGAGACGAGCGCGTATTTACTTCCCGCCAGCGTGCGATAGCAGTTGCCACGCAAAGACCAACATGACGCTCCAGCCGGTAAAGTAGATCATCGGCCGCAATGGAAAGCGTGCTAAACCGGAAATCATTCCGATGGCATGAACCACGCGCAGCCAAAAGAAGATGATCGAACACGCAATGGTGATGGGCGTCGATACGTGGCTGACGGCAGCAACGAGCACGATGATGGCGAAAGGTACGAACTGTTCAAGCAGATTCTGGTGGGCACGAAAACTGCGATGAACCCAGGGGGGCATCTGCCGGTGATCCGGCGGCCGCAGGAACTGCTGCTCCTTGCCCGGAAAGTCCGTAATGTTCACCCCGACCACATAGGGAATCCAAAGCGAACCGACCAGCAATGCCGTGTAGGTAAGCCATTTGAGTTCCGGTGTCATGTCGCGGCCCCTTTGCGGTGCGAACGGCAAGCTATTCTTCGAGTCGTGGTCCCCGCCCTTCGGGGTACATCTGCTCCCATTCCCGGCCGTTGGTCGGCGTCACCACCAGCTTCTCTACCGTCCCCTCATCCAAGCATCTAGCGTTGACGCTGAATCCGTCAGGATGTGAGCGTGGCACATAGAATGATTTGATTCCGCAGACAGAACAGAACATGTGCTTGGCCGTGCGCGTATTGAACTGGTAATTCGTGAGGACATCGGAGCCCTGCAACAACCTGAAGCGTGACTTCGGCACGGTGAGGTGCAGGTAGCCGGACTTCGCGCAGATCGAGCAATTGCAGTCGGAGACCTGCAACACGGCGGGCGCAATGACTTCGAACCGCACTCGTCCACAGTGGCATCCGCCCAAATGAGTAATCATCGCAGCCTCCCGATGGCAAAGATCCCGCGCCGGGATCGGACGAAGATCCAGATCTTTTCGAGTACGATAAAGCAAACTACCCCCATGGTCACCGGCCAGCCGGGATTGGCACGGATGTGTCCAATTCCCGGGCTGTAGACAATCAGGCACAGGCACCCCATATCCAGCGTCTGCCGGCAAAGCTCAAATCGGGCTTCGCCCGCAACGCTCGCACTCGCAGCCAGATCATCGGGACGGCCAGGAAGAATGGCAAACCAACCAGGAAGTGCCACCAATTGCCCTGGTCCCCGGGAACCCGGAACGTCACCGCATCCCAGGGCGACGTGTCCGAAGCAAATGGAAGGAACATCGCGGCAGCAGCGAACAACCATACGAGCAGTGCCAAAGACTGGCCATCGGATGGCCGGTTCATCAGCTCCCCGAATCGGCTGGCATCTGCCAGTCCCCCAGGCGAATGTTCGGTATGGCGACGGTAGTGCGGAAGTGCGCGACTGGATCGAAGACGGTCAGAATGATACGAGCCCGCGCGATGGCCGCACTGCCGACAGGATAGTGCGCGAGTCCCGAACGATCCAGGAAAGGAATCGATAACGAGGAGTGGCTGACCGCATCCTCGAAGCCTTCGCGGTGGACCGGACCGTAGTTCGGCCGGCATAGGTGAAACGCCGGATTGCGCTTGTTTGTCTGTGGATCCTCGAGAACTACATTCGTACAGAAAGGAACGTCGACATTCGTGAGGCAACCGAGTTGGATTTCATCGGCGTCATCGTCCATACGCGTGGCGCACGAACCCATTTCAGGCAGCGATCGCTGGCCGCCGATTGCAGCAATCGTCTGACTGGGTTGTGGAACCAATCGAGTCAGTGCGTACATGATCTCCACGCGCACGGGATCGTTCTTGATCCGCTCATAGAGGGAAATCGGCAGATACAATCGCTGCTCGCTCGGTGTGTCCGAACCCTCGATCGCACCTGCCAACATATGCAGGGTGTTGTCCATGCAGGCACTGCCCACACCCGAGATGCCGCGGGTGCAAGCGCCCGCCCCCTCATAGAGCACGTTCCCGCTCATCGATACGATTCGCACGGCGGCCCGATCGGCGATCAAAACATCCCCAGAAGGCAAACCGGAAAGACTCACCGGCAGTCGTATGCTTCCCATCTGTTTGCCTATGCGTGCCATCTCGGCGGCCCGCGCGGCGATCGCGGCGGCCGGAATGACAGCGCCGTTGCCGTATGCTTGCGTCCCTTCCATTGTGCTGGAGGCGTATTGGTACGCCGGATTGAATCTTAGCGTTATCCCGCCGCTGTTCGCGGATCCCCATAGCGATTCCTGGATACGCAGGGTCAAGGTCTTAGGCAGAGCCGCCAATGTGGACATGGCAACAAGTACGACGGCCAGGCCGATACCACGTGCCAACCTGGTTCGCCGGGCCGAGTATTGAAATGCAAGGGTCGTGGCCGCGCCGATAATTGTCACAAGCCCGGCGGCCCATATCGAGATCCAAATCATTCCCGCCTGGTTGCCGATTCCGAACACGCCGGGGTTCACTACGGAAGTCGCGAGCAGCACTAGAAACATGAAACCGATGGCCGCCGCGATCCCGAACACGAAAGCGTCAATCAAAGATCGAGTAACCACCCCGAGCACGAGCCCGGGTAAGGAGAATACGAACACCACAACCAGAGCACGACAAACGGCCACCTCGACCGACACGGACAGCGGAAAATGCAGGGCGACCTGCTGTGCGACATCGATGAGCAGCAATGGCAGGTTCACCATGAGCAGCATGAACAGGACTTTCGACCAGGCCAGGTCACTGCGACGAATGGGGCGGGTCAACCAGTCTTCCTCGGGCCCGGACAGCGCTTCCTGGTGCACGACCGATACCGCCACGATGGCAATTCCGAGATAGACCAGATAGGGCAAAATGGCGGTGAGGCGGTCCAGCACTGGCGGCTGATCGAAGTAGCCCAACATTGTCGTGCGTACTGCGCACAGGGCCGCGGTAACCACTACGGCGAGCGCCATCGGCCACAACAAGCGCACGTCCTTCTTGAAAATATGCCAGATCATGTCAGCCTGCCTTGCGCTGTGCGTTGCGCGCCATTGCGATGAAGATGGATCGCAAAGGCAAGAGCTGAACGTCAACGCTGCGCACCCCGGACACCGCCGTCGCGATGCGCGCGTCGAGCTCCTGCTGCGAATAGCGTGTTTCCACGAAGCTCAGTACATTGCCCAGCGCACCCACTTGCAGCCAGCTGGCAGGCGTCTGTGGCGGCTTGATTGCTTCCTGGTTCAGAGTGATCTGCACACGGCGCACGCGGCCGGTCAGCTCACTCATTGCCTCCTGGAACAGCAGTGTGCCGTCATCGAGAAATGCGACGTGGGTAGCCACATCCTCGATGTCGGCGAGCTCGTGCGTGGAAATCAGCACGGTCATCGCACCGGCCTGCTCCAGCAGGCTTTCCATGAATTCCTCCCGCACCAACGGGTCCAGGCCACTGAATGGCTCGTCCAGCACCAACAGCTTCGGTCGGAACGGCAACGCGCAGGCGAGGGCCATCTTCATCCGCATGCCATGCGACAGATCGCGAATCTTGCGATCTGGCGGCAGTCGCAACTGAGCGAGAGTGGAGCGCTCCAGATCCTGGTCCCAGGTCGCATAGAACGGTCGCAGATGGGCCAGATACTGCGCGACCGTCAATCGCCCCGGCATTCTTTGGTTCTCGGACACGTAGCCGATCTGTGCGAACTCACGCGGGGACAATCGCCGCGAGTCCACTCCGAGGATGGTTGCCATACCCGCAGAGGGCGCCAGCATATTCATCAGCACCTTGATGGTGGTGGTCTTTCCGGCACCATTTGCCCCGATCAGTGCCAGAGCGGCGCCCTCCGGTACGGATAGCGTCAGGCCTCGCAACGCTTCGTGCCGGCCGTAGGCTTTGTGCAGATCGCTCGTTTGAATGGTCATTTTCGACGTCCTGCGGCAGTCGCATCAAGTTCGGCCCAACCCGCTGACAGCGCCTGCACGACTTCCGGCAAGCTGACTCCTACCTTCTTGGCCTCCACGATCAGGCGCTCGACATCCTCTTGCAGCAAACGCTTGCGATCGGCCGCGCGCGTGGCGGGACGTTCGGTAACCACAGTACCGATGCCTGGCCTCACCTCGAGCCACCGTTCGGCGATGAGGTGGTGAATGATCTTTTGTGCCGTGTTCGGGTGGATCTTCAGTTCGGCCGCCAGGGTGCGCACTGACGGAAACGCCTGCCCGGGCGAGAACTCGCCACCCAGAAACGCCTTCTCGGCTGCGAAGATCAACTGGTCAAATAATGACTGTCCAGGCTGAGATTTGAAGTCCAGAAGTGACACACTATGAGTGTTACACACATGGAGTGGTACAGCAAGTGCACTGCCGGCAATGCTCCCTCGCTCTTGAAATCCATGGTGATCGCCCACAGCACCGGGCGAAGGATGCGCGCGAGCCTATGGAGGGGGGCATCCGAGGGACCGTGCCCGTAGAGGCCCAAAAGACACCCAGAAGAGTGCCCAGACAATGCTCGTTTATCCCCGCTGGAAATACATTCTCATTCTCGTGGTTCTCTTGCTCGGACTGGTGCTGGCACTGCCCAATATCTTTGGGCAGGACCCGGCACTGCAGATCGCCCGTAAGGACCATGATCCGATGACGGCAGCCGCGCTGCCGGCGATTGAGCAGTTCCTCGATGCCGAGCACCTGGCTCACGGCGGCGCTTATCTGGATGACGGCCGCCTCATGGTGCGCTTCGCCGAGTCCGCGGATCAGCTCAAGGCTCGCGACGCCGTCAACACTAAACTTGCCGACCAGTACATCACGGCCTTGTCGATTGCCTCGCGAGAACCGGCCGCGCTGCGTGCCGTCGGGTTGCGCCCGATGAAACTGGGCCTGGACCTGCAGGGTGGTCTGGACCTGCTGTACCAGGTCGATACGCAAGGTGCGATTGCGCAATTGCTGGACAGCTATGCCCAGGACCTGCGGCGCGCCCTGTCACAGGCCAATCTGCAGGCCCTGGAGGTCGCCGTCGTGCCTGCGGCGGGCGGCGCGCCAGACAGCCTGCGCGTGACACTGCCGGCCGGGACGAACCTGGATGTCGTGCGGACCATCGTCAGGAAGGCGCTACCGGACCTGCCATTCACGACCATGACGCTGCCCAGCGGGGAGGCGTTGCAGGGGACCCTCACGCCGACGCAGATCCGTGACCGGCAGGACTATGCCATCCAGCAGAATCTCCTCATCCTGCTCAAGCGCGTCAATGAGTTGGGGGTTTCCGAATCCGTTGTGCGGCGCCAGGGCGCCGACCGCATCAATGTGCAGCTGCCCGGTATCCAGGACTCCGCCGAGGCCAAAGACATCCTGGGCAAGACGGCATCGTTGGAGTTTCGACTGAATGCGACCAACGGCGAGCCCTACGGCGTGGCCCAGCACGGCAATGCACCGATAGGCACCAAGCTGTACTACGACACGCATGGCCAGCCGCTGCTGCTGAAGCGCGAAATCATCGCCACCGGCGATGAAATCACCAGCGCCACGGCCGCGACCGACCAGGACGGCCCGATCGTGAACATCAAGCTCGATTCGCGCGCCGGCGATCGCATGCTGGCCGTGACTCGCGCGAATATCGGCCACCCTATGGCAGTCGTGTATATCGAGAAGCGCAGCGAGGTCAGTGAAGCCGGCGGCAAGAAGGTGACCCGCTATATCACCGACGAGAAGGTCATCAACGACGCCACCATCCAGGGCGTGTTCGGCAACGCCTTTCGCATCTCCGGCATGACGGCGGGCGAGTCGCGCGACCTGTCACTGCTGCTGCGCGCCGGTTCGCTGTCGGTGCCGATCTATCCGGTCGATGAGCGCACGATCGGACCGAGCCTCGGCAAGGAGAACATCCAGCGCGGCCGGGACGCCCTGTTGATCGGCATGGGCGCGGTATTTGCCTTCATGTTCATCTATTACCGCGTGTTTGGACTGGTGGCCGATGTCGTCCTGTTGGCGAATGTCGTGCTGCTGACGGCGTTGTACTCGCTGTTCAACGGCGTACTGACGCTGCCCGGCATTGCCGGCATCATTCTGACCGTGGGCGTCGCGGTGGACGCGAACGTGCTGATCTACGAGCGTATCCGCGAGGAGCTGCGCAATGGGGTGTCGCCGCAGGCGGCGATCCGCGCCGGCTTCGACAAGGCGTTCTCGGCCATCGCGGACTCCAACGTCACGACCATTATCGCGGGCCTGGTGCTGTGGGTGTTCGGTACGGGCCCGGTACGCGGCTTCGCGGTGGTGCTGGTGCTGGGTATTGGCACTTCGATGTTCACATCGCTGATGGGTAGTCGCGCAATGATTACTCTCATGTATGGCGGTCGGCGCAAGCTCACCCGCCTTCCAATCTGAGCGCAGGTCGCTGCGAGGATACAAAGTGGAATTTTTTCACAAGCCGACCAATTTCCCGTTCATGGCCACCCGCAAGGTGTATTACGGGCTGTCCATCATCATGGTCATTGCATCCATCACGCTGTTTGCCACCCGCGGCTTGAACCTCGACATTGATTTCACCGGTGGTGTGAACATACCGGCGACGTTCCCGACTGCGGCCAATGTGGATGCGGTGCGCGCCGCCATGGCCAAGGCGGGCTATCCCGACCCACAGGTGCAAAGCTTTGGCACTTCGCGTGACGTATCCATCCGCCTGCCACCGCTGGGCGTGAAGCAGGATGCGCAGACCATCCGCACCCAGGTGACCAAGGTCCTGCAGGGCGTGGATCCGGGCGTGCAGGTGCAGGCCCCGGATGTCGTGGGCCCCCAGGTGGGCGGGGAGCTGCGGCGCAGCGCCGCGTGGGCCTTGCTCTTCACGCTCGTGGGCATCGCGATCTACATCGCCTTCCGCTTTCATACCTGGCGGTTATCCCTGGGCGCCATCGTGGCCGTGATTCATGACCCGATCCTGGTGCTGGGCATATTCTCGCTGACACAGACATCCTTCGACCTGCCGGCGGTTGCGGCCATCCTCGCGGTCATCGGCTATTCCTTGAACGATACCGTCGTCGTATTCGATCGAATCCGTGAACGCTTTGGCGCCAACCGGCGGCTGGCCTCGGCACTGGTACTGGACCAGTCCATCAACCAGACGCTGTCGCGAACCATCATGACCAAGGTGGTGACCGCCATCGTGGTGCTGGCGCTGCTGTTCATCGGCGGCCCGGCGCTGCGCGGGTTCTCCGAGGCACTGATGATCGGAATTCTCGCCGGCACCTATTCGTCGATCTACATCTCAAGCGCCATTGCGCTGGATTTCGGCCTGACTTCGGAACATATCTTCCCGACGGCAAAGAAGACCGCCATCGACGCCATGCCCTAGCGCGGGAGTAGGCCGGTGACGGCGCTGCTGTCTGATCCACAAGCCTGGCTGGCATTCGCAACGCTGGCAGTCCTTGAGATCGTCCTCGGCGTCGACAACATCATCTTCCTCACCATCCTGGTGTCGAAGCTGCCGCAGGCGCGGCAGCGCTCGGCGCGCATCACGGGGTTGGCGCTGGCGATGTGCACCCGGATCGGGCTGCTGTATTCCATTGTCTGGCTGACGCGCCTGACGCGGCCGTTGCTCGCCGTGTGGTCGCAGCAGCTGTCCGGCCGCGACCTGATCCTGCTGGCGGGCGGCCTGTTCCTGCTGGCCAAGGGCGTCATTGAAATCCATCACGCCCTGGAAGGCGCGGCCCGCGCCAACCAGTCGCGCCTGTCGGCCGGCTTCTTGCTGACCGTGATCCAGATTGCGCTCATCGACATCGTGTTTTCACTGGATTCGGTGTTTGTGGCGGTGGGTCTGGCCAAGGAGCTGGCCATCATGGTGGCGGCCATCGTCGCCGCAATACTGGTGATGATGTGGGTGGCGGGGGCCATCGGTGACTTCGTCGATCGACATCCGACCGTCAAGATGCTGGCGCTGGCCTTCCTGATCCTCATCGGCGCCACCCTGGTCGCCGAAGCCCTGCACTACGAGATGCCGAAGCAGTACCTGTACTTCGCCATGGCGTTCGCGGCGGCCGTGGAACTGATCAATCTGCGCGTGCGCGCGCTGCAGAAACGCAACTGAGAGAAGCCAATTGGCTTGAGGGTTGTTTTGATCGCGAACCAAATCGGGTCGCGAACCGAAAGGTTGCACCGGATGAGAGCGCCGTGGGCCTCGATTGCGACAGCGCACCGGCCCTGCTATGGTCGGGCGCTGCCAATACCGGGGAAATCGACAGATGGTTAGCAAGGGAATTGGGCGCATTTTCTTGCGCAAGTCAGTCGATCAAATCCAAGCCGAGCACCAGCACGGCGAACTGAAGCGCTCGCTCGGTGCGCTGAACCTGATGTTGCTCGGGATTGGCTGCGTCATTGGCGCGGGCATTTTTGTCCTGACGGGTCGCGCGGCGGCCCAGTTCGCCGGCCCGGCGATCATGGTCTCATTCGTGATCACCGGACTGCTTTGTGCGTTTGTCGCTCTTTGCTATGCAGAGCTGGCCTCAGCCCTTCCCGTCTCGGGTTCTGCCTATTCCTATACCTACGCATCCATGGGTGAAGGCGCAGCGTGGATCATGGGTCTGCTGCTGCTGCTGGAATACGGCCTCGCTGCCTCCACCGTCGCAGTGAGCTGGTCGGGGTATTTCGTTAGCCTGCTGCGCGACATGGGGATGGCCATCCCCACGGCACTGACCGCTGCGCCCGGCGTCCCCATCATGGACGGCGCTGGCCATGTCATCGCTACCGGCCTGATGAATCTTCCGGCCATCGTGATAGTTGCCTTGGTGACGCTGATCCTGGTGCGCGGCGTGTCGGAATCGGCGGCGGTCAATAACGTCATTGTCATCATCAAAGTCTCGATCGTGCTCGCGTTCATTGTCATCGGGTCGCGCTATGTGCACCCCGCGAATTGGGCTCCGCTGGTCCCCGCACAAATCCCGGCGCCGGCGCCCGGCACGGCCATGGGCTTTTGGCCGCAACTCGGCCGGGCTTTAATGGCTGTCATCACGGGAGACAATTCCACCAAATATGGGATGGTGGGGGTAATTCATGGTGCAGCCGTGATTTTCTTCGCTTATCTGGGCTTCGAGGCGGTCTCGACAGCCGGCGCGGAATCGCGCAACCCAGGCAGGGACATGCCTATCGGAATCCTGGGCGCCCTGGCGATCTGTACGGTCTTGTACATCGCCACCTGCGCCGTTCTCGTTGGAATCGTTCCCTACAATCTATTGGACGTTCCGGCGCCGCTCGCCTTGGCGGCTGACTATATTGGTCTTCGGTGGTTCGCCCTGGTCGTAAAGGTGGGCGCTATTGCGGGACTGACCAGCGTCATGCTGGTGCTGCTCTACGGCCAGACCCGCATCTTCTACACCATGTCCAAGGATGGTCTGCTGCCGAAATCGCTGGCCTACGTTCACAAGAGATTCCGCACCCCATGGATCAATACCATCATCGTGGGAGTCGCTGCGATGGGAGCCGCCGGCTTTATTTCGCTGGATACATTGGGCGACCTTGCCAACGTGGGTTCGCTCGCCGCCTTCGCGCTGGTGTGTATCACGGTGATCTATTTGCGCATCTCCGAACCCAGCCTGGTGCGCCCCTTCAAGACGCCTTTTTACCCTTTCACTCCGGTGATCGGAGCGGCAATGTGCATGGTGTTGTTGTTGAGCTTGATGGCGACACCCACGACACGAAGATTTTTTCTGATTTATCTTGCGGTGGGGATCGTGATCTATTTCCTCTACGGCATTCGCAAGTCCGAGCTTGGCCGCGGAATTGTCGTCCGCGGCAGCGGGGCGAAGCCCATGGAGCTGCCGCACGTCGGTGATTGATGAGGGCTATGCCGCAGCGCCCGGGATGATCACCCTTCGCGCAGGCTCTCGGGCAGATATGGAGCCAGCAGTTCGACCATCGCTTCGTAGACCTTGGGCGTGCCGCACAGCACGTTGCCGCCCTGAGTGTAGTCACCGCCGCTGAGGGTGCCGATGCGCCCACCGGCTTCCTGGATCAGCAAGGTGCCCGCGGCCGTGTCCCAGGCCTTCAGGCCGATCTCCCAGAAGGCATCCAGACGGCCCGCGGCCACATAGGCCAGGTCGAGGGAGGCGGCACCGGGACGGCGGACACCGGCGGTGTTCTGAATCACCGCTTTCATCATGTTCAGATATTCATCGAGGTACCGGGTGTTTTCCCGATAGGGAAAGCCGGTGCCGATCAATGCGCCTTCCAGTGTCTTGTGCGGACTTACGTGCAGGCGGCGGTTGTCGACGTGTGCACCGCCGCCACGCGAGGCGGAGAAGATCTCCTGGCGCATGGGGTCATAGACCACGGCGTGTTCCAGACGCCCGCGGATCTGGCAGGCAATCGAGACTGCGAAGATCGGCATGGCGTGCAGGAAATTCGTGGTGCCATCCAGCGGATCGATGATCCACACCGTGTCGCTGTTGCCGCTGACGCCGCTCTCTTCGGCCAAAAAAGCGTGGTCCGGGTAGAACTTACGGATGCTGGCGATGATCTCCCGCTCGGCGGCCTGGTCCACCTCGGTCACAAAGTCATTGCGCCCCTTGGCGGTGATCTTCAGGGTGTCGACCCGCTCCAGTGCGCGGACGATGATCTCCCCGGCACGGCGGGCGGCACGAACGGCAATATTGAGAAGTGGTTGCACGGCAAATAAGCTGGCGCGGAAACCTGCGCAAAGGGGGGAAGGGGTGCAAGATTAGCAGACCACATGGGAACCGATTCAACAACCGACATCCGCATCGTCCTGGTCGAGCCGTCCCACCCGGGCAACATCGGCGCGGCGGCGCGCGCCATGATGAACATGGACCTGCGACAGCTGGTGCTGGTGCGCCCGCGGGAATTCCCCCATCCCGAAGCGACCGCCCGTGCCGCAGGCGCGGAGTGCGTGCTGGCGAGTGCCCGCGTGGTCGGCACGCTGGAGGAGGCGATCGCCGACTGCGGCTTCGTGGCGGCCACCACCTCCCGGAACCGCGACCAGAATTACCGCGTACTGGATGTGCAGCAGGCGGCCGTGCGCGCGGTTGCCGAAAGCCGGCGCGCGCCGGTGGCGCTGCTGTTCGGAGCCGAGCGCACCGGCCTGATGAACGAGCACCTGGAAGCCAGTCATGTGCTGCTGCGGATTCCGGCCAGCAGCGACTATGCTTCGTTGAATCTCGCCATGGCGGTGCAGCTGGTGAGCTATGAGATTTTCCGCGCCCGCAGCGCCCACGGCCCGGCCGGAGCAACCCGCGAGACCGCCGATGCGCCGCTGGCGAGCCCGCCGCAGATGCAGCAGCTGTACGCGCACCTGGAGCAGGTGCTGCAGGAGATCGACTTCAAGGACCGGACCAAGGCCGGCACACATCTCATGAGCCGTATCCGGCGCTTCCTGCAGCGCGCGGAGCTGGATCTGAACGAGGTGAACATTCTGCGCGGCATCCTCACCGCCATACAGAATCGCCGGCGCATGGCAGGCGCAGCCCACGTGCCGAAGGCGGACTCCTGAGTACGCCGGCGCGCCAGCACTACCTGGACAATGCGGCAACCACGCCGGTGGATCCAGCGGTCAGCGCGCAAATGCGCGCCTGTCTCGGGGTGGATGGCTGGTTTGCGAATCCTTCATCCAGCGCGCATGAGGCCGGGCGCGCCGCGGCCCAGCGCGTCGAACTGGCGCGGGCCCAGGTCGGCCGACTCATCGGTGCGCACCCCGAACAGATCGTGTTCACCTCGGGAGCCACCGAAGCCGACAATCTGGCCGTGCTGGGCACGGCACGGGCATTGGCATCTCAGCGCCGGCACGTCATCAGCGCGCGCACCGAACACAAGGCGGTGCTGGATGCCGTGCGGCAGCTGACCCGCGAGGGATTCAGCGTCACCTGGCTGCAGCCGGATGCCGATGGTCGAGTCGCTGCCCCGGCGGTAGCCGCGGCCCTGCGCCCCGATACGGCGCTCGTGTCACTGATGCACGTCAACAATGAGACCGGTGTCATCCAGGACATCCAGGCCATCGGTGAGGTGTGTCGGGAGCGCGCGGTGGTGTTCCATGTCGATGCCGCGCAGAGCGTCGGGCGCGAGCCGCTGGACGTGTCGCACCTGCCGGTGGACCTGCTGTCACTGTCGGCCCACAAGATCTACGGTCCGAAGGGAATCGGCGCCCTGTTCGTGCGGGCGGGCAGCAAGGCGCCGCTGACGCCGCTGATGTTTGGCGGCGGCCAGCAATCGGGCCTGCGACCCGGCACGCTCCCCACCCACCAGATCGCCGGGTTCGGCCTGGCGTGTGAACTGGCGGGGGCCGCCTTGCAGGCCGACCGCGCGCGGATCAGCCAATGGCGCGATCAGCTGTGGTCGCGCCTTGAATCCTTGGGTGGCGTGACCATCAATGGTGAGCGGGCGCCGCGGGTGCCCCATATCCTGAATGTCAGCTTCGATGGAGTGGACGGTGAAAGTCTGGTGAGCGCCCTGCCCGGGCTGGCGGTATCCACCGGCGCGGCCTGCAACTCAGCCCTGGGGGAGCCCTCGTATGTGCTGCGGGCCTTGGGCCGCACCGTGCGCCAGGCGGAGAGCGCCCTGCGCTTCAGCTTTGGTCGCTTCAACACCGACGCGGATATCGAGGCGGCCGCCGTGCTGGTGCGCGCGGCAGTTGAGCGGCTGCGGGCCGTATCGCCCGCCGCCCGCACGCCGGTGATGCCGGCCACGTTGGCGGTGCAGGGCGAGGCGCTAAGCCCCGCGGTGCGGGAGCTGTTCGCCCGGCTGGCGGCGGCCGGGTCGCTGGCTGCGGCACCGGGTACGGTGGTGCTGCGCGGCGAGGCCGGACAGCCGAGCGGGGAGGTGTGGGTGCGCCTGCATTTGCGGGTGCACGCTGACACTGTGATCGAGGCACGTTTCCAGGCCCTGGGCTGCCCGCATACTCTGGCGACGGCCAGTTGGCTTGCAATGCAGCTGGCAGGGCGCAAGCGGTCCGAGGCGCAACCCGGCTCCCCCCACACCTGGGCGCAAACCCTGGACGTGCCGGTGGAAAAACTGGGTCGATTGCTGCTGATCGAGGACGCGTTGCATGCTGCACTTCAGCAATGGCCTTGAAATGGCCTTAAGATGGGACACGCGATGGCTATCTCACTGACTGAATCGGCCGCCGACCGGGTACGCACCTTCCTGGCTTCCCGAGGCCGTGGCTTGGGCCTGCGGCTCGGGGTGCGCAAGACCGGCTGCTCAGGCTTCGCTTATGTCGTTAATTATGCTGACGATTCCCGCCCGGATGATGTGGTATTCGAGGATCAGGGCGTGAAGGTTTTCGTGGATCGCGAAAGCCTGACCCTGGTCAACGGGACGATTGTCGACTTCGTGAAACAGGGCCTCAACGAGGCTTTCAAGTTCAGCAATCCCAACGTCAAGGGCGAGTGCGGGTGCGGTGAAAGCTTCAGCGTCTGAAAAGCCTTAAGTTACCGCGACTTCCGCGCCTGCCGCGAGTGGCCAATCGCAACCGTCCGCGGTAGACTGCGCGCCCCGGAAGCTGGGCCGCTATCACCGGCGTCCCTGACTCCCGGGCATCAAATTCCAACGATTTCAATGATTTGGCTCAGCAGGAGTCCTCCCGAATGGCGCTCGAACGCACCTTGTCCATCGTCAAGCCCGACGGCGTGTCCCGTAACCTGATCGGCGAGGTCTATCGCCGCTTCGAAACCGCCGGACTGCGCGTCATTGCGGCGCGCATGATGCATCTGTCCTTGCTCGAAGCCGAGGGCTTCTATGCAGTCCATCGCGCGCGTCCGTTCTTCAAGGACCTGGTCAGCTACATGACTTCCGGTCCCGTCATCGTGCAGGTTCTGGAGGGGGAGAACGCCATCGCCAAGAACCGCGAACTGATGGGCGCCACTGACCCGAAGAAGGCCGCACCGGGCACGATCCGCGCGGATCTGGCGCTGAGCATCGAACAGAACGTGGTACACGGGTCCGACGGCGCCGAAACGGCCACGCAGGAGATCGGGTACTTCTTCGCCGGCACCCAGGTGTTCCCGCGCGCCTGATATGTCAGCCCCGACCGAAACCGCACGCACGAATCTGCTGGGACTGACGCGTCCACAGCTCGAGGAGTACATCGCAGGTTTAGGCAGCAAGCCGTTCCGCGCCCGCCAGCTGATGAACTGGATCTACAAGCGCGGCGAGGGCCGGATCGGGGAAATGACGGATCTGGCCAAGGATTTCCGTGTGCAGCTGGCGCAGTGCGCGGAAGTGCGCGTGCCGCACATCACCGATCTGCAGGTATCGGCGGATGGCACTCGCAAGTGGAAGCTGGAAGCGGACTCGTCCCAGGCTTTCGAGATGGTCTACATCCCCGAACCGGGTCGCGGCACCTTGTGCATCTCCTCGCAGGTCGGCTGCGCCCTGGACTGCTCGTTCTGTTCCACCGCACAGCAGGGATTCAACCGCAACCTGACGACGGCCGAAATCGTCGGCCAGGTGTGGCTGGCGGCGCGTGAGCTGGAAGCCGCGGTGGGTGCAGGTCCGGAAGAAAATGATGCAGATGGCGAGGAGTTCCTGGCCGATGCACCGCTGGACACCCAGGTGGTCACCCCCTTGAGCGGTCGCATCATCAGCAATGTCGTGCTCATGGGCATGGGTGAGCCCCTCGCCAATTTCCGCAATGTGGTGCCGGCATTGTCGATCATGCTGGATGACTTCGGATTCGATCTGTCACGCCGCCGGGTCACGCTGTCGACCTCCGGTCTGGTGCCGCAGATGTACAAGCTGGCCGAGGAAACCAATGTCGCCCTGGCGGTCTCGCTGCATGCACCCAACGATGCGTTGCGCAACGAGCTGGTGCCGATCAATCGCAAGCATCCGATCAGCGAGCTGCTGGCGGCGTGCTGGCACTATCTTGATGAGCAGAACGGCCGCAGCGTCACGTTCGAGTATGTGATGCTGGATGGTGTCAATGATTCCCCGAGCCAGGCACGCGAGCTGGTGCGGCTGCTGCGCGGTCACCCGGCCAAGCTCAATCTGATTCCCTTCAATCCCTTCCCCGGCACTCGCTACCGGCGCTCACCCCTGGCGGTGATCCAGCGCTTTCGCGATGAACTCATTCGCGGCGGCGTGCTCGCCACGATCCGGCGCACCCGGGGCGATGATATCGATGCGGCCTGCGGCCAATTGGCCGGACGGGTCATCGACCGGACGACGGTACGTTTGGGCAACAAGACCTTCGGGCTTACGGTGCAGTCATGAAAATCGTGCGTGGCGTTGCGATCCCGGTGAGCGTTGGGTTCCTGCTCATGTTCATGAGCGGCTGTGTGACCACCAAGTCACCCCACCTGACCAATGAGCATGCCGAGGCTGATGCGGCCGCGGACAATGTGCAGCTGGCCATGGCCTACGTGCAGGAGGGCAATCTGGCGCGCGCCAAGGAAAAGCTTGATCGGGCCCTGCAGGAGGATCCGCGCAATCCCAACCTGCATAGCGTCTATGGGCTGTTTTACGAGCGCATCAATGATCAGAAGAAGGCCGAGAGCGAATTCCACGAGGCGCTGCGGCTTGCGCCTGGGGATCCGGGCCAACTGAATTTCTATGGCGGCTACCTGTGCCGCCAGCACCGGGTGGACGAAGGTGTCACCAAGCTGCTGCAGGTGGCCACCAATCCGCTGAACCGCACACCGGAGTTGGCCTACGACAACGTCGGGGTATGCCTGCTCACCGTGCATCGTGACGAAGAAGCCGAGTCCGCATTCAAGCGTGCACTGAACGCGCGGCCGGATTATGCGGAAGGGACCTATCAGTTGGCTGCGCTGGAAATGGCGCACGGCCGCGCGCTCGAGGCCCTGACGCGCATCAACAAATTTCTTGAGCAGTACAATCCGACACCCGAACTGCTGCTGACCGGGATCCAGGCGGCCCGCACCCTCGGTGATGCGCGCAGCGCCGCGCAGCTCACCAAGGTGCTGCGCGCCGATTTCGCGGAGTCCGAGCAGGCGCACTCCCTTGGCGCCGATACCAAGCACAAGCCTGATTGATGCCGATGAGCGAGCGTGGCAACGACAGCGGTGCGGGTAAGATCGGCATCGGCGCGCGACTGCAGGCCGGGCGCGAGCGGGCCGACCTGTCACTGGTGCAGGCCGCCGAGCTGCTGCACGTGGATCCGAATGTGATCCACGCGCTGGAGACCGAGAACTTCAGCGAACTGGGCGCGGCGGTGTATGCGCGCGGGCATATGCGCCACTACGCGGAACTGGTCAAGGAGTCCGCCCCGGAACTGCTCGGGCTGTACGCAGCGAGTGTGCATGCCGGACCGCCACCGGACCTGACCCGGATGCCGCATGCGCAGCAGACGAATCCATGGCGTGGCGCGGTGGTCATGACCGGGGTTGCGGTGGTGATCGGCATTGGTCTGGTTGGCAGCATCCACTGGCTATACCTCGATCTGCATGCGGGCAGCCCGGTCCCCAAGGTGACGCCCGTGACGGCGCCCGCGATCGCGATTCCAGCGGCGCCGATTTCGGCACCGGGGCCCGCGGCCGCGGCCAATAGTTTTTGAGCAGGGGTTTTCCGTGACCGAGCAGATTCAGCCAATCCGTGGCATGAACGATGTGCTGCCGGCGCAGTGCGTGCTGTGGCAGCACCTCGAGGACACGGTGCGTGAGCTGCTCACGGCCTACGGGTACGAGGAAATCCGGGTACCGGTGGTGGAGCACACGCAACTGTTCAAGCGCGCCATCGGCGAATTCACCGATGTGGTCGAAAAGGAGATGTATTCCTTCACCGACCAGGGTGGCGAGAGCCTGACGCTGCGCCCGGAAGCCACGGCAGGGGTGGTGCGCGCCATGATTTCGAACGGCCTGCTGCGCGGCGCGCGCCACAAGCTGTGGTGCATGGGCCCGATGTTCCGGCACGAGAAACCGCAGAAGGGCCGCTATCGACAGTTCTACCAGGTCGACGTGGAAGCGGTGGGCTTTGCCGGGCCCGATGTCGATGCCGAACTCATCGCACTGACCGCACGCCTGTGGCGCAGGTTGGGTCTGACGCGGGTGAAACTGCAGATCAATTCGCTGGGCACGGTGGAGTCGCGGCGGCTGTATCGTGAGCAACTCGTTGAATACTTCACGGCGCACCACGAGCAGCTGGATGAGGACAGTCGCCGGCGTCTGCAGGGCAATCCGCTGCGCATCCTGGACACCAAGAATCCGGATCTGCAGCAGCTGGTCGCCGCCGCGCCGCTGCTGACGGACTACCTGGATGCGGACTCGCAGGCACACTTTGCGGCGCTGCAGGCATCCCTGACCGCGATGGGCGTGGCATTCACCGTCAACCCGCGCCTGGTACGCGGGCTCGACTATTACAGCCGCACGGTGTTCGAATGGATCACCGACGCACTGGGCGCCCAGGACGCGGTGTGCTCCGGTGGCCGCTATGATGGGCTCATTGCGCAACTCGGCGGGGATGCGACCCCCGCCATCGGCTTCGCGATGGGGGTTGAGCGAGTGGTCGAACTGCTGGGGCAGCTGCCGTCCCAGCCCCAGCCCGCGGCCGCCGATGTGTATGTCGTGCTCAATGGCGAACAGGCCGCAACGGCGGGCCTGCGCATAGTCGAAAGTCTGCGCGATGCACTGCCGCAGCGACGCTTCGAATTGAACCTCGGCGGGGGTAACTTCAAGGCCCAGTTCCGTCGGGCCGATCGCAGCCGGGCGGCCCTGGCGTTGATCATCGGCGCAGATGAGCTGGCACGGGGTGTGGTGGGATTGAAACCTTTGCGCCTCGAGGCGGGTCAGAGTGAATGCCCAATAGCTGAGTTGCCGGTCCGGATCGAGGCAACTTTGCGGGCTTCGGACATGCAGGAGTAGGGTGGGTGGACGAGTACCTTTCGGAACAAGAACAACTGGAGCGCCTGACCGGGTGGCTGCGCGCCAATGTCCCCTGGATTGTCATCGGTCTGGCCGTCGGTGGCCTGATTGTCGGCGGCTGGCGCTGGTGGCAGGCCCGGAACGATCGCAATGGCGTCGAGGCCGCGACCAGCTATTCGCAGGTCCTGGATGCATTTGACCATGGTGACCGCACGCGGGGGCTGGACCTGGTCGAGCAGCTGCGGCGCAGCCATCCGGACAGCCCGTACGTGGATCAGGCGGATCTGGCCGCGGCCCGGCTGTTGCTCGAGACCGGCCAGCCCGATCGGGCCCTCTCCTACCTGCAGGCGGTGATAAATCATTCCCGTGACGCGCAGCTGGTGCTGCTGGCGCGGCTGCGTCTGGCGCGGGTGCAGGTGGCACAGAACCACCCGGATGCGGCGCTGACCACCCTCGGCACGGCCAATCAGGGCGCATTTGAGGGCCGCTTCGCCGAAGTGCGCGGCGATGCGTATTTCGCCAAGGGCGACAAGGCGCAGGCGTTGCGCGAGTATCGCGCTGCGCGTGCGGCCATCGGCCCCGCTCAGGCTGCCAACGATCTGTTGGACCTGAAAATCAACGATCTTGCCGGCGCTGCGCCCAGCACGCCGGTGGCTGCCATTCCCAAGGGGAACTGATCCATCATGCGTCGCATTCTGCCGATCCTGCTGCTGGCCCTCGTGGCCGCCTGTACCAAGAACAAGGACCCGGACCGTCCGGTCAAGCTGGTGGCCTTCACGGAAGGCGTGAAGATCGAGAAGGTCTGGAGTGAGAAGGTCGGGGGAACCAAGGTGCCCCTGCGCCTGGGCCTGGCGCTCGATATCGAGGGCGACACCGTCTATGCCGCGGGCGAGCAGGGTGAGATCGCGGCCTTCAACCTGCACAATGGCCACCGCGAGTGGCAGACCCGTACCAAGCTGCCGCTGGGTGGCGCGGTGGGCTTTGGTGACGGCAAGGTCGTCGTCGGCTCAACCGATGGCGACGTGGTGATGCTGGATGCCCACAGCGGCAAGCAGCAGTGGTCCACCAATGTGGCGGCCGAGATCCTGGCCGCCCCGGCGGTTTCGCCCCGGATGGTGCTGGTCCGGGGCGTGGACGGCAAGTTGCACGGCCTGTCGATGGCCGATGGGCATGAACTGTGGGTGCAGCAGCAGACGGTGCCGAAGCTGTCGCTGCGCGGGATGGCTTCACCCACCATCGCGGGCGAAGTTGCCGTGACCGGTTTCGACAACGGTCGCGTAGTCGCCTCATCCTTGACCGATGGCGCCAGCGTGTGGGAGACCCAGCTGCAGCTGCCGACGGGCAAGACCGATATCGACCGCCTGGTCGATATCGATACCCGCGCACAGGTCAGGGGCAATGACGTCTACGTGGTGGGTTTCCAGGGCAAGGTCGCCATGATGGCGCTGGATTCGGGGCAGATCTGGTGGTCGCACGATACCTCGAGCTACCGCGGCGTCGCCGTCGATGACGAGAACGTCTATGTGTCCACGGCCGATGGCGAGGTACTCGCGCTGAAGCGACGCACCGGGGTTGAGGTGTGGCGGCAGAAGGCCCTTGCGCACCGCGGCCTATCCGGCCCGGCGGTGGCGGATGATGCCATTGTGGTCGCGGATTTCCAGGGCTACGTGCACTGGCTGGCCAAGTCGAACGGGGCCGTCATCGGGCGCACGCGCGCCGGCAAAGTGCGTTACAGCAATCCGCCGGTGTACGCCGATGGCGTGCTGGTGCTGCTGAATGATCGTGGAGTCGTTGACGCCTTTCGCGCCACGCCGGTGGCCGCGCGCTCCGGGCACTAGGCGCGATTCATCGTGCTGCCGATCGTAGCGCTGGTCGGCCGACCCAACGTCGGAAAATCGACGCTGTTCAATACCCTCACGCGCACGCGCGATGCCATCGTGGCCGACGTGCCGGGGGTCACGCGCGACCGGCAATATGGCTACGGCCAGTTCGGATCCGGTGCCTATGTGGTCATCGACACCGGTGGCCTGGTGATCGAGAACCCCTCCGTCATCGAAAGCCAGATGCGCATCCAGACGGAGCGCGCCGTGGCCGAGGCGGATCGACTGGTGTTCATCGTCGATGCGCGCGCCGGCCTGACGCCGCAGGATGAGATCATCGCGCGCGAGCTGCGCCGCTCCGGCAAGCCCATCGTGCTCACCGTCAACAAGATCGAGAGCCTGGATGCGCAGGTAGCGCTCAGCGACTTCCACAGGCTCGGCCTGGGTGAACCGGTGGGGATCGCCGCGACTCATGGCCAGGGCATCCGTGAGCTGATGTCGGTGGTGCTGGCAGGGTGCGATGAGAGCGTGCGGGAGGACTCGATTGACGATGCGATTCGTATCGCGGTCATTGGCCGTCCGAATGTCGGCAAGTCGACCCTCATCAACCGTCTGCTGGGCGAAGAGCGGGTGATCGCGAGCGAAGAGCCCGGAACCACGCGCGACAGCATCCTGGTCCCGTTCAAACGCGATGAGCGGGACTTCGTGTTGATCGATACGGCAGGCATTCGACGCCGCTCCAAGGTCGATGATCTGATCGAGAAGGTCAGCGTCGCGAAGACCTTGCAGGCCATGGACCACGCACATGTCGTGGTGATGGTGCTGGATGCCCATGACCTGATCGGCGAACAGGATGCCAGCGTGCTCGGCATGGCGCTGCAGCGCGGCCGCGCCCTGCTCATCGCCATCAACAAGTGGGACGGCATTCCCATGGAGCAGCGCGATGAAATCCGGCGCCAGTTGGCGCTGAAACTGGATTTCGTGCCCTACGCCCCGTTGCATTTCATTTCGGCGCGGCACGGCACGGGAGTGGGCGAATTGGTCCAGTCCGCGGTCCGCGGATTCGAGTCCGCCATGCGCGAAATGCCGACCCGGATGTTGAACAAGGGACTGGAGAGCGCGGTGGAGGCGCATCAGCCGCCACTGGTACACGGCCGGCGAATCAAGTTGCGCTACGTTCACCAGGGCGGACGCAATCCACCCCGCATCATCGTGCATGGCAGCCAGGGCGAACGGGTACCGGATGCCTACGCCCGGTATCTGGGCAATTTCTTTCGCAAGACCTTTGATCTGTATGCAACGCCGGTGGTGGTCGAGTTCCGTTCCGACTCAAATCCCTACAGTGAGCGCAAGACCGAACACAAGGTCGGGCATCGGCCGCGCCGTAAAGGCACTGCCGGCATCGGCCACCGGGGCGCAGCCCTGGCGAAAATCGCCGGCATGAAGGTCGCCCGCAAGAAAAAGGTGGCGGCCGCGAACGAAGGTCCACGTCCGGTGCGCGCGCGAGTGCGGCCCGCGGCCGCGAAGCGCAGCGGGCCAGCCAAAGGTGGCGCAGCGCGCGGCGGCAAGGGTCGCCGGCGGCCCTAGCGGGTGCGGATGAGAGGGTGTGCCGGGGGCAGGAACAGCGCCGGATCCACGAACTCCTGATTGAGTACCACCGCGAAATGCAGGTGCGGACCGGTCACACGCCCGGTCATGCCGACCTTGCCGATGACCTGACCGCGATGGACCCCATCGCCGCTGTGCACCCCGATCGCGCTCAGATGGCAGTACACCGTCAGCAGCCCCTGGCCATGATCAATGATCACGGTATTGCCGTTGAAGAAGTAGTTGCCGGTATCGACAACCGTGCCGTCTGCGGCGGCCAGTATCGGGGTGCCCACCGGCGCCGCGATGTCCATACCGGTATGCGGATTACGGGCCTCGCCATTGAACACGCGGCGCAAGCCGAAGGAGCTCGAGCGGATTCCCGGGACGGGCTGCAGCAGCGCCAAGCTCCCTGCCACCGGGCTGAACGTGGCGATCGCCGTGTGGATGCGGGTGCGTTCCTGCGCGGCCCGACTGGCATCCGGCGCCGAAAGATCGACCTGGCTCGGGGCCACGGTCAGGCGTTGCACCGTATAGGTTTTCGGACCGATGGGGAAGTCATGGGCGGGGCTGCCCGGCACCTGCAGCGTCGCGGTTCCGATCTTCGCATCCAGCCCGATGCCCACCACGGCCAGCCACTTATCGTCGCGACGAATCACCATCACGCGATGCTGCCCGAACATCGCCACGGGCGCGGAGTCGGGCGGGCCGGGCAGGGCAATGATGCGCACGCCGCCGGGCACACTGGCACTGCGCGGCAGGTCCGTGGGTGCAGCGGCGGCGGTGCTCACCACGCCGGCAAGCACAATCACTGCGCCGGTGAGCTGCCGTATGGTGCCGCGCAGATTCATGGTTCGTTTCCGGAATCGTGCCCGGTGACCCGGGCGCGCAGGGCGCCGCGCAACACCAGCGCGCGGATCTCATCGCCCACCGCCACGGTGCCGGCATCAGTGACCACCCGGCCATCCGCGCGCATCACCACGGCGAAACCGCGGCCTAAGGTGGCCAGCGGGCTGACGGCGTCCAGTTTGTGTTGTGCGAGATTCAGGCGATGGACACTGGTCTCGACCCGGCGTTGCAGCGCATGTTGCAGTCGCATCCGCAGTTGCGTGGTGCGCGCATGGGCGTGGCTCAGGCGGATGTTCTGCTGCTGCACGCGGGCGTGCAGCGCCTTGCGCAGCCGTTGTTCGAGCTCATCCAGGCGCTGTGCGCTATGACGTAAACGCACACCCGGATGCATGCGTTGCAGGCGATGCCGCAGGTGCGCCAGCAGCTGACCGGCCGTGCGCAGTTCGCGCCGCCCGGACTGGATCAGCCGCTCACCCATGCGGCGCAGAGTGCTGAGCAGCTCCTGGCGATCCGGAACCACCAATTCGGCAGCGCCGGAGGGTGTCGGCGCCCGCACGTCGGCGACAAAATCGGCGATGGTGAAGTCAATTTCGTGGCCGACTCCGCTGACCACCGGTATGGCGCAGGCGCGGATGGCCCGCGCCACACCTTCGTCATTGAAGGCCCACAGGTCCTCGAGCGACCCGCCGCCGCGCGCCAGGATGAGCACGTCGCACTCCGCGCGCGCCGAGGCCAGCTCGAGGGCCTGGATCAGTGCCGGTACGGCCGCGGCGCCCTGCACCGGCGTGGGGTAGATCAGGACCCGCGCCGGCGGATAGCGGCGCTTGAGAATGTGCATCACATCGCGGATTGCGGCCCCGCTGGGCGAGGTGATGACCCCGATGCGGTGTGGAAAGGCGGGCAGCAGCCGCTTCAGTTCGGGCGCAAACAGGCCCTCGGCGGCCAACCGCGCCTTGAGGCGCTCGAATTCGCGCTTCAGCGCGCCGACCCCGGCCTCTTCCATATGCTCGACGAGCATCTGGTAGTCGCCACGGGGCTCGTACAGGCTGACGCGACCGCGCACCAGCACCAGCTGCCCGGATTTGGGGGTGAACCCCAGGTTCATATTGCGCTGGCGGAACATGGCGCCGCGGATCTGCGCTTCCTTGTCCTTCAGGGTGAAATACCAGTGCCCGGAGGCGGGCTGGGTGAAATTCGACAGCTCCGCCTCCAGCCAGATTACGGCCAGGCCCCGTTCCAGCAGCAAGCGGACCTCGCGGTTCAGCCGGGAGACGGTGTAGACACTGCGTTCCGGGGGTTGGGACATATCCCATGGTATCGCGCTTTGCGGGTTTACCCGACCCCGGCGAGTGCGTAGAATGGGACATGCGAATCCTCGAAGAAGCCCTGACTTTCGACGACGTCCTCCTGGTGCCGGCCCATTCCACGGTGCTGCCACGCGAGGTCGACCTTTCCACTACGCTCACCCGCAGCATCAGGCTGGGACTGCCCGTCCTGTCAGCTGCCATGGACACCGTGACGGAGGCGCGCCTCGCGATCACGATTGCCCAGGAAGGCGGCCTCGGCATCATCCACAAAAACATGCCCATCGAGGCCCAGGCGCGCGAAGTCGCCAGGGTCAAGAAATTCGAGAGCGGCGTAATTCGTGACCCGATCACCGTGCCCCCCGGCATGAGCATCCGCGAGGTGCTGCAGCTGACGCGCTCGCGCGGCATCTCCGGTGTGCCGGTCGTGGACGGCAGCAAGGTCGTCGGCATCGTGACGCATCGTGACCTGCGCTTCGAAGAGAAGCTCGATGCGCCGGTGTCCTCGGTCATGACCCCGCAGCATCGACTGATTACCGTACGTGAGAACGCCCCGAAGGAAGAAGTCCTGACCCTGCTGCACAAGCATCGCATTGAGAAGGTGCTGGTGGTGGGCGAGGATTCGGAGCTCAAGGGCATGATCACGGTGAAGGATTTCCAGAAAGCCACCGATTACCCGCGCGCCAGCAAGGATGATACCGGCCGGCTGCGCGTCGGCGCAGCGGTGGGCACCGCGGCGGATACTCTCGAGCGGGTGGCGGCTTTGAGCGGCGCCGGCGCGGATGTCGTGGTCGTGGATACCAGCCATGGGCACCACCAGGGCGTGATCGACATGGTCCGCCAGATCAAGAAGCGCTGGCCGCAATTGCAGGTAATCGCCGGCAATATCGTGACCGCTGAGGCGGCCCGCGACCTGGTCGAGGCCGGCGCGGATGCCGTCAAGGTGGGCATCGGTCCGGGGTCGATCTGCACCACGCGTATCGTCGCCGGCGTCGGTGTGCCGCAGATCAGCGCAGTCTCCAACGTGGCGCGGGCGCTGGAGGGCACTGGGGTGCCGGTGATTGCCGATGGTGGCATCCGTTTCTCAGGTGATCTTGCCAAGGCCATCGCCGCGGGTGCCCATGCCGTGATGATCGGCGGCATGTTCGCCGGCACGGAGGAGTCCCCCGGTGAAGTGGAGCTGTACCAGGGCGCCTCATACAAGGCCTATCGCGGTATGGGATCCCTGGGCGCCATGGCCGACAAGCACGGCAGTGCCGACCGCTACTTTCAGGATGCGGCCAGCGAGCTTGAGAAGCTGGTGCCCGAGGGCATCGAGGGTCGGGTTGCCTACAAGGGCAGCCTGGTATCGATCCTGTACCAGTTGGCCGGTGGCCTGCGCGCCGCGATGGGCTACACCGGCAGCGCGTCCATCGAGATCATGCGCACCCGGCCGAAGTTCGTGCGCATCACCAACGCGGGTGTCCGTGAGAGCCATGTGCACGATGTGACCATTACCAAGGAAGCGCCGAATTACCGCGTCTCCTGACATCCACGCGCACCGGATCCTGATTCTCGATTTCGGCGCGCAGTACACCCAGCTCATCGCTCGCCGGGTGCGCGAGAGCGGTGTGTACTGCGAGATCCACCCCTGGGACATTCCCGACGCGGCCGTGCGCACCTTCGCGCCACGTGGCGTGATCCTCTCGGGCGGTCCGGAATCCGTCACCGACTCACAGCCGCCGCGTGCGCCCGCCGCGGTGTTTGAACTGGGCGTGCCGGTACTGGGCATCTGCTACGGCATGCAGACCATGGCGCAGCAGCTGGGCGGGCAGGTGGTCGCAGGCCTGACGCGCGAGTTCGGTTATGCCGAAGTCGCGGTCACTGCCCAATGCCGGCTGCTCGATGGCCTGAGCGATCGGCGCGACGCCGAAGGACGCGCCGTGCTGGATGTGTGGATGAGTCACGGCGATCGGGTCGCCGAGTTGCCGGACGGTTTTGCTGCCACGGCCGCATCCGCGAACGCGCCCCTCGCCGGTATGAGTGACGAGCGACGCCGCTATTACGGCGTTCAGTTTCATCCCGAAGTCACGCACACCCTGCAGGGCGCACGCATGCTGGAGCGCTTCGTGCGCGAGATCTGCGGCTGCGATGCGCTGTGGAGCGTGGGCCATATCATCGAAGATGCCGTCGAGCGCGTGCGTGCGCAAACCGGTAATGACAAGGTGCTGCTGGGACTTTCCGGGGGCGTCGATTCAAGTGTCGTGGCCGCGCTGCTGCACCTGGCGATTGGTGATCGGCTGGTGTGCGTGTTCGTGGATCACGGTCTGATGCGCTGGGGCGAGGGTGATGAGGTCATGCGCACCTTCGCGCAGAACCTGGGCGTCAAGGTCATCCGCGTGGATGCCGCGGAGCGTTTCCTCGCGGCGCTCAAGGGTGTCACCGACCCGGAGGCCAAACGCAAAATCATCGGTGGCCTGTTCGTGGAGATCTTCGAAGAAGAATCCAACAAGCTGAAGGACGTGCGCTTCCTGGCCCAAGGCACCATCTACCCGGATGTGATCGAGTCCGCTGGTGCCAAGACCGGCAAGGCGCATGTCATCAAGTCCCACCACAATGTCGGTGGACTGCCGGCGCACATGCGCCTGAAGCTGGTGGAGCCGCTGCGGGAATTGTTCAAGGACGAGGTGCGTCGCCTCGGCACGGAGCTGGGACTGCCGCATGTCATGGTGTACCGGCATCCGTTCCCGGGTCCGGGCCTGGGCGTGCGCATCCTGGGCGAGGTGCGCAAGGAATTCGCGGACCTGCTGCGCCGCGCCGACGCCATCTTCATCGAAGAGCTGCGCAGGCATGACCTGTACGATCGCACCAGCCAGGCATTCGCCGTGTTCCTGCCGGTGCGGTCGGTGGGCGTCATGGGCGATGGTCGCCGCTACGACTACGTCGTCGCGCTGCGCGCCGTGGAGACCATCGATTTCATGACGGCGCACTGGGCGCGGCTGCCGTACGACTTTCTGGACGAAGTCTCGCGCCGCATTGTCAATGAAGTGCCGGGCATCTCGCGTGTGGTCTACGACATTTCTGGCAAGCCGCCTGCCACCATCGAGTGGGAGTGACGGGAACTTTCCCCGGACCTCATCGCTTTATCCAGGAGCGACCTGCGCGGCAATCGCCTGGGGATTCGAGTTCGTCTCGAGCAATAGAATCAAAGGGTTATGCGTCACTACAGGATCCGCATTTTGCGGCGAAGAGCCTGATGGTTTTCGAGCCATATTAACGAGTCATAACTTACCCAAAATTGCCGAAAACTGCGTACTATATGACTCATTATGCCCAAGGTTTCTCCACCGCTGACCCCGCGTCTGAGCCGCCTTTTGGGCGATTTGGGGAACAGGATTCGACTGGCGCGACTACGTCGTAAGCATTCGGCGGAAACAGTAGCGCAGCGTGCCGGGATAACCCGTAAGACTCTGTCGCGTGTCGAGCGTGGTGATGGCGCCGTCGCGCTTGGAATCTATTCGCGAGTGCTGCAAGCCCTGCGGCTCGATCAGGATCTGAAGTCGATTGCGGCCGACGACGTCCTGGGTCGCAAATTACAAGATGCCGGGATTGAGCCTAAACGGCGGGCACCGAAGCGTTTGAAAATTTCAGATGATGACAAAGTGATTCTATGAGTCGTCCTCTTAGAACGGTGCGTGTTTTCGCCGATCTTTCGTACTTCGCGAAGCCTCAAATGATGGGCCTGCTGCACTATCAGCCGGCGGCGCGCGGCGGCATTTTCTCCTTCGAATATGACGCTGCCTGGTTAAAACGGGCAGAAGCTTTGGCTTTCGATCCTGATTTGAGCCTCGTTGAAGGACCTCAGTATCCGGCCGCGGAACGTGAGAGCTTCGGGATCTTTCTCGATTCCTCGCCCGATCGATGGGGGCGTGTACTGATGCAGCGGCGTGAAAACGTTAGGGCGCGAGAGTCGAAGGAAAAGCCTGGTGCATTGAACGAGTGGGATTGTCTCTTGGGTGTTCATGACGCGACGCGGTTGGGTGCATTGCGGTTTCAGCTGGATGAGGGCGGCCCATTTGTCGATTCCGACGATCGATTTGCGGCGCCTCCGATTACCTCCTTGGGAGAGTTGCAGGCAGCCAGCCTTAATTTCGAGCAGCATATCGATGAGGAAGAGCATCCGGACTATCAGCGGTGGCTGTCTCAGTTGTTTGCTCCCGGTACTTCCTTAGGTGGGGCACGGCCGAAGGCGTCGGTAAGAGACGAAAAGGGAGTGCTGCACATCGCTAAGTTTCCGAGTCGGAACGATGCAAGGGATGTGGGAGCCTGGGAGTTGGTTGCGCATCGGTTGGCGGCGAAGGCGGGCATCAGTGTGCCTCCGACTCGCGGGATGAGATTGCCGGAGAGTTCTTACACGACGTTCCTGGCGCGGCGCTTCGACCGGACAAAAACCGAGCGGCGATTGGCGTTCGTTTCGGCCATGACCTTGACGCAGCGGACTGATGGGGAGCCGGGGGCCAGCTATCTCGAGCTCGTAGAGTTGCTGCAGTCGCGCGGCGTGGATACGCATGGCGATTGTGTGGAGCTCTTCCGAAGGGTCGTGTTCAATATTCTGATACATAACACTGACGATCACTTGCGCAATCACGGCTTTTTCATTTCTCAGGACGGTATTACTCTCGCGCCTGCCTATGACATGAATCCCTCTGTCGAGCGAAATGAACTGACGCTCGCCATCAATGAGGTGGAGGCGACGTGTGATGTTTCGATCGCGATGGATGCTTCTTCCGACTATGGAATATCGAAGGACGAAGCGGATGGAGTAATTCAGCAGGTTAAGGGCGCCGTTGGTTCGTGGGGAGCCGAGGCGGTTTCGCTAAGAATTCCTAAAGCTGAGCGGGAGTTCATGGCCGCGGCCTTTGAATGAGGGCCCGTGATTGGCAGTTGGGTCGTCTGTCAGGAGATTATTGAGCGGGAATAGGCGACCGCAGCGGCAGGCTCGCCAGCTAAGCGCGTAGGCCGCTTCAGCCGCCTCCTATACCAAAGTATCTCCGATACCAAGGTCCAATCGTTTCGTACCCGTCCCTCTGGTGTGATCGTGTCATCGCATCGAGTGCAACTCGGTAACGCACAATGAAACACCTTCGCAGGAGGATCTCGACATGACCCCCTTGGTAAGAACGACAAGACGCCTGGCGATGTCCTCAACCTGTGGAGTACTGCTGTTGGCTTGCGCAGCCGCCATCGCAGACAACGCGTCCCTCCCGACGCAAATCGTAGATTTGGCGAACAAGACGGACGGGGTGCATCCGGGATTTCGCGCCTTTCATGCCAAAGGCGTTGTGGTTGAGGGCACCTTCAAGGCCTCGGCCGAAGCCGCGCGACTCAGCAGCGCGGTGCTATTCAATGGCCATACATTTGCGGTGACGGCACGCTTCTCTGATGGCAGCGGGATGCCGACCGTGCCCGACGGCTCGCCCGCAATGCCGCGTGGCATCGCGATCAAATACCACCTGCCCGGCGCACATGACACTGACATGGTCACCAACTCGTTCAAGTTCTTCCCGGTCGGGACCGGTGAGGACTTCCGAAATCTGCTGCAGGCCATCGTCGCAAGCCCACCCGACGCTCCACACCCTACGAAACTGGAGCAATTCTTTGCCGGTCACCCGAATGCGCCGAAGGCAATCGGTTCGCTCCCCATTCCGGATAGCTTTGCTGACGAGGAATATCACGGCATTGATGCCTTCATCTTCGTCAACGGCAGCGGCCAAAGGCAGGCGGTGCGTTACCTGATAGCGCCGCAGAAGCTGGTGCACATCACGCCCGAAGAGGCCGCCAAGCAGTCACCCGATTTTCTGTTCGACGATCTGGCCAAACGGATTGCGCAAAAGCCGCTGGTTTTTCACGTGAAGGCGCAATTGGCTGAACCCGGCGATCAGACCAAGGATGCGAGCGAACCGTGGCCTGAGGACCGAAAGGTCGTCGATCTTGGCGTGCTGCGACTGACGAAAGTGGTGCCGGACAGCGCGCAGGTGCAGAGGAAGCTGTTGTTCCTGCCCACGAATCTCACCGCCGGTATCGAGCTCTCCGATGATCCGCTGCCGAGCCTGCGCGCTGCCGCCTACGGCGTCTCGTACGCGAGGCGCAGCCAGTAGCGGACGGCTTCGCGCCCACCCGTCCCTGCTCTCAACCACAGATCAGCGAAAGGCAAATCACATGAATCAACGGAAGTCTGACTCGACCCCATCGAAGGTCGCCATGAACCTCGAGGTTCACGTCATCCCCGTGTCGGATGTCGACCGCTCCAAGCAGTTCTATCAACAGTTAGGTTGGAGGCTTGACGAGGATGTCGCCCCGGCAAAGAACGTTCGTATCGTCCAGTTCACGCCTCCCGGCTCCGGCTGCTCGGTGACCTTCGGCAACGGAGTAACGGCCTCGGCGCCTGGTACGGCCGTTGGGGCGCTGATTGTCTCCGACATCATAGCCGCATATGAGGAGGTCATCGGCCGCGGCATCGGTGCGAGTGCCATGTGGCACGGCGCCCCGTTTCCGGAGGAAGCACGCCTTCCTGGTCCCGATCCCAGGCACACGAGCTACGGATCGTTCTTCGCCTTTGCGGATCCGGACGGCAATGCGTGGCTGGTCCAGGAGGTCACGACGCGGCGTCCCGGTCGCATCTGACGGGGCGAAGTAAGATCAGATAGCATCATTCGGCGACGCCATCGGCGGCACGCTCTATCGCCGCGATATCGATGCGCTTCATCTTCATCATCGCCTCGAACGCCCGCTCCTTGCGGTGAGGATCGGGATCGCCGAACAACTTGGTCAGCTGGCGCGGCACGATCTGCCA
The DNA here is from genome assembly GCA_035485475.1 of Steroidobacteraceae bacterium. Taxonomy (GTDB): domain Bacteria; phylum Pseudomonadota; class Gammaproteobacteria; order Steroidobacterales; family Steroidobacteraceae; genus DAIDKA01. Next base: position 445 of record DATHOA010000243.1, on the reverse strand, counting down.
GGAAACGCCGTATCGGTCCTTCACCCAGCCAGGTGAGGACGTCGCCTGCCTTGCCCGAGGGGTAATCGCTCGCGGCGTGACGTATTGAGTCAACGCGAGACCTGGGAAAAACCGTGACGTAGAAGTTGGCCGCCTCTTCAGCTTTACCGTCGAACCAGAGACAGGGGGTGATCTTGGCCATGGTCGGTCTCCTTGCAGGCGAGGGGGCGGATAAGTCTATGTCCCAAATGCGGCATTCCGTGAAGCTCGTGGGAGCATCCACCTGTCAGAATGAGCCGACGATGCCACCTGCGCAGGGCTTGCCGGCAATTTTCAGCGAGCACAATGACGGCGCCGCGAGTATTCTTCGTCTGTGCGGTGCGGCTTGATCGATGCAGGGTTACCGGGAGCAGGACCATGAAATTTGCGGGCATGTACTTTGTCGGATTCGCCGTGCTGGTCGGTG
>DATHOA010000242.1:0-13342 GCA_035485475.1 Steroidobacteraceae bacterium | reverse complement strand
TCTGCCGTTCGTCTACACGGGCACGAATCTGGTGGATCTGACCGGTGACGGAAAGCTCGACGCCGTGGGTGTCGGTACCGGGCTCAGCGCCGCCTCGCTGCTGACCTTCACCTCGTATCTTGGCAACGGGCAGGGCAACTTCGCGGCGAAAAGCACGCTTTCCGTCGCCTCACTGACCTTCAGCGGCGCGCAGAACAATCCTTACAGCCTGAACGGCATCGACTCGTTCGGGCTCGCGGATGTGAACGGCGATGGCAAGCCGGATCTGGTGTTCCTGGCGACGGGCTTTCAGGTGCGCCCCGTAGGCGGCCTCTATAGCCCGGGGATTCTCATATCGAGCGGCGATGGCGCCGGTAATTTTGCGACCCCGACCTTCCTTCCGTCCGGCCACTTCGTGCCGGGCAACGATGTCGATGCCAATCCAACGCTTTCGAACATCCGGCTGGTCGATGTAAACGGTGACGGCAAGGCGGATCTGGTCTTTAACTATGTCGATGAGGACTACACGGCAAGTCCCAATGTCAACTACCGGGGTGTGGCTGTGCAGCTCGGGAACGGTGATGGAACCTTCCAAGCACCTAAGACTCTGGTGCTCTACATCGGCAGTTCCGCGACCCTGCTCACCGACAATGTCGCCGCAATCACTGATCTCAACGCGGACGGAAAGCCCGACCTGCTGATAATGCAGCAGACCGCGGAGGCCACGGGCACGACCCCGGCAGCCTACACGGTTGAGGTCGCGCTCGGCAACGGCGACGGCACCTTTGGTACCCCAAAGGCCGTCACCACCAACGACGTTGTCGACGGTTCGCCCACTTACGGTACGCAATACGTCCCATTGGTCGTCGCCGATATGAATGGCGACGGGATTCCCGATATTGTGACGCTCGGTACATCGACCAGCGGCTTCATGCAGGTCGCGATTGCACTGGGAAACGGCGATGGGACGTTCAAGGCTCCCAACAAGTTCACCTACGATATCGAGTACGAGCTGGAAGGCATCGCGGTAGGCGACTTCAACGGCGATGGCAAACTCGATGTCGCAATCTCCGGTTACTTCGGGAGCACGGATAGCGGCATAACGTTTGGCAATGGCGACGGCACGTTGTCAGTCGATGCCACGGGCAATGCACAGTTCAATGAGCTGATCTACCTGCCCGGAGGCGGGGCAGCGGTCGCGCGCGATTTCAACGGTGATGGCAGGACGGATCTGCTCGACGGACAGACGCTGCTGTTGAATGCGGCGCAACCGGCCGCTGCGACATTTTCTCTGTCCTCTTCCAGCAGCGCCGGGACTGTCACCGCAGGACAATCGGCGACCGGTATCCTGACACTGACACCGAGCGACGGATTCACCGGATCCGTTGCGCTGTCGTGCACTGGCCTTCCTCAGGGTGCGAGCTGCAGTTTCGCGCCCGCCGCGGTTACGCTGAACGGTACCGCGGCGAACTCGACCCTTACGATCACCACTACCGCCCGCACCACCACCGCTTCGGTGCTCCCTGCATCGCAGGTTACTCCCGGTTCGCCGTGGCTTCCGGGTGGCATGACGCTCGCGGTCGTGTTGTTGCCATTTGCGGTGCGCGGGCGGACGCGTTTATCAGTGACCCAGCAACGGATCATCGCCGTCCTCATCGGAATGGTGTTCTTGAGCGGCTGTGGCGGAGGCGGCTCTTCCGGCGGCAGTTCCGGCTCCGGTGGCGGCTCGGGAGGCGGGACCAGCGGAACGCCCGCCGGAACCTACACGGTGACCGTAAGTGCAACTTCGGGCTCGACGAGTCAGACCGTCACCTACGCGCTTACGGTGACCTGAGCCGCGCGCGTCGGCGGGACTTCGATGTAGCGGCGCGCCAGCGCCGGCAAGACGAACAAGTTGAGGATCGTGGAAGACACCAGCCCCCCGAGCACCGTCACTGCCATCGGTCCTTCGATTTCCTGACCCGGAAGATTCATGCCGAAGGCCAGGGGTGCCAGGCCGAGGGCCGTCACGGCGGCGGTCATCAGGATGGGCACCAGCCGCTCATTGGCGCCGCGTATCACGGTGTCGGTGTTCCAGGCGGCACCCTCAATCTCCACCAGATGCTCGTAATGCGCCAGCTGCAGTATCGCATTGCGCGCACTGACCCCGAATACCGTCACCAGGCCCACCACCGTGCCAAGGGAGACACCAATGCCGGTCATGGCAATGGCCGCGACACTTCCGACCAGGGCAAAGGGCAGATTCGCCAGCACCAGCCAGCTGTTCGCGCGCCACCTGAATGACACGAACAGGATCATGACGATGAGGCCGAGTGCCATCCCCGAGTACAGCAGCAGTTGATTGCGCGTCTGGCTCTCTGCTTCGGCAGCACCGGTGAATTCGGTATAGACACCCGTGGGCAGCGTCACTTTTGCGGCGATTGCCTGTGCGGCCTGCTGCACGACGCTCTGCAGCGAGGCACCATTCACATTGAAGGTCACGCTGATGCGTCGCTGTCCGCCGTCATGCTCGATGCTGTAGCGATCCTGCGTGACCAGGATACGGGCAACCTGGGACAGCGGCACGGGCCCCAGCGGGCCGCTGATCATCAGCCGCGCCAGTTCGGAGGGCTGATGTCTGAGTGCATCGGGAAGCAGCAGTACCGCATCGACCGTACGCGTGCCGCTGAATGTCTGGCCCACCAGCGCCCCGGTGTAAGCCGTCTCGATGGTGTCGAGAACATCCTGCGCTTTGAGGCCGCTTGCCAGCAGCGCATCCGGATGCAGCTGAATCGCGATGGCCGGTGTGCCGCTTTGGCGCTTGAACTGCAGGTCGACCACCCCGGGAATTTTCCCCAGCACCGCGACAATCCGGTCACCGGTCGTATCCAGCGCGTCGAGGTCATCACCGAAAACCTTGACGGCGACCTGCGCCGTCTCGCCGCTGAGGCTTTCGCTGATCCGATCACCCAGAAAAGTCACCACCTCACTCTGCAGTCCCGGGTAATGCTCCAGGATTTCGCGCAGGGCGTCCTGCGCGGCACCCTGATCCACGCTGGAATCGGGTTTGAGTTCGACATGGAATTCGCTGCGGTGCGGCCCCCAGGTGTCCTCGCCCAGTTCGGCCCGACCGACCTGTTGCTCGACACTCGCCACGTAGGGCAGTGCCAGTATCTCAGCACTGATGCGCTTGCCGACGTCGAGCATCTGCTCAAGGGAGGTGCCGGGTATGGAACTGGAAACCTGGATGACGAAGTGCCCTTCCCGGAAGTCCGGCATGAACGTGCCGCCCAGGAACGGGAGCGCCACGGCAGCCGCAATCACACAGGCGATCAGCACGCCTGCGACCACCTTGAAATGGTTCGCGACACCGTGCACCGCCTGACGTTGCCACGCCTTGAGCCGGCGCAGCCAGCCTGACTCCGGGCGCGCATCGTGCCGACGCAGCAGCAGCGCACACAGTGCCGGCGTCGCGGTCATGGCCACCACCAGCGAGGCCAGCACCGCGAATATGAAGGCCAGTGCCAGCGGCCCGACGAAGTGGCCCTGCACGCTGGTGGTGAATATCTCCGGCAGAAACACCGCGATGACCACCGCCGTCGCGTAGATCACCGGTCCGCGCACTTCGAGCGAGGCTTCCCGGATCACCTCCAGACGATCCAGGGGTTGTGGCAGCAGCTGATTCTCGCGCAGCCGGCGCATGATGTTTTCGATGCCGATGATGGCATCATCGACCAGCACGCCCAAGGCGACCGCAAACCCCCCCAGCGTCATCGTATTGAGCGTCAGTCCCATGCGGTCGAGGACCGCCACGGCGGCGAGCAGTGACAGGGGTATGGCGGTGAAGGCGATCAACGCCGCGCGGATGTCGCGCAGGAACAGATACAGCACGACGAAAATGAGCACCCCGGCAATCAGCAGCGAGTGCTTCAGATCGCTCAATGCGCGCTCGATGAAGTTCGCGGGCCGGTGCAATCCGGAATAGACGGTGATCCCCTGCGCACTCAGCGCCGGGCGCAAACTGGCCAAGGCCTGTTCCACGGCAAGCGTGGTGGTGAGCGTGTTCGCGCCATACTGGCTGGCCAGCGACAGCAGCACGCCCGGTTTGCCCATGATGAGAGAATCGCCGGAGCGCAATGCGGGCGCCATTTTCACCGCGGCGATCTCGCTCAGGCGGATCGGGATGGCGTTGCGCACGACGACAACCGCCTTGCCGAGGACTTCGATATCGGGTGCGGGAATCGGCGACTGCATCAGTACGCGCTGGTTGGCGATATCGATGAATCCCGCGCCGCGCAGTGGCAAGGCAGCGCGGGCCGCATCGGCAACGTCGGCGAGGGTGATGCCGAAGCTGGTCAGGCGTTGCATGTCGGGCTGAATCTGGATCTGCCGGACGTCACCGCCGAATACGATGACATGCGCCACCCCCGGCACCGCCAGCAGACGGGGCTTGATCACCCAGTCGGCGGCGTCGCGCAGGGTATAGGCGTCGACCTTGTCGGACACCAGTCCGATCTTCAGCAGGTCCATGGTGCTGGAGACCAGCGGTGAGAGTTTCGGCACGCCGACGCCGGCCGGCAGACTGCTGCCAAGCTCTGACAGTCGCTCCGAGATTCCTTGCCGGGCGATGTGCAGATCAATGCCATCGGCAAAGGTGATGGTCACCACGGACAGTCCCGGTATGGACTCGGAACGCAAGGTCGCCAATCCCGAGGCGCCATTGACGGTATTCTCGACCTGCTTGGTGACGAGCTCCTCGACCTGCTGCGGTGAGAACCCGGGTGCCTCCGTTTGGATATCCACCTGGGACGGAACAAATTCCGGAAACACATCCAGCGGCGCATCCAGCGCGCCCCAGCAGCCCAGCACCAGCGCCAACGCGGTCAGCGCCGTGACCGCGCCGAACCGACGCACGCACAAGGCGATAATGCCCCGCATCGGTTTCAGTCCGCCTCGGTGCTGGGATTCATTTCCCGCGCCAGCAGCAGGCCGGCCGCCGCGGTGACCACCTTGTCGCCCGCCGCGATTCCCTGGGTGACGAAGTAACCCGCATCAACAGGCCGGTTGGTGGCAATCTCGCGACGCAGGAAAACGCGGGGCTTCTGTTCTACATAGCACCAGTACTTGCCATCGCTGATGACCACCGCCGCGGCCGGCACCAGCACGCCGCGCTGCGCGGGGCCCGGCCCCGGCGCCCACACCAGCAGCCGTTCGCCCTCGCTGGCATCACCACCCGTGAGCACCGCGAAAAAACTGCGTCCGGGCAGCGTCGAATCGGCAGGGGCGCTCCACAGCGGATGCAGCGCCCATCCCGGCGAGACCGATGGCACGCCCGGCGCCGCGCCATCAAGACGTGCCGCACGCAATGCGCTGGGCGTTGCGCCCTGCAGGGCGCCAAGGGGGAATGTCACGCGCAACAGCTTGGCCTCGCCACTGGCCAATTCCTGCAGCCGTGACCCGGCCGCCGGGCCGTCGGGCAAGCCGCTGCCGACGACGGACGACAGGCGGCGGCGCGCCAGTGCGACGGCAGCGGTATCGGTTGCGATCTGGCGCGTGGCGGTCTCCACCGCATCCGCGGACATCGCCCCGGGCGTGCCGGCCAGACGCTGCGCGCGCGCCGCGGCCGCGCGGCTTTGTTCCTGCGCCGCCTGCGCACTGGTCAATTCGGCCACGGCAGCGGCGATGGTATCGTGCGCAATGATGACGCCGTAGCCGGCGATCTCGTCCCGATAGTCCATGGACTTGGCGGGCTGCGTGGCAATCCCCATCTTCTCCACCTGTTCGCCGCTCAGGCTAACTCCCTCCGCGCTGTCTTTGGGTCCCGCCTCCTTGGCGCTTTCGTCCTTCGCGTCAGGGGCTGCGGGGGTACGGTGGCAACCCGCAATGCCGAACAGGGCGATGCCGAGTACCACGGCAAGCAGAGGTCTGATCAAAGGCGTCACTCCTGAAGCTCCCAGCCCCCGCCCAATGCCTTGCACAGCCCGACCAGGGCCTGCAGGCGGGCGAGTTTGTACTGGCTGTATTGATCCCGCGCCGCATACAAGGTGCGCTGCGCTTCGAGCACGGTGAGGAAGTCGCCCGCTCCCTGGCGGTAGCGCAGCTGCGCTCCATCGAATGCCAGCTGGCTTTGCGCCAGGCCTTCACTTTGAAACTCGCGCGCGACATCGAGATTGTGAATGGCCGCGAGTGCATTCTCGACGTCAACCAGCGCGGACAGTATGGCTTTGCGATAGCTTGCCAGGAGCTCATCGTCCCTGGCACGCGCTTCGTCGCGCACCGCGCGCAGCCGGCCATGATCGAAAATACTTTGCGTGAGTCCGGCGCCCAGATTCAGCCCCGGCCCGGTGCCGGCCAACACGGTGACGGCCGCATTCACGGCGGGGTTTTGAATTCCACCTGCGGCGGTCAGGGTGAGACTCGGCAGCATGGCGGCGCGAGCCGCGACGAGGTCGGCGTCGGCGGCGCGCAGATTCGCTTCCGCGCTGTACACATCAGGGCGTCGGGTGAGCAGTTCGACGGGCAGCCCCGGGGCGATCTGCGGTTCGACGAGCGAGTCCAAAGCCGCCGCGGGAACCTGGAAGCCTTCAGGTTGGCGGCCCACCAGCAAGGCCAGTGCCGTCAGCGCCTCCGCCTCGCGCTGCCGCAGATCCGGCAGCACCAGTTGCGCGGCGGCCAGTACCGAACGTTGCGTGGCAAGCGTGACGGGATCCGACGCGCCGGCATTGAAGCGCGCCTGGACCACTTCGAGCAGACCGCGGGCGGTATCCAGGTTCGACTGCGCAAGCTGCTGGCGTTCCCGAATCGACAGCAGTTCAAAATAGCCGTCGGCCACGCCGGCCAGTGTGGTCAGCGCCAGCGTATCCCGGTCGGCGCGGGCCGCGGAATCAAGCTGGCGCGCGGCATTCGCCGTGGCCCGATTCTTCCCCCAGAAGTCGACTTCGTAGCTCGCCGACAGCAGGGCCGACCAGTCCAATTCGTGCGCCCCGCCATTGGTCGAGTGCCCGGCCAGGAAATTGCCGTTTCCGAGTGCATCGACGCTGGGCAGTATGGCCGCACCCGCCTGTCGCGCGCGCGCGTCGGCCTGGATCAGCCGCGCGCGCGCGCCAGCGAGGTCCAGGTTCGCGTTCGTGGCCTGCGTAATGAGTGCATCAAGTTCGGGGCTTGCGAAACCGTGGTACCAGTCCTTGCCCGGCCAGGCGGCGCGGCCGGCCGGCGTCCCATTGTCAAACGCCACGGGGACCTCGGGGATGGTCGGCTTCGGTGCCTGCAAGGCACAGCTTGTGCAGGCCAGCAGCGCCACCGCGCAGGCTTTGGCCAGATGGTTGCCACCCCGAAACATTCCGCCCTCAATTCAACTGTTTGGACCGAGGCTAACAAGCCCTTACTGCCCCAAGTGTACATCTTTGTAAACTCACCCCCGGTCGCCGGCAGGCATATTCCGCGAACACCCGCCTCAGATATTTGCACTCCAAAGGAGACCCCTGTGTCCACACATCGGCTTGTCAGAACCCTCGCACTGGGCGTGACGCTCGGCCTTGCAGCGACCGCAAATGCGGCCGGTGCAGCGGCGGACTCGGGAATGCAGGTGCTGCAGCAGTGGAAGATTGGCGGCGCCGGGGGTTGGGACTATCTCACGGTGGACCTGGCCCATCGGCTGTTCCTCAGCCGCGGCACCCAGGTCGACGTCGTCGACACCCAGTCGGGCCGGGTGCTGGGCACCATTGCCAACACCCAGGGCGTGCATGGCATTGCCCTCGCACCCGATCTGCACCGCGGCTTCACCAGCAATGGTCGGGCAGATTCGGTCACGGCCTTTGATCTGGACAGTCTCAAGACCCTTCAGGAAACGAAGGTCCCGGGGCACAATCCGGATGCCATTTTGTACGAGCCGAAGGGCAAGCACGTCTTTACCTTCAATGGTAGAAGCAAGGATGTCACGGTACTCGATGCCACAACGCTTGCGGTCGTCGCCACCATCCCCGTTCCCGACAAGCCGGAGTTCGCGCAGGACGACCATGCGGGCCATATCTACGTGAACATCGAGAGCGACCCGGGACAGATGGTGGTCATCGACAGCCGCAAACTCACCCTGCAATCGACCTGGCCACTGCCCGGCTGCAATTCCCCGAGCGGCCTTACCATCGACCGTACCCATCACCGGCTTTTCTCGGTGTGCGACGGCAACATCATGGCCGTCACCAATGGTGATACCGGCGCCCAGGTCGCTCAGGTTGCGATCGGCAAAGGCCCGGATGCCGCGGCCTACGATGAGAAGCGCGGCCTGGTGTTCAGTTCCAACGGCGAGGGCACGCTCACGGTGGTCAAGCAGGAATCCGCAGATCGCTACCGCGTGCTCGACACCGTGAAGACGCAGGCCGGCGCCCGCACCATGGCGCTCGACCCGTCAAATGGCCGGGTTTACCTGGTGACGGCGCAGTTTGGTGCGCCGCCGGCGGCGACGGCCGAACAGCCGCATCCGCGCCCCGCGCCAGTGCCGGACTCCTTCACCGTGCTGGTGGTCGGGACCCACTGACATCGCGGCAGCTCTCCCGATACACTCGGCCCCCATGCGACTGCTGCTGACCGAGGATGACGCCGAGCTGGCGCAGTCCCTGATCGAGAGATTCCGCGACCAGGGCTACGATGTGGTGCATGTCGGCGACGGCATTCAGGGCCTGAAGGAGGCGACATGCCAGGATTTCGACGCCATCATTGTGGATCGCATGCTGCCGGGGATGGATGGCCTGGAGATGGTCAAGGCCATCCGGCGGCACAAATCCACCCCCATCATTTATCTGACCACGATGAGCGGCATCGACGATCGGGTGCGGGGCCTGGAGGCCGGAGGCGACGACTATCTGATCAAGCCGTTCGCATTCGAGGAGTTGCTGGCGCGGATCCGGGTCATGACGCGGCGGCCGGCTCCGGCCTCCTCCCGGCTGTACGCAGGATCGATCGAGATGGATCTGGTGCAGCGCACCGTCACCCGGCACGGTCATGCAATCGAGCTGCTGCCGCAGGAGTTCCGGCTGTTGGAATATCTGCTGCGCAACGTCGACCGGGCCGTGACCCGCAAGATGCTGCTCGAGAATGTCTGGGACATCCACTTCGATCCGCACACCAGTGTCGTCGAGAGTCACATCAGCCGGCTGCGCGCGCGACTGAACGCCCATTGTGAAATAGACGCCATCCAGACCGTGCGCGGCACCGGGTATCGGCTGCTTGCGACCAACTAGAATATTCAAGGGCGAATCGTTCCGGTTTGCCGCACTGTTCGCGTTGGTGTTCCTGACGCTGACCGGGGTACTCATCGGCACGGTGCTGTGGATCGTCGCAGGCACGGAGCGCAATACCCTGATTGCGGCCAACGAAGCCGATGTCTCGACCGTGACCAATGGCCTGCACGCCGAGGGCCTCGGCGAAGCGCTCGAGGTGGTGCAGCAGCGGCTGGGAACACCCGCCAGCACGATGACTCTGCGGCATCACTTCGCGCCTGACTCATACATGGTCATAGAGGACGCAAACGGCAAGGTGCTGGCGGGCAATCTGCCGTTCGTCCCGTGCACGGCGGGCATCTTCCGCTTATCCCTGCCGCCCACCGGGGGTCACCACCACCCGCGGATCGTGCTCGGCAGTTGCACGCCTCTCACCGCCGCGGCCACCCTGTTCGTGGGGCGCGACACGGTGGCCCTGTCCGCGACTCGCGAACGGATCCTGCACGCCTTTGGCTGGGTCGCGCTCGGAACCTGCGCGTTCGCCATTCTCGGCGGCCTGTTTCTGGGCCGGCGGTTCATGGCGCAGGTCGATGCCATCACGCAAACCTGCGAGCGGGTGATTGCGGGACGCTTGAATGAACGGATTCCGATCAGGGGCCGCGCCGACGAATGGGATCGCCTGGCCCGAGCCATCAATGAGATGCTGGATCGGATTTCGACGTTGCTCGAGAACCTGCAGCAGGTGTCGAGCGACGTCGCGCATGATCTGCGCACCCCGCTGACACGACTGCGCAACCGGCTGGAGGCCGCGCGCGAGAAGTCGACGGGCGTTGTGGATTATTCGGCCGCGATCACCCATGCCATCGAGGACACCGACCAGCTGCTATCGATGTTTTCCGCGTTGCTGCGGATTTCGCAGATCGAAGCCGGGACCCGAGCGCAGACCTTTGCCATGGTCGATATCACCGCACTGCTGGAGCGGGTGTACCAGCTGTACCTGCCGCTGGCCGAGGATTGTCGCCATCCGCTGGCGCGCACCCTCCACCAGGAACTGCATATCCGCGGCGATCATGAGCTGCTCACGCAACTGTTCAGCAATCTGGTCGAGAACGCGCTTCATCACACCCCCGCGGGTACGAACATCCGCATCGTCCTGCAAGCCGTGCAGGGTGAGCCCGTCGCGTCGGTCATTGACGATGGCCCCGGGGTCCCCGCGGAGGATCTCGAAAAGGTGACCCGCCGTTTCTATCGCGGCTCCGCCAGCCGCTCCGCGGAAGGCCACGGTTTGGGGCTGGCGCTGGTCGCTGCCATCGCGCAGCTGCATGGCGCCAGACTGCAGCTCGCGAATGCCATGCCGGGGCTGCGGGTCGATGTGGCATTTGCGCCGGTCACGAACTCCAGGTCCAGTTAGCCACCTCCGGCATGTCCTTTCCGTACTGACGGATGTAGGCACGGTGCTCCTGCAATTTCGCCTCCGTGTAGGATTTGAGTTGCTCGCCACGTTCACCGGCATGCGGCAGGCGCACCACGGCGTCGTGGGCCAGATGATAGCGATCCATATCATTCAGCACGGTCATGTCGAACGGCGTGGTGATCGTGCCCTCTTCCTTGTAACCGCGCACATGCAGATTGTGGCTGCCGCGGCGCCGATAGGTCAGCTTGTGGACCAGCGACGGATAGCCGTGAAACGCGAAGACAATGGGCTTGTCAGTGGTGAACAGGGCATCGAACTGCGCATCCGTGAGGCCATGCGGGTGTTCGGTATCAGGTTCCAGCTTCATCAGATCGATGACGTTGACCACGCGAATTTTCAGATCCGGCAGGAACCTTCGCAGTATCGATACGGCCGCCAGGATCTCCAGTGTGGGCACGTCGCCGGCGCAGGCCATCACCAGGTCCGTATCAGCGCCGTGATCATTGCTGGCCCAGGACCACACCCCGATTCCGGCGGCACAGTGTGCGCTCGCCGCCTCCATTGACAGCCACTGCGGCGCCGGATGCTTGCCCGCCACCACGACATTGACGTAGTGACGACTGCGCAGGCAATGGTCCATCACCGACAGCAGGCAGTTGGCGTCCGGCGGCAGGTAGACGCGGACGATCTGCGCCTTCTTGTTCACCACGTGATCCAGGAAGCCGGGATCCTGGTGCGTAAATCCATTGTGGTCCTGGCGCCAGACATGGGAGCTGAGCAGATAGTTCAGGGAGGCGATTCGCTTGCGCCACGGCAGTCCGCGGGTGATCTTCAGCCACTTCGCGTGCTGGTTGAACATCGAATCGATGATGTGAATGAAGGCCTCGTAGCAGTTGAACAGCCCATGGCGTCCGGTGAGCAGATAGCCCTCAAGCCAACCCTCGCACTGATGTTCGCTCAGCACTTCCAGTACGCGACCGGTGGGCGCCAGGAACTCATCTCCGGTCTCGGTGCGCGCCTGCCATTGGCGGTTGGTCGCCTGGAATACAGTCTCCAGCCGGTTGGAGACGGTTTCATCCGGTCCGAAGAGGCGGAAGTTTTCAGGGTTCAGCTTGATCACGTCGCGCAGGAAGGCGCCGAGGGTGAAGGTATCACTGGCCAGCGTGTGGCCCGGGGATGCCACCGCCACCGCGTAGCCGCGGAAGTCGGGCAGCTCCAGATCATGCAGCAGTAGCCCGCCATTGGCATTCGGGTTCGCGCCCATGCGGCGGGAACCTGCGGGCGCGAGGGCCGCCAGCTCAGGCAGCAGCCGACCGCCCGAGTCGAACAGCTCCTCGGGCCGATAGCTGTGCATCCAAGCGGAGAGCTGCTGCAGATGCTGTGGATTCCCGGCCGGGTCCGTCAAGGGCACCTGGTGGGCACGAAAGGTCCCTTCGACCTGCTTGCCGTCCACGACCTTTGGCCCGGTCCAACCCTTGGGAGTGTCCAGAACGATCACCGGCCAACGCGGCCGCTCGTGGGTTTCTCCGGCACGCCACCGCTGCTGAATCGCCTGGATTTCCGCCAGGACCCTGTCCAGCGTCTGCGCCATGTCCCGGTGCACGAGCTGCGGCTCGTGGCCGCGTACGAAATGCGGCGTCCAGCCATAGCCGCGCAGCAACTGGGCGAGCTCATCGGCTTCAATACGCGCCAGTACCGTCGGGTTGGCGATCTTGTAGCCATTGAGGTGCAGGATCGGCAGCACCGCCCCGTCGGTGATGGGGTTCAGGAACTTGTTCGAGTGCCATGCCGTGGCGAGGGGCCCGGTTTCAGCTTCTCCGTCGCCGATCACACAGGCCACGATCAGGTTCGGATTGTCCAGAACGGCACCGAATGCATGACTCAATGAGTAACCCAGCTCCCCTCCTTCGTGAATTGAACCGGGGCACTCGGGGGAGACATGACTCGGGATGCCGCCGGGAAACGAGAACTGCGTGAACAGTCGCTTCAGCCCCGCCTCGTCCTGGGATATTTGCGGATAGATCTCGCTGTAGGTGCCTTCAAGGTAGGTATTCGCAACCAGCGCCGGGCCGCCATGCCCCGGGCCGGAAATGTAGATCATGTTCAGGTCATGCTGCTTGATGATCCGATTCAGATGAACATAGATGAAATTCTGACCGGGTGTGGTTCCCCAATGCCCCAACAGCATGGGCTTGATATGCGACGGGTCCAGCGGCTGACGCAGCAGCGGATTGTCGTAAAGGTAGATCTGGCCCACGCACAGGTAATTGGCGGCGCGCCAGTACGCATCCATCCGGCGCAGCATTTCATCCGTATTCATACCTATCCAATGTCCGTGTGCAGTGTGTCCCAGGCGTGACGGGCCATCATCAGGTCTTCATCCGTTGGAATCATCCACGCCGAAGCGCCGCTGCCCGGGAGGGTGATACAGGTAGCGCCCGCCGCATTCGCCCCGGTGTCGAGTGCAATGCCAAGCCAGGCGGCATCCGCACAGACGCGTTGACGGATGCTTGCGGCGTGCTCGCCGATTCCACCGGTGAAGACCAGCGCATCAAGCCCGTGCAGCGCGGCGGCCAAAGCGCCCAGCTCAAGCCCAATTCGGTAAACGAACAGGTCCACGGCCTCGGCCGCCCGGGGATCCTTCGCAGACAACAGCACCTGCATGTCATCACTGATTCCGGATACGCCCATTAATCCCGAGTCTTCATACAGAAGCTTGGATATTCCTGCGGCATCCATGCCCTTGTGCTGCATC
>DATHOA010000241.1:0-3163 GCA_035485475.1 Steroidobacteraceae bacterium | reverse complement strand
GAGGCCCCGCAGCTGCTCCTGCTGCTGCTTGAGCGCGCGGCGCTTGGCGCCAATGCGCCGCACGTACAGGTAGATCACCGGGGTGGTGTAGAGGGTCAGCAGCTGGCTGACGATGAGTCCGCCCACGATCGAAATACCCAGGGGGCGGCGCAATTCCGTGCCATCGCCGCTGGACAGCGCCAGGGGCAGGGCGCCGGCGATGGCCGCGCAGGTGGTCATCATGATGGGCCGGAAGCGCAGCGAACAGGCGCGCGCGATCGCATCACGGGATACCAGTCCCAGGTTTCGCTCCGCGTCCAGGGCGAAGTCCACCATCATGATGGCGTTCTTCTTCACGATACCGATCAGCAGCATGATGCCCAGGAAGGCCACCAGGCTCAGCTCAGTGTTGGTGAGCTCCAGCGCCAGCAATGCGCCCAGGCCTGCCGAAGGCAGGGTCGAGATGATGGTCAGCGGCTGGGTGAAACTCTCATAGAGCACGCCCAGCACCCCATAGATGGCCACCAGGGCCGCGAGCAGCACCATGGGCTCGCTGCTGGAGGATTGCTGGAACAGTTGCGCCGTCCCGTAAGCACTGCCATGGATGCTCACCGGCATGTGGATGCGCGCCATCGTCCGCTCGATCGCTGCCTGCCCGATGCTCAGTGCCTCGCCCTCCGGCAGGTTGTACGAGAAGGAAGTCGAGATTGACGTTCCGGTGTGATTGACGGTGGTGGGGGTGGTGGAAGTACTGTAATGGCTGAAGGCGGAAAACGGCACCACGTGTTCCGCCGTCACACTGATCGCAGCCCCGGTGGAGGTATTGCCGCGTCCCGCGTTGGCCAGGGAATTGGATGCCAGGTTGCGCGCCAGATCCTCGGCAACGGCGCTGGCCGCCGTGGTGACTCCTTTGAAGGAGGTCGTGCCGGCGACGGCCTGGGTGGCCTGGGTGCCGGAAATCTGTCCGCCGGAGGTACTCAGGAACATGTCCTTCAGCACCTGCGGGTTCTGCGAGTACTGCGGTGCCACCTCCAGGACCACGTGATACTGCTGCGGATTGAAGGGGTCGTAGATGGTCGAGGTCAGCGCCTGGGTGAAGGAGTTCCCCAGGGAACTGTCGATGATGCTTTCGTTCAGCCCCAGGCGCGATGCAGCGTCCCGATCCACGATCAGATCGGTCTGCAGGCCGCCGGGCTGCAGGTCGGTGTCGACATCGGTGATTTCCGGCACGTCCTGCAGGGCGACCTTCAGCTTCTGGGACCAGTCACGCAGTGCGGTGAGATCATCGCCCAGCAGCGTGTACTGGTATTGGGAATTGGCCGAGCGGCCACCGCCGCCCCCGCCAATGTCCTGCACGGCCTGCAGGAAGGTGATCACACCGTCAACCTTGTTCAGCTGCGGACGCAGCCGCGCGATCACCTGATCCGCCGACGCCTTGCGCTGCGACAGCGGCTTGAGTGTGACATTGAACTGGGCGGTGGCACCGCCGTTGCTGCTGAAGCCACCGCCACCCACGGCGCCGGCGACACTGGACACCGCCGGATCGGCCTGGATGACCTTGGTGACCTGCTGCAGCTTGCCCTTGATCATATCAAACGAGGCCGTAGCGTCCCCGCGCATGCCTCCCTGCAGCTGCCCGGTGTCCTGCTGCGGCATGAAGCCCTTCGGTATGGCGACGACCAGGTAGCCGCTCAGCACGAGCGTCATCACCAGCGACAGCATCATCAGCAGCGGATGATTGAGCGCGAAGCCCAGCGAGCGCTCGTAGCCGGTGCGCAGCGACTCGAATCCGGAATTGAAGCTGCGCAGCAGGCGATTGGGCCGCCCGGGGCGGTCGCGCCCCAGCAGCCGCGCGCACATCATCGGCGTCGTGGTCAAAGAGACGACCAGCGAGAACAGGATCGCGACCGACAAGGTGATGGTGAATTCCTTGAACAGGCGTCCGCCAATACCGGCAAGGAACTGGAAGGGCAGGAATACGGCCACCAGTGACAGGGTCATGGACACTACGGTGAAACCCACTTCGCGCGAGCCCACCAGCGCCGCCTGCATGGGCTTCATGCCGTTCTCGACGTGGCGGATGGAGTTCTCCATCACCACGATGGCATCGTCCACCACGAATCCGGTGGCGATGGTCATGGCCATCAAGGTGAAGTTGTTGAGGCTGAACCCGGCCAGGTACATGACCCCGAAGGTACCGGCCAATGAGACCGGTACCACGACCGCCGGTATCAGCGCCGCGCGGAAACTGTTGAGGAAAATGTAGACGACGAGGATCACCATCAGCACCGCGATCACCAGGGTCTGCTCGACCTGGTGCAGCGAGCCACGGATGGAGACGGAGCGGTCCTGGACGACATCCAGAACGATATTCGGGTCGATGTCGTGTTCGAGCGATGGCAGCTCCGCTTTCACCGCGTCGACCACTTCGACGATGTTGGCGCCGGGCTGCTGGAACACCTGCACCGTGATGGCCGCCTTGCCGTTGTACAGGCCATAGGTGCGCCGGTTCTCCGTGGCGCCGTCCTGTTTGTCGAATATCTGCGCGACATCGCTCAGGCGGATCACCGCGCCGTCACGGCTGGCGATGATCAGGTCGCGGTACTGCGCCGCCTCGCGGGCATTGTCATTGGTATAGATCTGATAGCGTACATCGCCGACTTCGATGGCGCCCTTGGGCGCATTGGCATTGGCATTGGAAATAGCCGCCGCGACATCCTGCAGGCCGATGCCGTACTTGGACAACGCCATCGGATTGAGTTCGACGCGTACCGCAGGCAGGGCGCTGCCGTTGATATTGACGACGCCCACGCCGTTGATCTGTGACAGGCGCTGGGTGATTACCGCGTCCGCCGCATCATAGATCTGGCCCTGGGTGAGGACGTCCGAGGTCATGGCCAGAGTCATCACCGGGTTCTGCGAGCTGTTGACCTTGCGATAGCTCGGATTGCGGGTCAGCGCCGAGGGCAGGTCCGCATGCGCCGCTTCGATGGCGGCCTGGACATCGCGCGCTGCGCCGTCGATGTCGCGGTCGATGCCGAATGTCAGCTGGATGTTGCTGCTGCCGACACCGCTGTTGGAAGTCATGTCGTCGACGTCGGCGATGGCGCCCAAGTGCCGCTCCAGCGGCGTGGCCACGGTCGCGGCCATCACTTCGGGGCTGGCGCCCGGCAAACTGGCTGAA
>DATHOA010000240.1:0-2462 GCA_035485475.1 Steroidobacteraceae bacterium | reverse complement strand
ATGGATTTCGCCATCGCGCGCGGCACCGACATCCTGAAGGCAGCGGGCGCCTACGATGTCGAGGGTGGACTCCTGGACCGCGGCGGCTGGCACCTGATGGGCACGGCACGGATGGGCAACGATCCCGCAACCTCGGTGGTCAATGCCTGGGGGTCGCAGCCATGACGTGCGCAACCTGTTCATCGTCGACGGCTCGATCTTCACCACCTCAGCCGGCGTCAACCCCACGCACACGATCCAGGTGCTTGCGCTCTACATCGCCGACCAGATCAAGCAACGCCTGGGGACGCTGTTCGACTGTTAGATCCAACCCCCACCGTGAACAACCTTCCGCCGCCCGACCTCCGCTTGATCATCTCGGGCGGAGGAGGCTGTAATCGAATCCAGAATCTGCTGCCCCCGTTTCAGGCCGTCGCTGTTTCGGCACGGTCATGGCCGGCCACGACGCACTGTGCGTGAGCACGTCATTCCCCCGCTTGCCGATGGTAGATTGACGTCAGGATCCACCATCTCTTGCATCAGGCGGCGACGCTCCGCAGTCCCTGCGCATGCAGCAGGTTATGGGCGATCGCGTGCAGCATGCAGACTGATCGCACCGCGGCGATCCCATGAACCAGCATCCGCCCGAACCCACGGTTCTTCATCTTGGCATGCGCGTGCTCGGTCAGCTTGCGCCGCCGATACACCTCCTTGCCATCGTCGCTTGCCATCCGCGACCGCCAATCCTTCACCGCGTCCGGTTCGTGCTTCAGTTGCGAACGACGATTACGCTCTCCCGCGGGTGTGATCGTGTCGCGCTGCCTGGCCGGTGGGCTGAACACTTGAAGATCGGGACAGCGTTCTGCCAGGCTCACGATATCGTCCAGGGTCATCGCCGTGGCATCCGCAAGCAGTCGTTTCGGGGCCTCGCCGCAGCGCTGTTCGACCTGCTCCACCAGACCCGCGGCCAATCCTCTATCGTTGCGCCGGTCCGTCGGCTCGATGGTCACCACAAAGCCCGTGGCGGTCGCCACCTGTACGTTCCACGCCGGGTGTGTTGCCCCATCCGCCATTCGCATCTGGCGCACATCCGGATCGGAAATCGATACGGAAGGCGCGCTTTTCGCCGCTTCTTCCTTGGCCTTCTGCATCGCCCGCGCCAGCTTCTCCTGCTCGCGTTCGGCAAGCCGTTGCTGCGCTCGTGCGATCCGCCGCGCGCGTTCTTCCGCGGCCTGCAGCGAACGCGCCCGACGCTTGCGTTCCTCGGCGCCGGCGTCCTGTTCCAGTTCGCTCTTCAGCGTCGTGACCCGTTCCGCCACCGCCGCCTCGATGCGGTCGAGCCGCTCCCGCCCGGCCAGCGAGTTGTGCCCGGCGCGCGCTCGTACTTTCGTCCCGTCGATCGCCATCTCTTCCAGGCTGATCAGACCCTCGGCGATCAATGCTGTCAGGCTCTGGGTCAGCAGCGTGTCCAGCAGCGCACCGCTGTCGCGGCGGAACTCCGAGAGCATGTCGTGATTGGCCGGAACGCCGCCAGCAAGCCAGCGATACGCAGCGTGGTGTTCGCACAGCCGCTCGATGGCGCGCGCCGAACCGACGCCGTCCAACGTGGCATACAGCCACAGCGCCAACAGAACCGCAGGCGCCGCCGCAGGGCGTCCCGGCAGATCGTCGCGCGCTTTGATGCGGGCATGAAACGCGCTCAGATCCAGCGTCTCGACAAACGCCCACACCAGACGAGCACGATGCTCCGGCGGCACCTGGCTATCCAGATTGATCGTGTCCCAGCGCAACTGCTCACGGTTCGGCAGCAACAGGCGAATGCCCTGGCTCATCGCGAATCCTCCCGGCGTCTGCGGCAGGGAATCCGAAAAGCAGGCGCAGGGGAATCCGGAAACCGCGGTGGTCGAACAAAAAATACCGGCCGTAGAGGATTCGATTACAGCCTCGAAGGCCCGGTATCCACGTCTTGCAGTGCTGTACTACGAAAAGGCGTGGATACCGGGCCTTCACCCGGCATGACGACTTGACCCCGGCTATGCCGAACTTGGAGCGGTTATTTACCCGCGGATCCTATGGCCACGGCGTTTCTGCGGTCACACCGCGGTTGCAAATCGCGCGAATGACGCCGCGAGCACCTCGTAGATTCGCCGCTTGAAATCCACCGCCAGCGTCGGCAACTCCGCCAGCTCAGCCCACCGCCAGGCATCGAATTCCGGATGCGGATCGAGGTCCAGCCGGATGTCGCTTTCCTCCCCGGTGAACCGCAGCGCAAACCATCGCTGCCGCTGCCCGCGATACCTTCCCCGGAGCGCGATGCCAATGAGATCGGGCGGCAGATCATAGACCAGCCAGTCGGGATGCTCGCCGATGATTTGGGCACGATCAGTGCCAATCTCCTCCGCCAACTCGCGGAGCACGGCGACCCGCGGGTTCTCGCCAGCATCGATACCGCCCTGCGGCAATTGCCAACCACCGGCTGGACC
>DATHOA010000239.1:0-4035 GCA_035485475.1 Steroidobacteraceae bacterium | reverse complement strand
CGGGACTGCAGGATCGGTCGATGCGGGACTTTCCGGACCTGCTCAATCCCGGTGATCTGCTGGTCTTCAATGACACGCGCGTCATCGCCGCACGGGTCATGGGGGCCAAACCCACCGGCGGTCGAGTCGAGATCTTTCTGGAGCGCATTCTGGAGGACGGTACTGCGCTGGTGCAGCTGCGTGCCGGCAAGCCCATACGGCCGGGGCTGGAAATCGCGACCGCCGGCGGCCCGGTGCTGATCCTGGGGCAGCAGCAGGACCTGTGGCAGGTGCGCACGCCGGCTGCGGCGCTCGAGTTCTTCGCGGCGCACGGCGCGGTGCCGCTGCCGCCGTATATCCAGCGTGCCGCGCGTCCGGAGGATCGCGAGCGTTACCAGAGTATTTTTGCGCGCGATCCGGGCGCGGTCGCGGCACCCACGGCCAGTTTGCATTTTGATACTGAACTGGTGGCAGCCCTTGAGGCGCGCGGCGTGCAGCACACCTGCATCACGCTGCACGTGGGCGCGGGCACGTTTCAGCCGGTGCGCAATCCGGACCTGGAGCGCCATGTATTGCACGAGGAGCGTGTGGTCGTGCCGCCGCAGGCGTGCGCGGCCATTGCGGAAGCACGTCGGCGCGGCGGCCGGGTGATCGCGGTGGGCACGACGGTCGTGCGCGCGCTCGAGGCCGCCGGCGCAGTGCCCTGGTCCGGCGACACGCGGCTGTTCATCCGTCCGGGTTTTCGCTTCCAGGTGATCGATGGTCTGCTGACCAATTTCCATCTGCCCGAATCCACGCTGCTGATGCTGGTATGCGCGCTGGCGGGCCGGGAGCGGGTGCTGGCCGCCTACCAACATGCCGTACGGTTGCGGTATCGGTTCTTCAGCTATGGGGATGCCATGTTTGTGACCCCCGGCGGGGGTGCCTGAGCGGCCATGCAACCGGTCTTTGAATTGCTGAGCGCATGCGGCGCGGCGCGGCGCGGCCGTCTGACCCTGACCCATGGGGTGGTCGACACGCCGGCGTTCATGCCGGTGGGCACCTACGGCACTGTCAAATCCATGACGCCCGAGGATCTGCTGGCGGTGGGGGCGCAGATCGTGCTCGGCAATACCTTCCACCTCATGCTGCGGCCGGGACCTGCGATCATCGAGGCGCATGGTGGACTGCATGGCTTCATGCACTGGCAGCGACCGATTCTCACCGACTCGGGGGGGTTCCAGGTTTTCAGTCTGGCCGAATTGCGGAAAATCTCGGAAGAGGGGGTCCGTTTCCAGTCCCCGCTGGATGGCAGTGAAGTCCAGCTCACCCCCGAGCGCTCCATGGACATGCAACGCACGCTGCGCTCCGATATCGCCATGGCCTTTGACGACTGCACACCCTATCCGGCCAGCGAAGCCCAGGCGCGCGAGTCAATGGAGCGCTCCATGCGCTGGGCGGCGCGCGGCCATGCCCACTATTACCGCGATGAACCCCCCGGAGGGCTGTTCGGCATCGTGCAGGGGGGCATGCACACCGCTTTGCGGCTGGCCTCCCTGGAATCCCTGATGCAGCGCAATTGGCCCGGTTTCGCGGTGGGGGGGCTCGCCGTCGGTGAACCGGAGGCGGAGCGCCTGCGGATCCTGGAAGAGGTCGTGCCGCATATGCCGGCGGACCGCCCGCGTTACCTCATGGGGGTGGGATTTCCCGAGGACATCGTGGCCGGCGTGGCCCGCGGCATCGATATGTTTGATTGCGTGATTCCGACGCGCCACGCGCGCAATGGCCATCTGTTCACCAGTACGGGGGTCATCAATATCCGCAACAGCAGCCATGCCACGGACCTGTCACCGATCGACCCGCAGTGCAGCTGCTACACCTGCGCGCACTACTCCCGTTCCTACCTGCGGCACCTGGATCGCTGCAATGAGATCCTGGGCAGCCGGCTGAATACCCTGCATAACCTGCACTTCTACCAGCAGCTCATGCGCTCGATCCGCCAAGCGCTGGAGGAGGGGCGTTTTGCGGCTTTTGCGGCAGCTTTTCCCGCTCCCAGGCGGGCCCGGGTGGACCCTGTGGCATAATGCCGCCCCCTCACATCGGGTGCACCCATGAATTCATTGATTCCAGCGGCGATGGCCCAGGCCGGCGGCGTTTCATCCACCAGCCAGTATGGCGGCCTGCTCATTCCGATAGCGTTCGTCGCGATCCTGTATTTCATGATGATCCGACCGCAGCAGAAGAAGGCCAAGGACCACCAGGCCATGCTCAGCAAGCTGTCCTCAGGCGATGAGGTCGTGACTTCCGGCGGCATTCTCGGGCGCATCGTCGAAGTCGGGGACGCCTTCGTGACCGTCGAGGTCGCAGACAGCGTGCGCGTGAAGGTGCAGAAGAGTCAGGTGACCTCATTGATGCCGAAAGGCACTCTGAAGAGCGCATAAAAAATGCTTGAGTATCCGCGCTGGAAGTACTTTCTCATTCTCGTGGTGCTGGTACTTGGGCTGGTACTGGCGCTGCCCAATGTTTTTGGTCAGGACCCGGCGCTGCAGATCGAACGCAAGGACCACGATCCAATCGTGGCAACCGCGCTGGCGGAGATCGAGCAGTTCCTCAACGATGAGCATCTGGCCCACACCAGCGCCTTCCTGGATGGCGATCGCGTCATGGTGCGCTTCGCCGACAACGCGGATCAGTCGAAGGCGCGTGACGCGGTCAACACCAAGTTCGCCGGCCAGTACATCACGGCCTTGACGATCGCGTCGCGCGAGCCGGCCGTGTTGCGCAACGTAGGCCTGCGGCCGATGAAGCTGGGCCTGGACCTGCAGGGGGGGCTGTACCTGCTGTACCAGGTCGACACCCAAAGCGCGATTGCGCAGTTGCTGGACAGCTACGCCCAGGACCTGCGGCGCGCCCTGTCCCAGGCCAATCAGCCGTTCACCGAAGTCGCAATCGTGTCCTCGGCCGGCGGCGCCGCTGACAGTCTGCGCGTGACGCTGCCGGCCGGTTCAAAATTGGATGCCGTGGAGGCCGTCGCCAAGAAGGCGCTGCCAGACCTGCCGTTTACGACCGTGACGCTGCCCAGCGGCACGGCACTACTGGGAAGTCTCACGCCAGCGCAGATCCGCGACCGGCAGGACTATGCCATCCAGCAGAACCTCGTCACGCTGCGCAACCGCGTCAATGAGCTGGGCGTTTCCGAGCCCATCGTGCAGCGCCAGGGCATCGATCGCATCAACGTGCAGCTGCCGGGCTTGTCGAACTCAGCCGAGGCCAAGGACATCCTGGGCAAGGTCGCCACGTTGGAGTTTCGCCTCAAC
Organism: Steroidobacteraceae bacterium; assembly: GCA_035485475.1. Classification (GTDB taxonomy): domain Bacteria; phylum Pseudomonadota; class Gammaproteobacteria; order Steroidobacterales; family Steroidobacteraceae; genus DAIDKA01. Next base: position 760 of record DATHOA010000239.1, on the reverse strand, counting down.
GCCGCCAACGGTGACCCGTACGATGTCGCACAGCACGGCAATGCGCCGGTGGGTACCAAGCTGTACTACACCAACAAGGGCCAGCCGCTGCTGCTCAAGCGCGAAATCATCGCGACCGGCGATGAACTCACCAGCGCCACTGCCGCGACCGACCAGGACGGCCCGATCGTCAACATCAAGCTGGATTCGCGGGCCGGGGATCGCATGCTGGCGGTGACCCGCGCGAATCTCGGTCATCCGATGGCGGTCGTGTACATCGAAAAACACAGTGAGGTCAGCGAAGTCGGTGGCAAGAAGGTGACCCGCTATATCACCGACGAGAAGGTCATCAACGACGCCACCATCCAGGGTGTGTTCGGCAACGCCTTTCGCATCTCCGGCATGACGGCGGGCGAGTCGCGCGACCTGTCACTGCTGCTGCGCGCCGGTTCGCTGTCGGTGCCCATCTATCCGGTCGATGAGCGCACGATTGGACCGAGTCTCGGCAAGGAGAACATCCAGCGCGGCCGCGACGCCCTGTTGATCGGCATGGGCGCGGTATTCGCCTTCATGTTCATCTATTACCGCGTGTTTGGACTGGTGGCCGATGTCGTCCTGCTGGCGAATGTCGTGCTGCTGACGGCCTTGTACTCGCTGTTCAACGGCGTACTGACCCTGCCCGGCATTGCCGGCATCATTCTGACCGTGGGCGTCGCGGTGGACGCGAACGTGCTGATCTACGAGCGTATCCGCGAGGAGCTGCGCAATGGGGTGTCGCCGC
>DATHOA010000238.1:0-2369 GCA_035485475.1 Steroidobacteraceae bacterium | reverse complement strand
CGGCCTCGCGGTCAACGCCGCAGTGAAAGACAAACCGGCCAAGAATAAGCTCGAATTCATGGGTAATACCCTGTTCATTCCGATTTTCTTCATCGTGACTGGTTTTTTGATCAATCCGCTCGCGCTGCTACGGAGCCTCACGCAAGATTCCTTTCTCGCGGGCGGAATCATCGCTGCGCTGGTCGCCGGCAAGTGGATCGCGGCGCAGTCTTGCGGTGGCGCTTTCGGCTACACCGTGCCAGCACGCAGAACGATGTGGTCGCTCACGCTGCCGCAGGTCGCGGCGACGCTCGCGGCCACTCTGGTCGCGTACAGGACCTTCAATGCCGCCGGCCAGCCGTTGCTCGACGGCCGCATGCTCAACGGGGTCCTCATCATGGTGCTGGTTACATCCATCCTCGGCCCAGTGCTGACGCAACACTTCGCATTGCTCATGTCGGAACCGGTGCCGGATCGCCCCGCTCCAGCCACGAGCTCCAGTTGACGGGCGTCTGCAACTCCTGCGATGGCGCGAGGCCTGTGGAATGGATGAGTTGACTGGGCCCTTTGTCCAATGGCTGCGCAGCGCTTTTGGAGTGATGCTGATGGCTGATACATAAGCGGCTGACGCCGATTTAGCGCCAGGTGAAAGCGAGGGTACCCATGTCACCTAAATACTTGATGAGATTCGCGGGGATCGCATGACGGTTATGGGAAGCGGCGCGTTTGCGCAGGGCAGCAATAGTCTGCGGGCGATTACGGTGGGTATCCCGATCGAGCAGGTTCAGCTCAGCCGCCACGTAGGCTATAGCGATCTCGATCTTTCCACCGCGGCGGGACGGGCTGCACTCGCGCAGGCGGAATCCGCTGCCGCGGCGGCCCCCAAGAAGTAACCCGCAGGACGCGCGGCTCCTATGGTTACCCGTCGAGCAGGGTAGAGAGTTGATGCCTATCTACCGCGTGCTGGTGCCCGGAGCCGCTGGCCTTCACCGGCGAGAGTGGCGTCGTCGCGTGCTGCATACATTAGGCTTGCTGCTTCTGGTGCTCGCCACCTGTGCAATCGGCCTGATCGCGCTGGACTCTACCGGTCTGCTGTTACCTGCAAAGATATTCCGTGGACTGTGGAATGCGCTCAACTTGGTCACGACCCTGGGCGCTTTCTCCACCCTCGACGAGCGCGAGAAGCTTTTCATGATGGCGACGATGGTCGTCTTCCTGATGGTCGGCGGCTATGCCCTTTCGAGTTTGACGGGTATCTTGTCGAGCGAGGGCGCAATGGCGCTGCGAGAGAACAGGGTCACGGACCACAGGCTCGGTAGGCTCGCCAACCATGTGATTGTCATCGGCTTCGGCACGATCGGCCGTCTGGTTGCGGGCCGATTGCACGCAGCCGGCGAACCCCTGGTCGTCGTCGATCGATCTGAGAGCCTAGCTGCCCAGGCCGCCGGTCTCGGTCATCTCGTCGTGCAGGGCGACGCGGGGGCAGACGATGCGGTGCTCGACCACTCGGGAGTCGAGCAGGCCAAGGCGCTTGTGGTAACCACCGAGGATCCTGACCGTAAGCTCGCGATTACGTTGATGGCGCATTCCCGCAACCCGAAGCTGCATATCGTCGTGACCGCCTCGAGCAGCGAGCGCGGAGCCCTTCTCCGTCATGCGGGGGCATCGGAGGTGGTGATGACGGAGGACCTGGTCGCCGGCACTCTGGTCGATCGATTGGAAAGGGATCCCCTGAAGAGCGGTGGTTGAGATTTTGGTATGGGGCCGGATCCTGGCGGCCGCCGGCCAGCAAGGTGTTTAACACATCGGCAACTGCAAACCCATTGGCCGTTGGTCCGATATGGGTTGGCTACGCATCGCGCGTTCTATGGCGGCAATGGATCATGGATCCGAAGTCAGGTTGTGGAGAAGCATATGATCAGCACGTTCGCGAAAAGACATCTCTCAACCGCGCTATCTTTCATGTTACTGATGGCAGGCCCATTTGTAGCTGTCGGTCAGGAACCCGCACCACAATCGAGCGGGTATTCGGGACAAGGTGCACCGCTGGCGGCGAGTGAGTTGCAACAATTGGTGGCGCCCATAGCGCTGTACCCGGACGCTCTCGTTGCCCAAATACTCGGCTCTGCGACCTTTCCGGATCAGGTGGCGGCCGCGAGTGGCTGGCTACAGCAGAACAACAGTCTCACGGGCACGGCGCTCATGCAGGCTGTTGATAGCCAGCCATGGGACCCCAGTGTAAAGGCGCTTACTCAGTTTCCCTCGGTGCTCGGCAACCTGGCGAAGAACCTGAGTTGGACCTCGGCCCTGGGAGAGGCGTATCACACCCAGGCCGCTGACGTCATGTCGGCAATACAGGTCTTGCGAGCCCAAGCGCTGGCGGCCGGTAA
>DATHOA010000237.1:0-12535 GCA_035485475.1 Steroidobacteraceae bacterium | reverse complement strand
TTCCCGCTGCAAAGCGCCAACTGGTTCGGTGGCCGCGGCGGCCACATTGGCTTTTCACCGGTGCTGACCCAATCCGGGAAACTCGCCATGGAGCAGTTCAATCGCACCTACGCGCGCTACAAGGAATTCGGCATGGACTACCAGGCCAGCTTCGCGTTCGGCGAGCGGCACATGCTCAACGTCAACGCGATACTGCTGAACCTGGACGATCCGGACTTCATGAAGCGCGTCGACCCGTTCCTGCGCACCCTGATCGCGGATGCGCGCCAGCATGGCTACGGCGAGTACCGCGCCCACATCGACTACATGGACACCGTCGCGGACTGCTACGACTACAACAATCACGCCCTGCGTCGCCTGAACGAACGGGTCAAGAATGCCCTGGATCCCGCGGGCATTCTTGCGCCTGGCAAGAGCGGCATCTGGCCGGCCGCGTATCGCAAGGAGGGCAAGGCATGAAGCGCGTTGTGCTGGTCGGCGTTACATCGCTGATCACCCTGGGGGCGCATGCGGCCGACCTCGATGGCAAGCAACTCTTCCACCAGAAGTGCGAAATGTGTCATGGCGCGGCCGGCATGGGCACGGGCCTGCTGGCGCGCCGGATGAAGCCCGAAGTTGCGCTACTGGAAAAGCGTGATGACCTCTCGGCTGCCTACGTGGAGCGCGCCGCGCGGATCGGCATTCTCAACATGCCGCCGATTACACGCGGGGACGTGAGCGATGCGCAGCTGGCGAGCATCGCGCAGTACCTCTCCAGGGGTAAGCCCTGACTAGTAGATGAGCCGATCGGGGCGGATATCGCGCAATATGGTGGCGGAGATCTCCTCGATCGACTTGTGCGTGGAAGACAGCCACCCGATGCCCATGCGGCGCATCATCGATTCGGCATGGCTGACCTCGTAACGGCAATTCTCCAGCGTCGCGTACTTGCTTCCCGGCATGCGTTCATTGCGCACCTGGGATAGGCGTATCGGATCAATGGTCAGGCCAAAGCATTTGCGCTTGAAGGGCGCCAGGCAGGTCGGAAACTGCCCGCGTTCGAAGTCATCCGGTATCAAGGGGTAATTGGCGGCCTTGATGCCGTGCTGCATCGCCAGATACAGCGAGGTCGGGGTCTTGCCGCTGCGACTGACGCCCACGAGGACGACGTCGGCGGCCTTCAGATTCTCAGCCGACTGGCCATCATCATGGGCCAGGGTGAAATTGATGGCATCAATTCGATCGGTGTAGGCCTGGCTGGTGCTGACATCGGGTGAGCGACCCACCCGGTGATTGCTCTTGCACCCCAGTTCCTCCTCCAACGGCTCAACGAAGGTGCGGAACATGTCCAGCACCATGCCCTTGCAGGACACCGATGTCAGGACCGCACGCACGTCCTCATCCACCAGCGTCACAAAGATGATGGGGCGTTTGCCCTCACGGTCAGCGGCCTGGTTGATTTCCTTCACGACGCCCCACGCCTTGTCCACCGTGTCCACGAACGGGCGGCGAATATGGCGCGGATTTCCCGGAAACTGCGCCAGGATCGAGTTGCCGAAAGTTTCAGCAGTAATACCGGTGCCATCGGAGACAAAAAAGACTGTTCTGTTCGGCATCGGACGATAATAATGTCTGCGCGGCCCGCCGGCCCATCTTTATAACGGTCCTGGAGCTGATCCCATGCCCACTGCATCCGCTACGGACTCACTCGTCGTCCCTTTCAGTCAACTGCGCATGGGCGATGTCGACTCAGTCGGCGGCAAGAACTCCTCCCTGGGGGAAATGATCAGCCAGCTGTCGACGGTCGGTGTACGGGTTCCCGGCGGCTTCGCCACCACGGCCCATGCATTCCGCCAGTTCCTGCAGCACAACGGCCTTGCCGGACGCATCGAAACCCGGCTGGCGACATTGAACATTGAAGATGTCCGCGCCCTGGCAACCGCCGGTGAGCAGATTCGGCAGTGGATTGTCGAGACGCCGTTTCCGGCCGACCTGGAAGCGGCCATTCGCAGCCATTTCGCAGGCTTGGTGGCCGAGAACCCCAACGCCAGCTTCGCAGTCCGCTCCTCGGCCACTGCCGAAGATCTCCCGGATGCCTCCTTTGCCGGACAGCAGGAAACCTTCCTCAACGTCCAGGGCATCGAATCGGTGCTGCTGAAGATCAAGGAGGTCTTCGCCTCGCTCTACAATGACCGCGCCATCAGCTACCGGGTCCACAAGGGCTTCGCGCATGCCGAAGTCGCGCTGTCGGCGGGCGTGCAGTACATGGTGCGCTCCGACCTCGGCGCCGCCGGCGTCATGTTCACGCTCGACACCGAGTCGGGTTTTCCCGATGTGGTCTTCATCACCTCGAGTTACGGACTGGGCGAACTGGTGGTGCAAGGGGCAGTCAACCCGGATGAGTTCTATGTCCACAAGGCCATGCTCCAGGCCGGGAAATTCAGCGTCATCCGGCGCAGCCTCGGATCCAAGCTGCAGCGCATGAGTTTCGCGACCGCGGCGGAGCGGGCGCGCACCGGCGCGCTGGTGGCCACGACCGATACGCCACTGGTGGAGCGCAACCGGTTCTCCCTCACCGATGCCGATGTCATGGAGCTCGCCCGTTACGCCGTGCTGATTGAACAGCATTATGGCCGCCCCATGGACATCGAATGGGGCAAGGACGGCAGCGATGATCGCCTCTACATTCTGCAGGCCCGGCCCGAGACCGTGAAGAGTCAGTCCGGCGCCCAGGTCGAGCTGCGCTACAAGCTCAAGGACACCGGCTCCGTACTGGCCGAGGGCCGCGCGATCGGACAGAAGAACGGCAGCGGGCCGGCGCGACTCGTCGCGGGCATCGCCGATATGGACAGCGTGCAACCCGGCGATGTGCTGGTCACGGACATGACGGATCCCAATTGGGAGCCGGTGATGAAACGCGCCAGTGCCATCGTCACCAATCGCGGTGGTCGCACCTGTCATGCCGCCATTATCGCGCGCGAGCTGGGCATTCCGGCGGTGGTCGGGTGCGGTGATGCCACGCGGCGCATCGCCGCGGGCACCGTGGTCACCGTCGTGTGCTCCGAAGGGGATACCGGCCACGTTTACGAGGGCCGTCTCGAGAGCGAGGTCAGTGAAGTGCGTCGCGGTGAGATGCCGCCGTGCCGGGTCAAGATAATGATGAATGTCGGCAATCCGCAGCTGGCGTTTGATTTCGCGCAGATGCCGAACGCCGGCGTGGGTCTGGCGCGACTCGAATTCATCATCAACAACAATATCGGTGTGCATCCCCGGGCCATCCTGGATTACCCCAGGATCGACGCGGACCTCAAGTTCGCGGTGGAGTCATTGTCGCGCGGCTACCCCAGCCCACGCGCGTTCTACCAGGACAAGCTGGCTGAAGGCATCGCGACCATAGCCGCGAGCTTCTGGCCCAAGCCGGTGATCGTTCGCCTGTCAGATTTCAAATCCAACGAGTATCGCAAGCTGATCGGCGGGACCCGTTATGAGCCCGAAGAAGAAAACCCCATGCTGGGATTCCGCGGCGTCAGCCGCTATATCAGCGCCGACTTCGGCGAAGCCTTCGGTATGGAATGCGAGGCGCTCAAGCGCGTGCGCATGCAAATGGGCCTCACCAACGTCCAGATCATGGTGCCCTTCGTGCGCACGCTCACCCAGGCGCGGATCGTGACCCAGATGCTGGCCGATCATGGCCTCGAGCGTGGCAAGGATGAGTTGCAGATCATCATGATGTGCGAGGTGCCCAGCAACGCCGTACTGGCCGAGCAATTCCTGGAGTTCTTCGATGGCATGTCCATCGGCTCGAACGATCTCACCCAACTGACCCTGGGACTGGATCGGGATTCGGGCATGCCACAGCTGGTGGCGGACTTCGATGAGCGCGACCCGGCCGTCAAGGCCCTGATCTCACGCGCGATCAAGGCCTGCACGGCCGCCAATAAGTACGTGGGTATCTGTGGTCAGGGCCCCAGCGACCATCCGGATTTCGCGCAGTGGCTGGCCGATGAGGGCATTGAGTCGATTTCGCTGAACCCCGATTCCATCGTTGAAACGTGGAATCTGCTGGCGCTTAAGAGCTGAGGTCCACGACACATACTCCGCTGTTGACCGGCGAGTTCTCACCCTCCGGCACCAGAATCTCGAGCAGCTTGCCGGCACCGGGCGCCAGCACTTCCTGCGTGACCTTCTCGGTCTCGATCTCGTACAACGCCTCATCCTTGGCGAAGCTGTCGCCCACCTTCTTGTGCCACTTGGCGATGGTGGCTTCCTGCATGTTCATGCCGACCCGGTTCAACTTCAAAGTGATCTTCATGCTTGACTCTTGTTCCTGGCTCTCTCAAGCGGCCGCGGCGCGACCGGTCAGCTCACGGCAGGTGCGGGCAATGCTCTCGGCGTTCGGTATGACCCGAGCTTCGGCATTGGGCGCATAGGGAATGCACACATTGGGCACGGCCACGCGCTTCACGGGCGCCTTCAGCAACCCGAAGCCGCGGTCGGCCACCATCGCCGCGATTTCACTGGCGGCACTGCAGCGCTCGCGCGCTTCGTCGCAGATCACCAGGTGGCCGGTCTTGCGCAGCGATGCCAGCACCGCCGCGTCGTCGAACGGTACCAGGGTGCGCGGATCAAGAACCTCGGCATCCACCCCGGCGGCGGCCAGATCCTTGGCAGCCTGCAGTGCGGGCTTGAGCATCGAGCCGATGGCCACAATCGTCACATCCTTGCCGGCCCGGGCAATATGCGCCTTGCCGAACGGTACCAGATGCTCGCCATCGGGCACTTCTCCCTGCTCGCCGCCGCGCCCGCCGGCCTCCATGAAGAACGAGGGGTTATTGCCGCGAATAGCCGACTTCAGCAATCCCTTGGCATCGCCCGGCGTCGCCGGCGTGAGCACATTGATGCCGCCCAGATTCATCAGCGGCGGGTAGGCCGTGTCCGAATGCTGTGCAGCGTTGGAGCCGCCACCGCCGTAGCTGGCGATGATGGTGATGGGCAGTTTTGCCTGGCCGCCCGACATCAGACGCATTTTTGCCATCTGGTTGCCGATCGCGTCCATGCCGGTATAGATGAAGTTCGAGAACATCAGATGCAGGATCACCCGGTGCCCGGCGGCGGCGGCACCGACCGCCATGCCGGTCAGACTCTGTTCGCTGATCGGAGTATTGCGGATGCGGTTGCGACCGAAGCGCTCCGTGAGTCCGCGACAGTCGCCCATGATGGCAAGTTCGACGTCCTCGCCGAACAGGATGACCTTCGGGTCGCGCTCCATTTCCTCGAACAGCGCTTCATTGATTGCCTGGATATAGCGTTTCTTGGCCATGTCAGTTGCTCCCCTTACGGTCTTTGTCCATCGAACATCAGTGTGAATGCCAGCTCCGGATCGGCGGGCGGGCTGTCCACGGCAAAGCGTACGGCCGCATCCACCTTGGCCATCACGCGCTTTTCGATTTCCTGCAGTTGCGCAACGGCCGCAGGCCCGCCAGCCTCCAGCTGCTTGCGCGTGACCTCGATCGGACCACGCTTCTTCCAGCTCTCGATCTCCTCCGGTTCGCGGTAGCGCTGGCCGCCCAGGAACAGATCCTCGGCCTCCAGGTGACCCTGTATGCGATAGGTGTGTGCCTCGATGAAGCTCGGCCCACCGCCATTGCGCGCCCGCTCGACCGCCGTCTTCGCAGCCTTCCACACCGCCGTCACGTCGTTCCCATCAATCACTTCCGTGGGGATCGCGAAGGCACGGGCCCGATCCGCGATCACGCCCGCCGTAACGGTCTTTGCCGGACTGAATTCACTGAACGTATTGTTCTCGCATACGAACACCAGCGGCAGCTGCCACAGCGCGGCGATGTTCAAACATTCCATCAGCGTGCCCTGGTTGGAGGAGCCATCGCCGAAGAAGTCGACCACGATCCGCCCTTCGCCCGCGAGCATCGCCGAATACGCAGCGCCGGTCGCAATCGCAAAACCCGCGCCCACGATGCCGTTGGCGCCCAGGATGCCCTTGGAGAAATCCGCGACATGCATCGAGCCGCCCATGCCCTTGCAGATGCCGGTGCTCTTGGCCCAGATCTCCGCCAGCATGGCGTTGAGATCGCCGCCCTTGGCCAGGTAATGACCATGGCCGCGATGCGTGCTGGTGATCATGTCCGACTCGCGCAGATTCGCGCACACGCCGGTTGCGATCGCCTCTTCACCGATATAAAGGTGCACCGCTCCGGGTAGATTTCCCGCCTTGTTCTCATCGCGCAGGCGCTCTTCGGTGCGCCGAATCAGCAGCATCTGCTCGTACAGGCGCATCAGATCCTGATGCGAAACAACCGTTTCCGTCCCAGCCATGGGCAAAGCCCTCCTCAATGTTGGGGTGAGAGTTTAAGCCAAGTGCGGGCTTACTGGTGGCCGCACCCAAAGCGCTTGATTTTCTTTAGGTTTCGCGCAGCGCCTCGACAATCGGCAGCCGCCCGGCCCGTACCGCGGGCAGCAGGCCGCCCAGCAGTCCGATGAGTGCCGCCCACAGCACGCCCTGCAGCATGAGCGCCGGCGGTACCACGAGGTTGAAGGCAAACTGGGTGTCGCCCAGGAAGTTCGTATTGGTCTGCATTCCATCGAGCGCCAGATGGATCACGACGACTCCCACAATGCCGCCCAGCACTGACAGCAGCACCGACTCGACCAGCACCCCCACGGCCACGGGTGTCGCGCCGAAACCGATGGAACGCGCTACGCCGATCTCCCGGGTGCGCGCGGCCACCGCGCCGTACATGGTATTCAAGGCCGCGAACACGGCACCAATGGCCATCACCAGCAGCACGGGGTAGGCGAAAAACCGCATCGTCCTGAACAATCCGTTGATCGAACCCTGGAAGTAATCCCGTTCGCGCTGCACGCCGATTCCCAGATTGGGATCGGCCTTCAATCGCTCACGGATGCTTGCGGCGGCGGCATCGCTGGTGGGCTTCAGGCGCAGCGTGCTGATCCGATTTCCGGTCTTGTAGGCAGACTGCAGTGCGCCAAGATCGGCCCACACCTCCGATTCGACACCCGTGGCAGTGGCTGCGAAGACACCCACGATCCGCCAGTCCGAATCGGCAAGGTGCAGGGTGCTGCCGAGCTGCAAACCCGCAAACTGCCTCTGGCTGGCACGACCGACGAGCAGCTCATAGCGACCGGACTGAACCATCCGGCCCGCGACCAGTTTCATGCCTTCGCGCAGCGCGATCGCATCGGGTCCGGCACCGCGCAGGGCGACGGTTACGAAGTCATGATTCTGCGGCCGCTTCACGCTGATCAGCCGCGAGGTCTCCGGCGAGATGACGACCTTGGGGTCAGCCGCGCGCGCCGCGGTCACGACCGAGGCCGCATCATCCTGCGCGATGCTACTGTCGTTCTCCGCCCCCGCGCCGCTTTTCATCACCAGCAGCACCGAGTCGGCGCTGCCCGTCACCAACAGCGCCTGATAGCTCGCCACCACCGCGAACAGACCCACGAACACCGCGACCACACATGCCACACCGAAGACATCAATCAGCGCACTACCCCAGCGTTGCGGCAGCGACAGCAGATTCAGTCCCGTCATGACCATGGCCTGACGGATCATCGTCGTGCACTCTGCAGGGCATCGACAACGGCCAGGCGCTGCGCCCGGATGGCGGGAATCAGCCCCGTGACCACCCCGGTGACCAGCATGAGACCCACACCCAGCAGCATCTGGTCTAGGCTCAAATGCAGATCGCCCCACTGGCGACTACCCAACCAGCAGGCAGATCCGGTCCGATGCAAACCCCAATGCCTTCAGCACCCCGAATTCGCGCGTCCGCTCGGCAAAATTCTGTAACAGGCTGCTGCCCGTCACCAGCATCATCGAGGCAAAAACCGCCATCAGGATCAGATCGGTGACCAGCGTGATGTTGCCGATGCGTTTGAAATAGTCGCGGCGCAGACTGTCCTGCGTTCCGGATTCGGTTTCATTGGCCGAGTTCATGAACAGCTCGTCCACTTTGCCGGCCAGCTGCGCGGGATTCACGCCGGGTTTGAGCATCGCCACAATGAAGCCCACGGTGCCACGATCCGTCGCCCGGCCCGCATCCAGATATTCGTAGTGCCAGAGGATCTGGCGAGTGTTTTCCTCCGGATTGTGGTAGCGAAAGGTGCCACGCACGGTCATGGGCCATACCGTGGTGCCATCCGCCCTGGCCGCCCCCGGCATCGTGATCGGGATGACATCCCCGAGCTTCCAGCCGTACTGACGTGCCAGCGCCTCGTGCACCAGCACTCCGGTGCGATCGGCCGTGTACTGTCTGAACTGATCCGGATCCCAGACAAACCTGCCTGACGGGTCCACGGCATAGGAGAAAAACTCGCTGACCGCAACCGGCCCGAGCCAGTTGCGCTGATCCTGATAGTACGCACCGGTGCCTACCCCATAGTCGGCGCGGCTGAATCGCACCCCGGGCAGCGCACCGACCCGCGCCACATAGGACAGTGGCAATGAGGACCCCAATTTGGATTGAATGAACACCCGGTCATTGGTGGAGAAAGGATTGGCGCCGATGAAGGAATCACCGATCGCGGCGAGCATGCCGTAGAGCGCAAAGGCGCTGACCACGGCGATCAGCGTGAACGTCAGACGGGCACGATTACGGACGAAATTCGACCAGACCAAAGGCAGAAACTTCACGATTCTCCCCGCTCGCACGCCCGCGCGATATTATGCAGCACTGCACAAGAGATTATTCCCGAACGATGCACACTGTGACAGCGGCGCCCCAGGGTCGTTCCGGCCGCGTTCTACCCTTCGCCGCGCTGCTCGTGACCATCGTGTCCGTGCAGTTTGGCGCGGCCTTCTCCAAACAGCTGTTCCCGGTGATCGGCGTGGAACGCGCGACTTTCGTGCGCCTGGGTCTGGGCGCCCTGCTGCTTGCCCCGATACTCAGGCCCTGGAACATGCGGGTCCCGCGCCAGCAATGGCCCCTGCTGCTGCTGTACAGCGCGGCGCTCGGCGCCATGAACCTGTGTTTCTATCTGGCAGTGCAGCGCATTCCCCTCGGCATCGCGGTCGCGCTCGAATTCATCGGTCCGTTGGGGCTGGCCATCAGCATGTCGCATCGGCGTATCGATCTGCTGTGGGTAGCACTCGCCATCTTCGGTCTGGCGCTGTTGCTGCCCGTTGCGCAGGTCTTCCATCGGGGCGCCCGGCCGCTCGACGGGGTCGGTGTGTTGTTCGCGCTGGTTGCGGCGGTCTGCTGGGCCGCCTACAGCCTGCTCGCGCGCCGCATCGGCAACAGTCAGGGTAAGGGGATCATTGCGCTGGGCATGGCCATCGCCGCGCTGCTGGTGCTACCGCTCGCCATAGTGCAACCCGGCGTCGTCTCGATCACGCCGCACCTGGCCGTTGCCGCCCTGGTGATGGCAATGTTCTCCAGCGCCCTGCCGTTCTCGCTGGAAATGATCGCGCTTACCGGCATGCCGATCCGCGTCTATGGCACCTTCACCAGCCTCGAGCCGGCGCTCGGGACGCTGATGGGACTGATCGTTTTGGCCGAACTGCCCACTACCGGGCAGCTGATCGGCATTGCCGCCATTGTTGCCGCCTCACTCGGGACCGCGCTCTACACGACCTCCTCCCACTGACGGCTCAGGCGCAGCGCGCTGACGATAATGCCGACCCTGCTGTAGGTCTGCGGGAAGTTGCCCCACAGCTCGCCACTCACCGGATCGTCAATCAGGGCGGCAATGTGGCAATTGCCGATAACCGCGAGATTCAGATCCGGTTTGCCGCTCAATGACCCAATCCCAGACAGGTGCGCAACCAGGCGCGCACCCCCGCAGGATCCGGCAGCCACCACGGTGCATGCACATGCGAGCCCACCGCGATCCCCATGCCATTGACACGGGCCACCGCATCGAAGGCCGCCCGGTCGGTGTGATCATCGCCGATGAAGATCGGAAAGCGGCCCTCAAAGGGGGCCTCGCTCATGAAGTTGACCAGCGCGGCGCCCTTGTCGCAGGTGCGCGGTCGCAACTCCAGGACATCGGCGCCCTGCGCCACTTCGAAGACTCCGCGGGAGGCGCTGGCCAGTGCCTCCAGGTCCGCCCGCAGGCGCGTCAGCGACAGTGATAGCGCGCCGCGATAGTGGACCGCAAAGGCGCTGCCCTTGTCTTCAATGAACAAACCCTCGTAGTGACGCAGACGCATCCGCAATGACATGCGCGTCTGCCACACCACCGTCGAGGGAATCGCGCAGCGCTCGACCGCCCCATCTGCGCGGCGACGCTGCGCACCGTGAATGCCGGCAAGCGGCAAGCGCAGCGGCGTCAGCAACGCATCCATGTCATCGAGACTGCGGCCGCTGAAAATCGCCGTCGCACCGGCCGTCGCGACATACAGATCATCCAGCAGATAAAGCAGGCAGCCGTCCACCACCACCTGGTCCGGACGCCGCTCGAGATTCATCAAGGTTCCATCGAAATCCAGGAAGACGGCGCAGTGATCCGCGATCCGATGCAGCGGCGGCGTGATTCCCCGGGGACGCACCGGGTCCACTGCTATTGACGCGCTCTCGCCCATGGTGAATCCCATCCGCTGCTCCGGACTGATAATCTGCCACTCATCATTTCACGTCGCGCAATGTTTGCTATGCTGCAACCATTGTCCGTGATGCGAGACATTCGGGAAATGGCTGTCGGAAATCTCCTACAACGGGACCGCCGGCGTCGCGAGACGCTGTTTGCCATGCGCTCCATCATCGATCGCATGCGCGAACATTATCGCGCGCTGGAGCGCGCCACCGGCGCTCCGATCACCAGCCATCGGGTATTGGCGGCAATTGCGGCCACTCCCGGCATCGGCGCATCGGCCCTGGCACAAATGTTGGACATGAATCGACCGGCCATGAGCCAGACGCTGAAATCACTGGAAGAGCGTGGCTGGATCAGTCGGCGTCGCGACCGCGGCGACGGGCGCTCAGTACAGCTGCGCCTCACGGACTCCGGCAGTGCGTTGCTGCGTTCCACCGTGGGACGCGCCTCCGGCGCGCTTGACCGCTGCATCCGTTCTTTGTCGGACACCGAGTTGCGCGCCGCCCGGGTGGGTCTGCGCGCCATTGCCAAGGAATTGGCGCTGAAGGCACCGCAGCGCCGCTGAGCTACGCTCCAAGCTCGCCCAGCTGCAGCAGCGGGCCATACAGATCCGGCCGCCGGTCGCGAAACACGTACCAATTGTCACGCTGTGCGGCGAGTTGGGCCAGATCGAAGCTGGCGACCAGTACCGCATCGCCTTCCTGCGGCGCCTCGGCCACCTTGGCGCCGGTCGCATCGGTGATGAACGAGGAACCGTAGAAGCGGATGTACAACTGTTGCGGATCCTGCAGCGAGCGCTCCAGCCCAAAGCGGTTGGCGGCGATCAGCGGCATCAGGTTGGCGGCGGCGTGGCCCTGCTGGATGCGCTGCCAGTGGTCCCGCGAATCAAGCGCCACCGCCGGCGGCGGCTCGCTGCCGATTGCGGTCGGGTACAGCAGCAGTTCGGCGCCCATCAGGGCCATGACCCGAGCGGCTTCCGGAAACCATTGATCCCAGCAGATGCCGACGCCGATGCGTCCATGCGCGGTGTTCCAGACCCTGAAGCCGGTGTCGCCGGGGGAAAAGTAGGTCTTCTCCTGGTACCCGGGACCATTGGGGATATGCGCCTTGCGGTACACGCCCAGCACTTCGCCATCCGCGTCGATGATGGCGATGGAGTTGAAGCGCGCCTGCCCGTCGCGCTCAAAAAAACTGATGGGCAGTACCACGCGCAGTTCGCGCGCCAGGGCGCGAAAGTGCCGCACCGCCGCGTTGTGCTCCAGGGGTTGCGCCAGCGCCAGATGCCGCGAATCCTGCTCGATGCAGAAATAAGGCGTCTCGAACAATTCCGGGATGAGGATGATGCGCGCATCCCTGGCGGCCGCCTCGCGCACCAAGCCTTCAGCGCGCGCAATGTTGGCGTCCCGATCCCAGGAGCAGCTCATCTGCACGGCCGCGACGGTCACCGGCCGGGGCTTGCTGGCCAGATGTCCGGGTAGCGCGCTCACTCGAAGACCTTGCCGGGATTGAGAATGCCGTGGGGATCCAGGGCGCGCTTCAGGGCGCGCATGGCATCGATTTCCTGCGCCGTGCGCGAAATGTTCAGAAAGTGCCGACGCTCCAGCCCGATGCCGTGCTCGGCGGAAATGCTGCCATCGATGGGGCGCAACAGTTCATAGGCGAGCTCCTCGCCCAAACGCAGCACCGCCGGATCGCTGGTGCCCGGCGCCACAATCACATGCAGATTGCCATCGGCGATATGGCCGAAGGCGAACACGCGGCCCGCCGGGATGCGCTGCGCAACCGCCTGGCGCAGGTTGGCCAGGTAGCCGGCCATATCCTCGATGGCCATGCTGACATCGAAGTTCAGCGTGGCACCGTAATGTTGGGTGATGAGCCACGGATCATCACGTGGCGCCCAGATTTCGCTGCGCTCGGCTTCGGATTTGGCGATGACGGCATCGAGCAGCACGCCCTGCGCCATGGCCTCCCCCAGCGCCTCCTC
>DATHOA010000236.1:0-6949 GCA_035485475.1 Steroidobacteraceae bacterium | reverse complement strand
AAAAGAAGCCCGAACCGGTGCCCCGCTGCACTCCCCGCTGTGAGTTGTGGCGTGCTTCCAGGTGCACCACTGCCGGTGCGGCCACGCGTGCCGCGCCCGTCACCGCGTTCGAATAGGCGTCCAGCAACCCCGCATTGTCGGTGGCCCCGGGGGAGGGCGTAGCAGAAGTCATTGGTCGGAGCTGAGGGCAGACGGGCTAGAATTCAAGTCCTCCGTGTCGCCGAGTTTTCGCGGATCTTGCGCCCACGGTAGGGCGGGAGCATCCTCCCCGAATGTCGGATGTCTTCATTTCCTATTCCCACAAGGACACGGACTTCGTGCGGGATCTGGTCAAGCCCCTGGAGGCGGAAGGCTTCTCGGTGTGGTGGGATCATACGATTCCCCCGGGCAGGACCTGGGATGACGTCATTGCGCGCGGTATCCGGGAAGCCAAGGCGTGCATCATTGTCTGGTCGCCGAATTCGGTCATCAGCGATTGGGTGAAGGAAGAGGCGACGCTCGCCAAAGAGGGCGGCAAATACCTGCCCATTCAAATCGCGGCTGACCTGCCACCGATGGGATTTCGCCGGATCCAGGCGGCGGACCTGCGCAGCTGGAATGGCAATGCACAGGATCCGCAATGGCGATTGCTGATGACCGAGATTGCGACTCTCGTTGGCGGCAAGGATGTGGCCGCGCCGCCCGTGGCGCCGACACTCCCTGTTGCATCGGTGAATACCGGCAGGACCAGGCTGATGGTTGGGTCGGCGGTCGGTGTCGTGATCGCCGTTGGCGCTGTCGTCGGGTGGGGATTTTGGCACGCATCCAAGGTCGCGGCAGTGGCGGCCGAGGCACCCCCATCGGTGGCGGCGACTTTGCCCACATCGGACCCGCAGGCCGCGACAGCGCTGGCCGCGGAAGCGCTTGCCGCGGCACAGCGCGTCGCGGCGGCAGCACCCGCCGCGAACGTCGAGCCGACTGCGGCCGCGCAGGGGTCAGTCGTGGGCGTGTGGCAGGGTTGGTATCACCTGGACACCGACCCCCCGAATCAACGCACGCCCTTGACCGGGACGTTCCAGGCCGATGGCACCGTGATCGGGCAAAGTGGGGGCCAGACCAGCCTTTGGCGTTGGCAACAATCAGGCTCCAGCGCCCAATGGACCAATGGCAACACCACCTACACCGCCGCAGTGACGGGCAACCACATGGTCGGCACGATCAGCTACGGACAGCACTCGGGTAACTTCGAAGCGAACCGTTGAGTGAAGCGCGGGTTGCGCGCTCAATTTCCGAGCCAGAACAGGGGCTGCGACTGGCCGACGGCATAGACCGGCGTATCGCCACGCAGCACACCCATGTCGAAATTATTCGCGGCATTGGTGCTGCCGATCATGGAATTCATGGTTGCCGCATTGATGGCGTTCGCCTTCATGTTCGTGATGGCACTTGCCTGTTTCATGGCATTGACCTGGGCAATGGCCTGAGCCCAGGTGAGGGCTGAACTGTTGGCTGCGGCGCTCTTGCCGGGCGCGGTTGCGGTGGCAGTCGCCCCTGCACCAGTCTTGGGCGCGGAGCCGGCCTTCTGCACCTGTGCCAGGGCAGCGGAGTTGATTTGATAGCTCCCGAGTATGGCTTCCAAGGACGAGCGCTCCTGCGCGGCCAGCCCGGCCGACACGCCGACCACCTTGAAGAAATTCTTGTAGTTGCCGGCGCTATCCACGGGCATCGAGCACAGGTCAGCTTCGACGGCCACCTGACCCTGGCTGGCGTCGCCGACCAGCGCCGTCAGATTGCTACAGTTGCCAAATGCCGTCGGCGCGTTCTTGATTGGCGTCTCGCTCTTGAAGTCGACCGGCACGGCGCCCTTGCCGTTGCGCGTGCGCACCCAATTCAGTGATTGCGTGAATTTATCCTTCGCGCCGGCCGAATAGGGTTGATTGAGCACGGTGGGCGTAATGCTGGTGGCACTCCCGTCGTGGGCGGGAATCAGAATTCCAAACATGGCCATCTCACCATTGGGCCCCTGCGCCTCAATAAGGGCGACGCCGGTCTGGGTGACCTTCCAGTTCTGCGGCAGCATTACCGAGGCGGTGTGATCCGGCAGCACGTATTGCTTCAGCCCCAGGCTGGCCGTGCCAGCGGGTGCGGACGGATCGGCGGTAGCCGGCGCCAACGTCGAGAATGTCAGCGCATTGACAGCCACGAAGGTCGTCAGAAACACGCGCCGGCCAAGGGCGACAGTCCATCGATCCATCATCGCAGTCTCCTCGGGTATGCAGCGCAATGAGTATGCCCCACCCGCCTCTTGCTGCACTGCGGTCTCGGTGAGCCACTGCCGCGGCAAGTCGTGTACAGTCGGGCGATAAGTGGCGGGTCGCGAACGCCCGGGCAGCTTGGGGAGAAAGAATGCGTCTGGTAATTGTGCTGACCTTGTCAATGAGCCTGTGCGGCTGCATTGCATCCAATGCCGTGGTGCGTTCGCAGGCGATGTCCTTTGACGACATCATCGAGGACACCACGGACAAGCTGCTGGTGCTCAATATCCTGCGTGCCAAGGACAAGGCTCCCCTGCACTTTGACGAGATCCCTTCGATTCACGAATCCGTCACCACCAATGCCTCGGTGCAGGGAGTGTGGCCGTTCGGTCCCGCCAACAAATCAACCGCGCGCAATACGCTCCAGGCGGGTGCGGGTGTACAGATGGCACCGAGCTTCGAACTCGACAATCTCGCCACCAAGGATTTCATCACCGGCATGGCAACCCCGATTGACCCCAAGTTCGTCAAGTACTGGCTGGATCGGGGTCTGGACCGCCGCGTGGTGCTGCTGCTGTTCTTCTCGGCAATCGATGTAACGGTGGCTGAAGCGGCCAAGGGCGGCACGGTCGAACACACCATCCGCATTCGCAACTCGCCGCGCGATGCGATTGATGCGCTCTACACGGTTCCACCCGCATCGGGCTCCGCGAAGCCGACGTTTGCCGAAAACGAAATGGACACCTGCAGGGGCCAGTCGGATTTTCTGCACTACCTGAAACTGATCAACAATCTCACGAGCTTCACGGCGCAGTCAAAGACGCAGCCCAAAGTCATACTGGAGTCGATCTCACTCGACAACGTGGATCTGGCCAGGGTCATTGCGGCGATGGCGTCGCTGGATTCGACCAAGACCTCGGTCAAGTACAACAAGACGGACAATACGCTTTCGCTGTTTGGCAAGTCCGCGTCCACGACGGCGCTGTGCCTGTCGAGGGCGCAGGCCCGGGGCTCGGCAGCGGAAGAGGAGGAGAGCGCCTGTGCGGGGCCGGCTATCGGCACCAGTGGCAGCGCGGATGCCGACGACACCAATAAGACGCAGGATGTGCAGGCCTTTCCGGAGTTCGTGGCCCCGAACGATGCGCGGGTCACGGATTTCTGCACCAGCTTCGGTCGAATGATCGAGCAGCTGCATGTCCCGGACAAAGACGAGAAGATGCTGACGACGCAGGCGGATCCGAAGCCGCGCATCCGCATGGAAATCCGTTCGGTTGGCGAGATCATTCAGTTCCTGGGCGATCTGACGGCCTACCAGGAAGCCATCCAGGCCTACCAGCACTCCTCGAACAACAAGAGCTCGCGACCCGACATCATGGCGCTGCATCCGATTCTGACATTTGGATTCTGCGGCTACCTGGTGAATCAGGGTTTGGACCCCCACTGCGGCGATTACTTCTTCAACATCAGCAGTACCAGTGGCAGTGAAGAATCCCGATTCTCGGTGCGCTATCGCGGCCAGACCTACTACGTGCCGCGCTACAGCCTTGCCGATCAGTGGCAGAACGCGGAACTTGCACCCTGCTCGGGGGGGGACGCCCAGCCGGGCAAGGACGCATCCTGCATCGATCACACCCTGGAGGTTCTGGCGGTCGTGAACCAGCTGACTGACCTGCAGCGTTCGGCGCAGGATGTACAGCAGACGCCGTACGTCAGCGTGCTGCCGTAGCGGCTGTGCCGAACGTCCCGGCGGGAGTGCCGATCGTCATCGGATTGCAGTCGCAAGGGGAGTTCGCGGGCTTCGATCCATGGGGTCTGCGCGAGTTCCTCGAAGCGGAGTTTCGTGCGCGCTGCGGCTGCTATCCGCACTCGCCCTTCGTATTGCACGTCCGCGCCGAATCGACGCTGCGCGTGATTGCCGGCGCGGCCGCCGCGGCGTGCGGTATTCCGGTGGTCGAACCACCGGCCGGCGCGCTGGCGCTGTTCTGCCATCTGCTGATCGATATCTCGCAGCTCACGCCGGCGGATGCCGAGACCACGCCAGCCGGCGCGGAGCTGCTCGAGGAAGACCTGATCGAATTTGAGGCGGAATTGAAAGTCGAGGTCATCCGCCTGCAGCTATCGGCAAGCGCGGCGCAGCTGCGCCAGAGGATCTCGCGCTTCGGCATCGATGGACCGGTACGCGATCGGCTGGGTCACCCGAAACCGGACAACCCGCTGATGGTGCGCACCGACCGTTTCAATCGGGATTCGAGCACCCAGCCCGGTGTGCCGACGGACCCCGTCGGCGTCGAGCCGACCATTGAAGCCCTGTATGCCCGCGCCGATGCGCTTGCGCTGGTCTTCCAGCGCAAGATCCACTTCCTCTTCTACACGATCTTCGTGCTGGCCGCCGTCGCCGCCCTCTTCTATGGGTGCTTCACGACCGTGGCCGGCACCAACATTGAATTCCAGAACGATGCGCTATTGGGCTATGTGTTGCTGATCGCGACCTCCTATGGCGTCTATCTCTATGCACGGGGCCGTGACCTGCACAGCCGCTTCGTCGAGTGTCGGGCCCTGGCCGAGGGGCTGCGGGTGCAGCACTACTGGCGTGCCTGTGGACTCGCGCGCTCGGTTGCCGTCTGTTACCTGATCCGCCAGCCACTCGAGTACCGGTGGATCCGGCTGGCGTTGTGGCGCGTGGCGGCGGCGAATCCACCACCGCTCAAGCCGGCCGGCCTCCCGGAGCCCTCGGCCACGGGCGTGCTGCAAAGCTGGATCGACGATCAGGAAGAGTACTTCGTGCGCACCCAGGCACGCAGCGCCAGACTCGAGGCCCGGCTGCGCTACCTGGTGGCCGGGATTTTCGTTTTCGGGGTCAGCGCGTCCGTTGTGTACATGCTGGCACAGCACCACTTGTCGACGCCCACGCGGCTGCGCGTCAGCCTGGTGAGTTTTCTGTGTCCGGCGGTCTCGGCTGCGATCGTGGCGCTGGTCGCGAAGCTGGGCCTGCTATACCAGGCGAGTCACTACGGTCGCATGCAGGCAGTCTATGATCAGGCCCGACGGCGGCTGCGCCGCCACCCCTCCGGCGCGACGGCGCGCATCGCGATTGCGCTGGGTGAGGAGGCGCTGCTGGAGAATGAGAGCTGGGCCCAGTTCCGCCGCGAGCGCGGCATGGACGAGCCCGTCAATCCCTTCCGCCGGCCCTGGTAGCCGGCCAGCACGGCCAAGGTCCCCATGAGCACTGAGTCACCCGATGTGTCCTCCCTGTATGCGAGCTGGGCCACGCGCGACAAGGCGCTTTGGTCCACGCAGCCGCAGCGCTATGGCGAAGTGGCGCGACAGCTGCTCAGGTCCGGCGAGCCGCTGCTCGCCTACGATGTCACCCGCGAAGCGGTGCTGCTGTGGCCGCAGGATTCGCAGCTGCAGGTGCTGCAGGCACTGGCCCTGGCACGCTGTCGGGCCACCGGGCTGGCCAATACGCTGGTCGCGAAGCTGTACGCGGCAGGCCATCGCGACGAGGAGACGGTCGGCCTGCTGGCGCGCACTTACAAGGACCTGTGGGAGGAGGCCCGCGATCCGACGCTGAAGCAACAGTATCTGTTGCGTGCGCAGTCCCTCTACAGCGAATCCTTCGCCGCCGGGCGCGCGACGCGGTATTGGAGCGGCATCAATGCGGCGACCCTGCAGCTGCTGCTGGGGGACGTCCCAGCCGCAGCGATCACGGCGCGCGAGGTGCAAACGATCTGTGAGCACGCGCTGGTGGCGGCGGATCGCAAGCCCGCTGATCACTACTGGCTGGAAGCGACGCTGGGGGAGGCGGCGCTCGTCCAGGATCAACTCGAGGCAGCGGGCGCCCACTACCAGGCGGCGGCGGCACTGGCATCGAAGGACCTGGGTGATCTGGCCTCCACGCGCCGCAATGCGCGGTTGATCCTGCGCGCGCGTGGCCGCGACCCGCAGCTGCTCGAGCAGTGGCTGCCGGCGCCGGTGGTGGTGGTATTCACCGGCCACCTCGTCGATGCCCCGGACCGGACCGATGCGCGCTTTCCTCCCAGTGCCGAACAGGCGGTCTTTGCGCAAATCAAGCGTTACCTGGGCGAAGTGCGCGCCAAAGTGGCGTTCGCGTCCGCCGCCTGCGGCGCCGACATCCTGTTCCTCGAGGCCATGCTCGAGCTCGGTGGCGAGATCAACATCGTGCTGCCGAGCGATACGGAGTCGTTCGTGCAGGCCAGCGTTCTTCCGGGCGGCAACGAAAACTGGGTCGAGCGCTTTCACCGCGTCATGAAGGCCGCCAAGCAGGTGACCTATGCCTCGCGACACGCTGCGACGGAAGTCTACCTGGCCTATGCGAATGTGCTGATGTTCGGGCTGGCGAAATCGCGCGCGCGCGGCATCGAGGGCCAGCTGCGGGCGTTGGCGGTCTGGGACGGCCGGCCGGGCGCGGCCGGCGGCACCGCGACCGCGATCGGCCGCTGGCGCAGCTGTGGTCAGCCGGTGCACGCCATCGATCCGCTTACGTTGAGGGGGCAGGACTATGCGCCGACGCCCGGTCCGCGGGCACCCTCGGACCAGTGGCTCTCCTCACAGGCCGATGCACGCCCTGAGGATAAGCGCGCGCTGGTATCGCTGCTGTTCGCCGACGCGGTGGGGTTCAGCAAGCTGGCCGAGGAGCAGATCCCGCAGTTCGTGACGCACTTCCTGGGCCCGATCGCCGCGCTGGTTGAGCACTC